>NZ_JALPSX010000012.1:0-126387 GCF_023217995.1 Agromyces sp. C10 | reverse complement strand
TCTAGCCGCTCGCGCCACGAGGCCCGGTCGTCCGTCGGACGGCCGGGCCTCGTTCGCGTTCGCAGGTGCTGGTGCCGGTGGTGGGGGTCGAACCCACACGCCCTCTCGGGCAAAGCATTTTGAGTGCTCCGCGTCTGCCATTCCGCCACACCGGCCGGAGCGCTCGCCCAGAATACCGTAGGCTTTCCTGCGTGACAGACACCGAAGAGACCCAGTCAGCGCCGCGCCGCGTCGTCGTCGCGGAGGATGAATCGCTCATCCGCCTCGACATCGTCGAGATCCTGCGCGACAACGGCTTCGAGGTCGTCGGCGAGGCCGGAGACGGCGAGACGGCGGTCGCACTCGCGACCGAGCTCCGCCCCGACCTCGTCATCATGGATGTGAAGATGCCGCAGCTCGACGGCATCTCCGCGGCGGAGCGGCTCTCGAAGGGCCACATCGCCCCGGTCGTGCTCCTCACGGCGTTCAGCCAGCGGGAGCTCGTCGAGCGCGCGACCGAGGCCGGCGCGCTGGCCTACGTGGTGAAGCCCTTCACGCCGAACGACCTCCTGCCCGCGATCGAGATCGCGCTGGCCCGGCACGCCCAGATCATCGCGCTCGAGGCCGAGGTCGGCGACCTCGTCGAGCGGTTCGAGACCCGCAAGCTCGTCGACCGCGCCAAGGGCCTGCTGAACGAGAAGATGGGGCTGACCGAGCCCGAGGCGTTCCGCTGGATCCAGAAGGCCTCGATGGACCGTCGCCTCACCATGAAGGACGTCTCGCAGGCCATCATCGAGCAGCTCGCACCCAAGAAGTAGCCGCCGGGACTTGCGTCCCGCGCCCGCCGACTCCGTCGTGGAACGATGGGTCCGCCCGAACCGGGCGGTCCGGTTCGGACGAGGCCAGGGGGTCGCATGCTCGGCGACGGACGTTCCGCACTGGTCAACCGCTTCGAGGAGGTCGGTCTCGGCGACGCGGCATCCGTCGGCGGCAAGGGGGCGAACCTCGGCGAGATGACCTCGGCCGGGCTGCCGATCCCGCCGGGCTTCGTGGTCACCGCGTCCGCGTACCTCGAGGCCGTGGAACGGGCGGGGGTGCGGGAGCGACTGCTCGAACGCTTCCGGGCCGCTGCGGCGGAGGCCGACGACCCGGAGGCCCTCGCGCGCGCGGCGGCCGAGCTGCGCGAGACGGTGCGGGCGGTCCAGGTCCCGGACGACGTCCGTGAAGCGATCCTGGGGGAGTACCACCGCCTCGGCGCTGGGGCCGCCGTGGCGGTGCGCTCGTCGGCGACCTCGGAGGATGCCGCGGGCACGTCATTCGCGGGCATGCACGACACGTACAACAACGTCGTGGGCGACGAGGCCGTGCTCGCCCGACTGCGGGACTGCTGGGCGTCGCTCTACGGCGACCGCGTCATCTCGTATCGGGCGAGCCAGCGCATGGACGAGGAGCCGGTGCTCGCGGTCGTCGTGCAGACGCAGGTGGCCTCCGACCGGTCGGGCGTCATGTTCACGGTCGACCCGTCGACCGGGGCGCGCGACCGGCTCGTGATCGAGGCGGCGCTGGGGCTCGGCGAGGTCGTCGTCTCCGGGGCGGTCGAACCCGACACGTACGTCGTCGCGAAGGACGGCCCGCGCCTGATCTCGGTGCGCGTCGGACGCCAGTCGCACACCCTCGTGCCCGGATCGGGCGGGACGGTCGTGCGCGAGGACCTCGACCCGGTGCGTGCCGACGCGCGCGTGCTCACCGACGACGAGGTGCTCGCCGTCGCGTCCCTCGGGCTGCAGGTGGAGCAGCACTACGGCGAGCCCCAGGACACCGAGTGGGCGTACTCGGCGGGGCGGCTCTGGATGCTCCAGTCGCGCCCGGTGACCACCCTCGGCGGCGGTCCGGGGGAGGCCGGCGTCCCGGTCGCCGGCGGACCTCCAGCGGGGACGGTCCTGCTGCGCGGGCTCGCCGCCGCGCCCGGTCGCGTGTCCGGACGGGTGCGCATCCTGCAGAGCCCCGCGGACGGACCCCGCCTGCAGGCGGGTGAGATCCTCGTCGCCCCCATGACCAACCCGGACTGGGTGCCCACGATGCGCCGCGCCGCGGCCGTGGTCACCGACGGCGGCGGCATGACCTGCCACGCCGCCATCGTGGCGCGGGAGCTCGGCGTGCCCGCGATCGTGGGGGCGCGCACGGCGACGTCGGCGCTCCGGGACGACGAGCTCGTCACGGTCGACGGCGCGAAGGGCGAGGTGATCGAGGGCGCGGATGCCGCGGCATCCGCTGCACCCGGCGCCGGAGCGCCGCCGGCGATGGTGTCGCCGATCCGGGCACCCGCGGCGCCCGAGGCGCTCGCGACCCGGCTCTACGTCAACCTCGCCATCGCGGAACGCGCCGCGGACGTCGCCGCGCAGGACGTCGACGGCGTCGGGCTGCTGCGCGCCGAGTTCATGATCACCGATGCCCTCGGCGGCCTGCACCCGCGCGAGCTGCTCGCCCGCGGCCGGCGGGACGAGTTCGTCGATCGCATGAGCGGATCGCTGCTCGAGGTGACCCGGGCGTTCGGGACGCGCCCCGTGGTGTACCGCACCATCGACTTCCGCACGAACGAGTTCCGCGGCCTCGAGGGCGGCGAGCGGTTCGAGCCGCAGGAGAACAACCCCATGATCGGCTACCGCGGCGCCTACCGATACGTCCGCGAGCCGGAGCTGTTCACCCTCGAGCTCGAGGTGCTCGCGCGGGTGCGCGAGGAGACGCCCAACCTGCACGTCATGCTCCCGTTCGTGCGCACCCGCTGGGAGCTCGAGGCCTGCCTGGAACTGATCGACGACAGCCCGCTCGGCCGTCAGCGCGGCCTGAAGCGCTGGGTCATGGCCGAGGTCCCCTCGATCGCGTACCGGATCCCGGAGTACGCGGCGATGGGCATCGACGGGGTCTCGATCGGCTCCAACGACCTCACGCAGCTCATGCTCGGCGTCGACCGGGACTCCGAGCTGTGCGCCGAGCTGTTCGACGAGTCGGATGCCGCGGTGCTCGACGCCATCGAGCGGATCATCACCGCCTGCCACGCGGCCGGCATCACCTCGTCGCTGTGCGGGCAGCGCCCGTCGAACGACCCGGCGTTCGCCGAACACCTCGTGCGCTTCGGCATCGACTCGATCTCGGTCAACCCGGATGCCGCTGACCGCGCTCGTCGCGTGATCGGGGCCGCCGAGCGTCGCATCGTGCTCGACGCGGCGCGCGGCGGCGGGGCGGGCTGAGCCCCGCGACATCCGTCGGCGGATGCCGGTCGCCCGGGGTGCCGGGCGCGTCGCCGGCGGCCCGGAGGTGTCGGTGCCCGCTTGTAGTCTTAGGGGGTGTCGGACCCCACCCCCGCAAAGCCCACCCTCCTCGTCGTCGACGGCCACTCGCTCGCCTACCGCGCCTTCTACGCGCTGCCCGTCGACAGCTTCAGCACCCGTGACGGGCAGCACACGAACGCCATCCACGGCTTCCTGTCGATGCTGCTCATGCTGTTGCGCAACGAGAAGCCGACGCACCTCGCAGTGGCGTTCGACACGTCCCGCCAGTCCTTCCGCACGCGCGAGTACACCGAGTACAAGGCGAACCGCAGCGAGACGCCGTCCGAGTTCAAGGGCCAGATCGGCCTCCTGAAGGAGGCGCTGCGCGCCATGCGCATCACCGTGCTCGAGAAGGAGGACTACGAGGCCGACGACATCCTCGCCACGCTCGCCACGCGCGGCAAGGAGGCGGGGTACGACGTGCTCGTCGTGTCCGGCGACCGCGACACCATCCAGCTCGTCGACGACGACATCACCCTGCTCTACCCGAATGTGCAGGGCGTCTCGCAGCTCAAGCGCTACGACGCCCAGGCCGTCGTCGAGCGCTACGGCGTCCGGCCCGAGCAGTACCCGGATGTCGCGGCGCTCGTCGGCGAGACCAGCGACAACCTGCCCGGCATCACGAAGGTCGGCGAGAAGACCGCCGTGAAGTGGCTCGGGCTCTACGGCAGCCTCGACGGCATCCTCGAGCACATCGACGAGATCAAGGGCGTCGTGGGCGACAACCTGCGGCGTGAGCGCGAGAACGCGGTCCGCAACCGGCGGCTCAACCGGCTCGTGCGCGATCTCGAGCTCGACGTCGAGATCGCCGACCTCGAGGCCAAGCCGATGGACGAGGCGGCCGTGCGCGAGCTGTTCGACCGGCTCGAGTTCAAGACCCTGCTCGAGCGCGTCGTGAAGATGGCCGGCGAGGGCAACGGCGTGACGGCCGACGGTTCGGCCGCGCTCGCGGCCGAGCCCGAGCCCGCCGCCACCGCGCCCGTGTCGCAGGCACTCCGCGGCGCCGAGCTGGAGGGCTGGCTCGCGCGGGCCGCCGCGGCCGAGCCGGCCGGGCTGGGGCTCAGCCTCGAGGTGCTCGACGGCCGCGTGATCGGCGCGGGCGTCGCGTCGTCGAGCGAATCGCTCCAGATCGCGTGGACGCCCGGACAGGCCGACCTCGCGCCGTTCGAGGCGTGGCTCGCGAGCGACGCCCCGAAGATCATGACCGACGCGAAGCCGCAGCTGAAGGCGATGCGCCGATCCGGCCTGGCGTTCGACGGCCTCGTCGTCGACACCCTCGTCGCGGGCTGGCTGGTCCGGCCGAGCCTGGCCGAGAAGGACCTCGCCGACCTCGTCTCGCGCTACCTGCGCGAGACCATCCCCATGGCCGACCCCGCGCAACTGGTCCCCGACGCCGATTCGACCGCCGGCGCACCCGAGTTCGCGTGGTACTCCCTCCGCGTGGCCCCCGTGGTGCTCGGTGCGCTCTCGGAGGGCTCGCGCCGGGTCCTCGCCGACATCGAGATCCCGATCGTCGGCATCCTCGCCGAGATGGAACTGCGCGGCGTGACCGTCGAGCACGACCAGCTCGCCGAGCTCTCGGCGCAGCTGGGCGAGCGCGCCGCGGGCCTCGCGCAGGCGGCGTACGCCGAGATCGGGCGCGAGGTGAACCTCGGTTCGCCGAAGCAGCTCCAGGAAGTGCTGTTCGACCAACTCGGCATGCCGAAGACCCGGGCCACGAAGACCGGCTACTCGACCGACGCCGGCGCGCTCGCCGACCTGCAGGACTCCAACCCGCACCCGTTCCTCGGACTCCTGCTCGAGCATCGCGACGCCACGAAGCTCCGGCAGATCGTCGAGACGCTCGACAAGTCCATCCAGTCCGACGGCCGCGTGCACACGAGCTACGTGCAGGTGGGCACCACCACGGGGCGCATCTCCTCGACCGACCCGAACCTGCAGAACATCCCGGTCCGCACCGAGGAGGGGCGTCGCATCCGCGCCGCATTCACCCACGGCGCCGACTACGCCGAGCTGCTGACCGCCGACTACTCGCAGATCGAGATGCGCATCATGGCGCACCTCTCGCAGGACCCGGGCCTCATCGAGGCGTTCCACTCGGGCGAGGACCTGCACCGCTTCGTCGGCGCCCGGATCTTCGACGTCGACCCGTCCGACGTGACCCCGCTCATGCGCACCAAGGTGAAGGCCATGTCCTACGGCCTCGCGTACGGACTCAGCGCGTTCGGACTCTCGAAGCAGCTGCGCATCGACCGGGCCGAGGCCACTCAGCTGATGAAGGACTACTTCGAGCGCTTCGGCGCGGTACGCGACTACCTGCGCGGGGTCGTCGCCCAGGCGAAGGTCGACGGGTACACCGAGACGATCTTCGGCCGCCGGCGTCCCTTCCCCGACCTGAACAGCCCGAACCGCGTCCTCCGCGAGAACGCCGAGCGCGCGGCGCTCAACGCGCCGATCCAGGGCTCGGCCGCCGACATCATGAAGTTCGCGATGATCGGGGTCGAGCGCGAACTCCAGGCCCGCGACCTGCGGTCGCGCATGCTCATGCAGGTGCACGACGAGCTCATCTTCGAGGTCGTCGCGGGCGAGGGCGACGAGGTCGAGGCGCTCGTGCACGACCGCATGTCGCACGCCGCCGACCTGTTGGTGCCCCTCGACGTGCAGGTCGGCCGCGGCCGCGACTGGGAGGACGCGGCGCACTGAGCCCATGACCTGAGCGGGCCTCGGGGGTTGGCACCTCGCCCGAGGGCTCGCCTAGGCTCGCACCCATGGCAGCAGCTGAGCGCACTCCGACCGAGGTCGACCGCATCGCCGAGGGCTGGGTCGACGAGATCGTCCGGTTGAATCCGGCGGTCGGCACGTACATCGGGCGCACCGACGAGGACCACCGGCTTCCGGACTACTCGCCGACCGGCCACGCCGCGCTGATGGAGGCCACCCGCGCCACGCTCGCCGAGCTCCGGCGCGCCGACCCCGTCGACGACGTCGATCGCATCACCGTGGCCGACCTCGGCAGCGAGCTCGACCTCGACCTCGAAGCGGATGCCGCGGGACTGCCGCTGCGCGACCTCAACGTCATCGCGAGTCCGGCCCAGGAGATCCGCGAGGTGTTCGACCTCATGCCCACCTCCTCCACCGAGGACTGGGAGCGGATCGCCGCTCGGCTGGCTGCGGTCCCGGGCGCGGTGGACGGCTACCTGGAGACGCTCCGACTGGGCATCGACCGGGGTGTGGTCCCGGCGGTGCGTCAGGTGCGCGAGGTGGCCCTGCAGGCGCGCCGGCACGCGCGGTCCGACGGGTTCTTCCCCTCGTTCGTCGAGCAGGCCGCGTCGGGCGAGGCGGACGTCGACGGCTCGCTGCGACGCGAGCTCGAGGCCGGCGCTGCCGGGGCGGCGTCAGCGTACGGTCGGCTCGCCGAGTTCCTCGAGCGCGAACTCGCACCGCGCGCCGGGAACGACGACGCCGTCGGCCGCGAGGTCTACGCGTTGCAGTCGCGCCGTTTCCTCGGAGCGACGATCGACCTCGACGAGACCTACGAGTGGGGTAGCGACGAGCTGGCCCGCATGGTGGCCGAGCAGGAGGCGGTCGCACACGAGATCCTTCCCGGGGCGTCCGTCGCCGAGGCCGTCGCGCACCTCGAAGCGGATCCCGCCCGCAAGCTCGTCGGCACGGAGGCCCTGCAGCGCTGGATGCAGGAGACGAGCGATCGCGCCGTGGCGGAGCTCGGCGCGACGCAGTTCGACATCCCCGAGCAGATCCGCACGCTCGAGTGCCTCATCGCCCCCACCCAGGAAGGCGGGATCTACTACACCGGTCCGAGCGACGACTTCTCGCGACCCGGTCGCATGTGGTGGTCGGTGCCCGAGGGCGTCACCGAGTTCGACACGTGGCGTGAGAAGACCACCGTGTACCACGAGGGGGTGCCGGGCCATCACCTGCAGATCGGGCAGGCGGTCGTCAATCGCGGGCAGTTGAACACGTGGCGCCGGCAGCTCGCCGGCACCTCGGGGCACGCGGAGGGCTGGGCGCTCTACGCGGAGCGGCTCATGGAGGAGCTCGGCTACCTGGACGACCCGGCCGACCGTCTCGGCATGCTCGACGGGCAGCGCATGCGCGCGGCCCGCGTCGTGCTCGACATCGGCGTCCACCTCGGCAAGCCCCGTCCCGACGGTGCCGGGGCGTGGACGGGGGAGTACGCGTTCGAGTTCATGGGCGCGAACGTGAACATGCCCGACGAGTTCGTGCGCTTCGAGGTCCACCGGTACCTCGGGTGGCCGGGGCAGGCTCCGTCGTACAAGGTGGGCCAGCGCATCTGGGAGCAGCTGCGGGACGAGGTCCGCCAGCGCGAGGGCGACGGCTTCGACATCCGCTCGTTCCACTCGCGGGCGCTGGCGCTCGGCGGAGTGGGCCTCGACACGCTGAAGGGTGCGCTGCTCGCCTGAGGGTCGCCCGACGGATGCCGCGCCGCGGGCGCAGCGCGGTGCGGTTGCCGCCCGAGCGCCGATGAGGATAGGATGGAGCGTCACTCGTGTGACATCCCTGTCCGCATGCCCGCCGCGGAACACACACAACGCTCTTTCCGCGACGGGCCCGATTTTGTCCATTAACGGAGCATCCACTACATGACAACCGCAACGACCAAGGCGCCCAAGCAGGTCGCGATCAACGACATCGGATCTGCTGACGATTTCCTCGCCGCGGTCGAGAAGACTCTGAAGTTCTTCAACGACGGCGACCTCATCGAGGGCACCGTCGTGAAGATCGACCGCGACGAGGTCCTCCTCGACGTCGGGTACAAGACCGAGGGTGTGATCCCCTCCCGCGAGCTTTCCATCAAGCACGACGTCGACCCCAGCGAGGTCGTCAACGTCGGCGACTCCGTCGAGGCCCTCGTTCTCCAGAAGGAGGACAAGGAAGGCCGACTGATCCTGTCGAAGAAGCGTGCGCAGTACGAGCGCGCGTGGGGCGACGTGGAGAAGATCAAGGAGACCGACGGCGTCGTCACGGGCACCGTCATCGAGGTCGTCAAGGGCGGCCTCATCGTCGACATCGGCCTCCGCGGCTTCCTCCCGGCCTCGCTCATCGAGCTCCGCCGCGTGCGCGACCTCACGCCGTACCTCGGCCAGGAGATCGAGGCGAAGATCCTCGAGCTCGACAAGAACCGCAACAACGTGGTCCTGTCGCGTCGCGCGCTGCTCGAGCAGACCCAGTCGGAGTCGCGCTCGACCTTCCTGCAGAACCTGCACCCGGGCCAGATCCGCAAGGGCGTCATCTCGTCGATCGTCAACTTCGGTGCGTTCGTCGACCTCGGCGGCGTCGACGGTCTCGTCCACGTCTCCGAGCTCTCCTGGAAGCACATCGAGCACGCCAGCGAGGTCGTCGAGGTCGGCCAGGAGGTCACCGTCGAGGTGCTCTCCGTCGAGCTCGACCGCGAGCGCGTCTCGCTGTCGCTCAAGGCGACGCAGGAGGACCCGTGGCAGGTCTTCGCCCGTACGCACGCCATCGGCCAGGTCACGCCCGGAAAGGTCACCAAGCTGGTGCCGTTCGGTGCGTTCGTCCGCGTCGCCGACGGCATCGAGGGCCTCGTGCACATCTCCGAGCTGTCGGGCCGCCACGTCGAGCTGGCCGAGCAGGTCGTGTCGGTCGGCGAGGAGGTCTTCGTCAAGGTCATCGACATCGACCTCGAGCGTCGCCGCATCTCGCTGTCGCTCAAGCAGGCCAACGAGGGCGTCGACCCCGAGGGCACCGAGTTCGACCCGGCGCTCTACGGCATGCTCACCGAGTACGACGAGCAGGGCAACTACAAGTACCCCGAGGGCTTCGACCCCGAGACCAACGAGTGGCGCGAGGGCTTCGAGGCCCAGCGCGAGAAGTGGGAGCAGGAGTACGCTGCCGCCCAGGCTCGCTGGGAGGCGCACAAGAAGCAGGTCGCCGCGTCGCTCGCGGCCCAGGCTTCGGACGACTCGTTCTCGTCGGGCGCCTCGTCGTTCTCGAGCGAGTCCGCCGGTGCGGGCACCCTCGCCGACGACGCCTCGCTCGCAGCACTGCGCGAGAAGCTCTCGAGCAACTGATCCGTCGCTCCGTACGGCGAATCGAACGGAAGGCCGGTCCCCTCGGGGGCCGGCCTTCCGGCATTCCCGGAGACCGCTCCGATCGCCGTCGCGGGAGGCGGGCGCGTCGAGGGCGGTGATCCGCACCCCATAGGGTGGACTCGTGTACCTGATCGGCCTCACTGGCGGAATCGCCTCCGGAAAGTCCACCGTCGCCCGCCGGCTCGTCGAGCATGGCGCGATCCACCTCGATGCCGACCAGCTCGCGCGTCGCGTGGTCGAGCCGGGCAGCCCGTGCCTCGAGGCCATCGTCGCCGAGTTCGGCGACGGGGTGCTGCGCCATGACGGCACGCTCGACCGCCCGAAGCTCGGCGAGATCGTGTTCCGCGACGACGACGCGCGGGCGCGGCTCAACGCGATCGTGCACCCGGCCGTGCGTGAGCTCTCCCGCAAGCTCATCGCCAAGGCCGAGCAGGAGGACCCGGACGCGGTCGTCGTCTACGACGTCCCGCTGCTCGTCGAGGCGCAGGTCGACCACCCGTTCGACCTCATCGTGGTGACGAGCGCCCCCAAGCGAGCCCAGGTCAAGCGCCTGGTCGAGGAGCGGGGGCTCGACCCGATCCAGGCCGAGGCCCGCGTCGACGCGCAGATCAGCGACGAGGAACGTCGCGCGATCGCCGATGTCGTGATCGACACCGGCGGCAGCCTCGCGCACACCACGAGCCAGGCCGACGGCCTGTGGGTCGACATCGAGAAGGCCCGGCGCGCGAGGCGCTGACGACAGCGGAGGCCGCAGCCGCGGCATCCGCTCTCAGGATCGGTGTCGGTGGCCGAACCTAGACTTGACCACATGCAGTCGACCCGTTCCGTGCGCCCGTTCGAGGTCGTCAGCGAGTACGCGCCGAGCGGCGACCAGCCGCAGGCGATCGCCGAGCTCGCGGCGCGCATCAACGCGGGCGAGACCGACGTGGTGCTGCTCGGTGCGACCGGTACCGGCAAGTCCGCGACGACCGCCTGGCTCATCGAGCAGGTGCAGCGGCCCACGCTGGTGCTCGCCCACAACAAGACCCTCGCCGCCCAGCTCGCGAACGAGTTCCGCGAGCTCATGCCGCACAACGCCGTCGAGTACTTCGTCTCGTACTACGACTACTACCAGCCCGAAGCGTACGTCCCGCAGACCGACACCTTCATCGAGAAGGACTCGTCGATCAACGCCGAGGTCGAGCGGCTGCGTCACTCGACGACGAACTCGCTGCTGAGCCGGCGCGACGTCGTGGTGGTCTCGACGGTGTCGTGCATCTACGGCCTCGGCACGCCCGAGCAGTACCTCAACGCGATGATGCCGCTGCAGGTGGGGCAGCGCGTCGACCGCGACTGGCTGATCCGCAAGTTCGTGTCGATGCAGTACCAGCGCAACGACGTCGACTTCTCGCGCGGCAACTTCCGGGTGCGCGGCGACACGATCGAGATCATCCCGGTGTACGAGGAGCACGCGATCCGCATCGAGATGTTCGGCGACGAGATCGAGGCGCTCTACAGCCTGCATCCGCTGACCGGCGCCGTGATCGCGAAGCTCGACGCCGTGCCGGTGTTCCCCGGGTCGCACTACGTCGCGAGCACCGACGTCATGCAGCGCGCGATCGGCACGATCCGCGACGAACTCGACGAGCGCCTGCAGGAGCTCGAGCGCGAGGGCAAGCTGCTCGAGGCCCAGCGCCTCCGCATGCGCACCACCTTCGACCTCGAGATGATGGAGCAGATCGGCTTCTGCTCGGGCATCGAGAACTACTCCCGGCACATCGACGGTCGCGCCGCGGGCGAGCCGCCGCACTGCCTGCTCGACTACTTCCCCGATGACTTCCTCGTCGTCATCGACGAGTCCCACGTGACCGTGCCGCAGATCGGCGCGATGTACGAGGGCGACTCGTCGCGCAAGCGCACGCTCGTCGAGCACGGATTCCGCCTGCCGAGCGCGCTCGACAACCGCCCCCTGAAGTGGGACGAGTTCAAGGACCGCATCGGCCAGACCGTGTACCTCTCGGCCACCCCGGGCAAGTACGAGATGGGCATCGCGGACGGCGTCGTCGAGCAGATCATCCGGCCGACCGGGCTCGTCGATCCCGAGATCGTGGTCAAGCCCACCAAGGGGCAGATCGACGACCTCCTCGAGGAGATCCGGGCGCGCGCCGAACGCGACGAGCGCGTGCTCGTGACGACCCTGACCAAGCGGATGGCCGAGGAGCTCACCGACTTCCTCACCGAGGCCGGCGTCCGGGTGCGGTACCTCCACTCCGACGTCGACACGCTGCGTCGCGTCGAGCTGCTGACCGAACTCCGAGCGGGCGTCTACGACGTGCTGGTGGGCATCAACCTCCTCCGCGAGGGGCTCGACCTCCCGGAGGTGTCGCTCGTGGCGATCCTGGACGCCGACAAGGAGGGGTTCCTCCGCTCGTCCACCTCGCTCATCCAGACCATCGGGCGCGCGGCGCGGAACGTCTCCGGCGAGGTGCACATGTACGCCGACGTGATGACCGACTCGATGCAGTCCGCCATCGAGGAGACGAACCGCCGCCGCGACAAGCAGCTCGAGTACAACCGCGTGAACGGCATCGACCCCACGCCGCTCCGCAAGCGGATCGCCGACATCACCGAGGTCCTCGCGCGCGAGGAGGCCGACACGGCGGCGCTGCTGCGCGGACGCGACGCGAAGAAGACCTCGCCGGTCCCGATGCGCCGCGAGGGCATCGCCGCGGCCGGGGCCAACGACCTCGAGGACCTGATCCGCGACCTCAACGAGCAGATGCTCGAGGCGGCCGGCGAGCTCAAGTTCGAGCTCGCGGCCCGACTGCGAGACGAGGTCTCCGAGCTGAAGCGCGAGCTCCGGCAGATGGAGAAGGCGGGGCACCTCGGCTGAGGCATCCGCCCCTCGCTCCGTCGAGTCGAACGTATGTTCGCTCTCAGCACGTGCGCTCTCGGCGTTCGTGTCGGAGGGCGTTCGTACACTCGTAGGGTGCCAGTTTCACGTCTCGATGCCCATTCGCGCCTGAGTGTCCGCGGAGCCCGCGTCCACAACCTGCGCAACGTCGATGTCGAGATCCCGCGCGACGCGATGGTCGTGTTCACGGGCCTGTCCGGCTCGGGCAAGTCCTCGCTCGCGTTCGACACGATCTTCGCCGAGGGGCAGCGCCGATACGTCGAGTCCCTCTCGGCGTACGCGCGCCAGTTCCTCGGGCAGGTCGACCGACCCGACGTCGACTTCATCGAGGGGTTGAGCCCCGCGGTCTCCATCGACCAGAAGTCGACCAACCGCAACCCGCGATCGACGGTGGGCACGATCACCGAGATCTACGACTACATGCGACTGCTCTGGGCGCGCATCGGCGTGCCCCACTGCCCGGTGTGCGGCGAGCGCATCCAGCGGCAGACCGTGCAGCAGATCGCCGACCAGCTCATGGAGCTCGAGGCGGGCACCCGGTTCCAGGTGCTCAGCCCAATGGTGTCGCAGAAGAAGGGCGAGTTCGTCGACCTCTTCCGCGAGCTCGCGAGCCAGGGCTACTCGCGCGCCGTCGTCGACGGCGAGGTGATCCGCCTCGACGAGCCGCCCACGCTGAAGAAGCAGGTGAAGCACGACATCTCCGTCGTCATCGACCGGCTCGTGGCATCCGACGAGGTGCTCGGCCGGCTCACCGACTCGCTCGAGACCGCCCTGCGGTTGACCGACGGCGTCGTGCAGATCAACTACGTCGACCGCGAGGGCGATGCGGCGTGGCAGACCTTCTCCGAGAAGCTCAGCTGTCCGAACCAGCACCCCATCGCGCTCACCGAGATCGAGCCGCGCACCTTCTCGTTCAACGCCCCGTTCGGTGCGTGCCCGGAGTGCTCCGGCCTCGGCACGCGCATGTCGGTCGACGAGGACCTCCTGCTCGGCGACCCGTCGCTCAGCATCAACGAGGGCGTCATCCTGCCGTGGACCTCGCAGGGCAAGAGCCTCTACAACTACTACGAGAAGCTGCTGCACGGCCTCGGCCGCGACCTCGGCTTCTCGCTCGACACGCCCTGGGAGGACCTGCCGGTCGAAGCACGGCACGCGGTCCTCCGCGGCGACAACTTCGAGGTCAAGGTCCGCTGGCGCAACCGGTACGGCCGCGAGATGAGCTACACGTCCGGGTTCGAGGGCGTCGTGCCGTACATCGAACGGCAGTACCTGCAGGCCGAGACCGACGTGCAGCGCGCGCGGTGGGCCGAGTACCTCCGCGAGGTGCCCTGCCCGGTCTGCCAGGGCGACCGGCTGAAGCCCGAGGTGCTCTCGGTGTTGATCCACGACTCGTCCATCGCCGACGTCTGCCGGCTCAGCCTGCACGACGCCCGCGCGTTCATGGACCGCCTCGAGCTCACCGACCGGGAGCAGGCCATCGCCGCACAGGTGCTCCGCGAGATCAAGCTCCGGCTCGACTTCCTCATCCGGGTCGGGCTCAGCTACCTCGACCTCGCCCGCGCGGCCGGCACGCTCTCGGGCGGCGAGGCGCAGCGCATCCGGCTGGCCACCCAGATCGGCTCGGGCCTGACCGGCGTCCTCTACGTGCTCGACGAGCCGAGCATCGGCCTGCACCAGCGCGACAACCGACGCCTCATCGACACGCTCGTCGCACTCCGCGACCTCGGCAACACCCTCATCGTCGTCGAGCACGACGAGGACACCATCCGCACGGCCGACTGGATCGTCGACATCGGTCCCGGCGCCGGCGTGCACGGCGGCACGGTCGTGCACAGCGGCAGCTACGCCGACCTCGTGAAGAACCGCGAGTCGCTCACGGGCGACTACCTGTCGGGCCGCAAGGAGATCGCGATCCCGGCGAAGCGCCGTCCGATCGACCCCGGTCGCATGATCACCGTCGAGGGCGCCCAGGCGAACAACCTGCGCGGCGTCGACGTCGCGTTCCCGCTCGGCACGCTCACCGCGGTCACGGGCGTGAGCGGGTCCGGCAAGTCGTCGCTCGTCAACGACATCCTCTACCGGGTGCTCGCCAACCGGCTGAACGGCGCCCGCAAGGTGCCCGGCAAGCACCGGCGGGTCACCGGGCTCGACCACCTCGACAAGGTCGTGCACGTGGACCAGGCGCCGATCGGTCGCACCCCGCGGTCCAACCCGGCGACGTACACCGGGGTCTTCGACCGCATCCGGACCCTGTTCTCCGAGACCGCCGAGGCGAAGGCCCGCGGGTACCTGCCGGGCCGGTTCAGCTTCAACGTCAAGGGCGGGCGCTGCGAGGCCTGCGCGGGCGACGGCACGATCAAGATCGAGATGAACTTCCTCCCCGACGTCTACGTCGCGTGCGAGGTCTGCGGGGGCAAGCGCTACAACCGCGAGACCCTGCAGGTGCACTACAAGGGCAAGAACATCGCCGAGGTGCTCGAGATGCCGATCAGCGAGGCGGCGGAGTTCTTCGAGCCGATCTCCGCGATCCACCGCTACCTCAAGACGCTCGTCGACGTCGGCCTCGGGTACGTCCAGCTCGGGCAGAGCGCGACGACCTTGTCGGGCGGCGAGGCGCAGCGCGTCAAGCTGGCGACCGAGCTGCAGCGGCGGTCGAACGGTCGCAGCGTCTACGTGCTCGACGAGCCGACGACCGGCCTGCACTTCGAAGACGTGCGGAAGCTGCTGAAGGTGCTCGGCAAGCTCGTCGACAAGGGCAACACCGTCATCGTCATCGAGCACAGCCTCGACGTGATCAAGTCCGCCGACTGGATCATCGATCTCGGCCCCGAGGGCGGCTCGGGCGGCGGTCAGGTCGTGGCCGTCGGCACGCCGGAAGACGTCGCCGACAACCACGACAGCCACACCGGGTACTTCCTCCGCGAGATCTTCGACGCTGCGGCGGAGCCGGCCGTCGCCGCCAGCTGACGATGCCCAGCACCGTCGCGTACCGGCCCAAGCCGGGGGAGATCCCGACCGCGCCCGGCGTCTACCGCTTCCGCGACGCCGATCGCCGCGTCCTCTACGTCGGCAAGGCCAAGAACCTCCGCGCCCGCCTGTCCAACTACTTCGCGCCGCTCCGCACCCTGCACGAGCGCACCCGTCGCATGGTCACCACCGCGGCATCCGTCGAATGGACCGTGGTCGGCAACGACGTCGAGGCACTGCAGCTCGAGTACACGTGGATCAAGGAGTTCGATCCGCCGTTCAACGTCAAGTACCGCGACGACAAGAGCTATCCGTACCTCGCGGTCACGCTCGCCGACGAGGCGCCCCGCGCGATCGTCACGCGCCGCACCGGCATCCGAGGCGCGCGGTACTTCGGGCCCTATCCCAAGGTCTGGGCGGTCAACGAGACGCTCGACATCATGCTCAAGCTGT
Organism: Agromyces sp. C10; assembly: GCF_023217995.1. Classification (NCBI taxonomy): domain Bacteria; kingdom Bacillati; phylum Actinomycetota; class Actinomycetes; order Micrococcales; family Microbacteriaceae; genus Agromyces; species Agromyces sp. C10. The sequence goes on along the minus strand of NZ_JALPSX010000012.1, from coordinate 110,674 downwards.
TCCCGATCCGCACCTGCAAGGACAGCGACTACAAGCGCGCGATGCAGACCGGCAAGCCGTGCTTCGCCGGCCAGATCGGCCGGTGCTTCGGCCCGTGCTCGGGCAAGGTCACGATCGAGGAGCACCGCGCCAACGTGCAGCGGTTCGTCGCGTTCATGCAGAACCAGGACCGACGCATCATCACCGAGCTGACCCAGCAGATGCGCGAGGCGGCCGCCGCGCAGGACTACGAGACCGCAGCGCGACGCCGCGACCAGCTCCAGGCGGCCGAGCAGTTCTTCGAGAAGAGCACGGTCGTGCTCCGCGACCACGTCGACATCGACGTCTTCGGGATCGACCACGACGAGCTCGCCGCGGCCGTGCACCTGTTCATGGTGCGCGGCGGTCGCATCCGCGGCCAGCGCTCGTGGACCGTCGACACCGAGCTCGACATGTCCCTCGGCGACCTCGTCGACTCGGTCGTGCAGCACGCGTACGGCGACGACATCCGGCCGCCGTCCGAGGTCGTCGTGCCGGCTCTGCCGGAGGACGCCGAGGCGCTCGCCACGTGGCTCAGCAGCCTCGGGGGCCGCAAGGTGCGCCTGCGCGCCGCGCAGCGGGGCGACAAGGCCGCCCTGCTCGAGACCGCGACGCAGAACGCCCGGCAGACGCTCATGCTCTACAAGACGCGGCGCAGCGCCGACTTCACCGCGCGTTCGCGCGCCCTCGAGGACATCCAGGAGGCGCTCGGCATGGCCGACGCGCCCCTGCGCATCGAGTGCTTCGACGTGTCGCACCTCAGCGGCACGAACATCGTGGCCTCGATGGTGGTCTTCGAGGACGGCCTGCCCCGCAAGGACGAGTACCGCCGCTTCACCATCCCGAACTCGAGCGACGACACCGACTCCATCCACCAGGTGCTGACCCGGCGCCTCGCGTACCTCGCCGGCCGCGACGGCGACGGGGGAGCAGGCGACGGCGCGACCGGGCCGGGCGACGGTGAGGGCGACGCGGGCGACGCGACGACGGATGCCGCGGCATCCGGTCGCCGCAAGAAGTTCGCCTATCGCCCCAACCTGCTCGTCGTCGACGGCGGTCAGCCGCAGGTCGCCGCCGCCGAGCGGGCACTGCGCGAATCGGGCGTGGAGGGGATCGCCCTCTGCGGCATCGCGAAGCGCCTCGAGGAGATCTGGACCCCGGACTCGGACTTCCCGGTCATCCTGCCGCGGAACAGCGACGCCCTGTTCCTGTTCCAGCGGATCCGGGACGAGGCGCACCGGTTCGCGATCAGCCACCAGCGGCAGCGGCGCAAGCGCGACATCTCCACCGTCCTGTCGGAGGTGCCGGGGCTCGGGCCCGCCCGCGTCAAGGCACTCCTCACGCACTTCGGTTCCGTCGCCCGCCTGCGCGGCGCCGACGAGGCCGCGATCGCCGAGGTCCCCGGCATCGGGCCGGCCCTCGCGGCGAACGTGCGCGCGCGGCTCCGGGGCGACGGCCCCGATCCGGCCGACTAGGCTGGTGGTTCGGGGGAACGACGCACGGAAGGGAACGCGACGCGCATGACCGACGGCGAACGGCAGGAGATGCTCATCGTCACCGGGATGTCCGGAGCCGGACGTTCCACCGTCGCCGACGCGTTGGAGGACCTCGGCTGGTACGTCGTCGACAACCTCCCGCCCCAGATGCTCCGCCCGCTCGTCGATCTCGCCGAGCGCGCCGGAACGTCGCTGCCGCGGATCGCCGCGGTCGTCGACATCCGCGGCGGGGGATTCTTCTCCGAGCTGCGCGACATCGTGCACGCGCTGCGTTCGCACACCAACGTGCGCGTGATGTTCCTCGATGCCAACGACGCGGTGCTCGTGCGCCGCTTCGAGTCGGTCCGCCGCCCGCACCCGCTGCAGGGCGACGGCACGCTACTCGACGGCATCACCGCCGAGCGGGCGCGCCTCGCGGAGGTGCGCGAGTCCAGCGACATCCTCGTCGACACCTCCGACCTGAACATCCACCAGCTCGCGAACCTCGTCACCGACACGTTCGCCGAGGCGGGGCGCGCCGGTCTCCGCGTCACCGTGCAGAGCTTCGGCTTCAAGTACGGGCTGCCCGCCGACGCCGACCTCGTGGCCGATGCCCGCTTCCTCCCGAACCCGTTCTGGGACGAGCGCCTCCGCCACCTGACCGGCGAGGACGGCGCGGTGAGCGACTACGTGCTCGAGCAGGACGGTGCTCGCGAGTTCCTCGACTCGTACGTCGCCGCGCTCGAACCGGTGCTCGCCGGCTACCAGCGCGAGAACAAGCCGCACGCCACGATCGCGATCGGATGCACCGGCGGGAAGCACCGGTCGGTCGCGATGGCGCGGGAACTCGCAGCGCGCCTCCGAGCCATCCCCGGCCTCGCGGTCAGCGTCAAGCACCGCGACCTCGGGCGAGAATGACCCGGCGCCCCGCGCGCCCACGAACCACAGAGAGGACGACCACGTGGCCCTGACCGCAGAGGTGAAAGAGGAGCTGGCCAGGACCGAGGTGACCAAGACCCCGGTCCGCGCCGCGGAACTCGCCTCGGTGCTCCGCTTCGCCGGAGGCCTGCACATCATCTCCGGGCGCATCGCGATCGAGGCCGAGCTGGACTCGCCCGCGATCGCCCGACGCGTGACCCGTGACCTGGGCGAGCTCTACGGCGTGCGGCCCGACGTCTCCGTGATCAACCCGGCCGGGCTCCGTCGCACGAACCAGTACCTCGTGCGCGTCCTCGACGGTGGCGAGACGCTCGCGCGGCAGACGGGCCTCCTCGACGCGCGGCGCCGACCGGTCCGCGGGCTCCCGAACAAGCTCACGACCGGGTCGCGCGACGACGTCGCGGCCGTCTGGCGCGGGGCCTTCCTGGCCCGCGGCAGCCTCACCGACCCGGGTCGCTCTGCAGCGCTCGAGGTCACCTGCCCCGGCAGCGAGACCGCCATGGCGCTGGTCGGCGCGGCCGGTCGCCTCGGCATCTCGGCGAAGGCCCGGGAGGTCCGCGGCGTGCACCGCGTGGTCATCCGCGACGGCGAGGCCATCAGCAGCATGCTCGCCCTCATGGGGGCGACCGAGACCGTCCGCAACTGGGAGGAGCTCCGCCAGCGGCGCGAGGTGCGCGCGACCGCGAACCGGCTCGTGAACTTCGACGACGCCAACCTCCGGCGCTCCGCCCAGGCCGCCGTGGCCGCGTGCGCCCGGGTCGAACGCGCGATGGAGATCCTCGGCGACGAGATCCCCGAGCACCTGCGCTACGCGGGCGAGCTGCGGCTGGCACATCGCGACGCGAGCCTGGACGAGCTCGGCCACCACGCCGACCCGCCGCTGACGAAGGACGCCGTCGCCGGCCGCATCCGCCGTCTGCTCGCGATGGCCGACAAGCGCGCCATCGAGCTCGGCGTTCCGGGTACCGAGGCGAACCTGCCGGCCGACCTCGACGTCGACTGAGCGACCGTATCGCGCAGGGCGAACGGACGGCCGGTGTCGCACACCGTCAACCCCATCGCCCGCGCCGGTCGCGGGCATAGGATCGAGGAAGCCGCGGTCCGCCGGGCAGAGGTCCGGTTCACCCGGCTGCTGACAAGGAGAAGCAATGGCTGACTACACCCTCCCCGAACTCGCCTACGACTACGGCGCGCTCGAGCCGTCGATCAGCGGCACGATCATGGAGCTGCACCACTCGAAGCACCACCAGACGTACGTGACCGGGGCGAACACCGCGCTGCAGCAGCTCGCGGAGGCGCGCGACACCGACAACCTCGCGAACGTCAACAAGCTCGAGAAGGACCTGGCCTTCAACCTCGGCGGCCACGTCAACCACTCGATCTTCTGGACCAACATGTCGCCGGACGGGGGCGACAAGCCGACCGGCGAGCTCGCCTCGGCCATCGACGACCACTTCGGCTCCTTCGACAAGTTCCGCGCGCACTTCACGGCCACCGCCCTCGGCGTGCAGGGCTCGGGATGGGCCGTCCTCGCGTGGGACTCCATCGGCCAGCGCCTGGTCATCGTGCAGTTCTTCGACCAGCAGGCGAACTTCCCGGCGAGCATCGTCCCGCTGCTCATGCTCGACGTCTGGGAGCACGCGTACTACCTCGACTACAAGAACGTCCGCGCCGATTACGTCAAGGCGTTCTGGAACATCGTGGACTGGGAGAACGTCCAGCAGCGCCTCCAGACGGCGACTGAGAAGACCTCAGGGCTGCTGCTACTGTCGTAACGCGGATGGTGTCCCCGGGCACCGTCCGGGGACACCGCCGTCCGGTCAGATCCATCTCGAAGGCGCGCCGCGCCCATCACAACAGGGGAGATACCTGTGTCCGTCAAGATCGGCATCAACGGCTTCGGCCGCATCGGCCGCAACTACTTCCGCGCCGCCCTCGCCCAGGGCGCCGACCTCGAGATCGTCGCAGTCAACGACCTCACCGACAACAAGACCCTCGCGCACCTCCTGAAGTACGACTCGATCACCGGTCGCCTCGACGCCACCGTCGACTACGACGACGAGCACCTGATCGTGAACGGCACGCCCATCAAGGCGTTCGCGGAGCGCGACCCCGCCAACCTGCCGTGGGGCGAGCTCGGCGTCGACATCGTCATCGAGTCGACGGGCTTCTTCACCAAGGCGGCCGATGCGCGCAAGCACCTCGACGCCGGGGCCAAGAAGGTCCTCATCTCCGCGCCCGCGACCGACGAGGACGCGACGTTCGTGATGGGCGTCAACGAGGACTCGTACGACCCCGCGAGCCACCACATCATCTCGAACGCCTCGTGCACGACGAACTGCCTCGCGCCCCTGGCGAAGGTGTTCAACGACGAGTTCGGCATCGAGCGCGGCCTCATGACCACCGTCCACGCGTACACGGCCGACCAGAACCTGCAGGACGGCCCGCACAAGGACCTCCGTCGCGCCCGCGCGGCCGCCGTCAACATCGTGCCGACCTCCACGGGCGCCGCGAAGGCGATCGGCCTCGTGCTGCCCGAGCTGCGCGGCAAGCTCGACGGGTTCGCGCTGCGCGTCCCGGTCCCGACCGGGTCGATCACCGACCTCACGGTGACCGCCTCGCGTCCCGTCACGGTCGACGAGGTCAAGGCGGCGTACCGGAAGGCCGCCGAGGGCCCGCTGAAGGGCATCCTCAAGTACACCGAGGACGACATCGTCTCGAGCGACATCACGACCGACCCGCACTCGGCGATCTTCGACGCCGGGCTCACGCGCGTGCTCGGCGACCAGGTGAAGCTGTCGGCGTGGTACGACAACGAGTGGGGCTACTCGAACCGCCTCGTCGACCTCACCGAGTACGTGGCCGAGCGGCTCTGAGGCGCGACGACGTGACCCTCCGAACCATCGATTCCCTGGGTCCGCTCGCCGGCACGCGCGTCGTCGTCCGCTGCGACCTCAACGTCCCACTGAAGGACGGGGTCATCACGGACGACGGCCGCGTGCGCGCGTCGGTCCCCACCATCACCGCCCTCGTCGACCAGGGCGCGAAGGTGATCGTCATCTCGCACCTCGGTCGTCCCGAGGGTGCGCCGGATCCGAAGTACAGCCTCGCGCCCGTGGCCGCGCGGCTCGACGAGCTCCTCGAGGTCCCCGTGGCGTTCGCCGCCGACACCGTCGGCGAGGACGCGGCGGCCAAGGTCGCCGCCCTCGGCGACGGTGAGGTGCTCGTGCTCGAGAACCTCCGGTTCAACCCGGGCGAGACCAGCAAGAACGAGGCCGAGCGGACCGCCTTCGCGGGGCAGATCGCCGAGTTCGCCGACGCGGTCGTCTCCGACGGCTTCGGCGTCGTGCACCGCAAGCAGGCCAGCGTCTACGAGCTCGAGCAGCTCCGCCCGAGCGCGGCCGGCCTGCTGATCGCGAACGAGCTCGACGTGCTCGACCGCCTGACCGAGAACCCCGAGCGCCCGTACGTCGTCGTGCTCGGCGGGTCGAAGGTGTCCGACAAGCTCGGCGTGATCGAGCACCTGCTCCCGCGGGTCGACGCCCTGCTCATCGGGGGCGGCATGCTGTTCACGTTCCTGGCGGCCCAGGGCCACAAGGTCGGGTCGAGCCTGCTCGAGGCGGACCAGATCGACACCGTGAAGGGCTACCTCGCGGATGCCGCGGAACGCGGCGTCGACATCGTCCTGCCGACCGACGTCGTGGTCGCCGAATCCTTCTCGGCCGATGCGGCCCACGAGGTGACGGCGGCCGACGGGATCGAGGAGACCGCGTTCGGCGCGTCCGGCCTGGGACTCGACATCGGACCGGACACCGCAGCGGCCTTCGCCGAGCGGATCCGCGGCGCCAAGACGGTGTTCTGGAACGGGCCGATGGGCGTGTTCGAACTCGCGCCCTTCGCCGCCGGCACGCGCGCGGTGGCGTCCGCCCTCACCGAGGTCGACGGCCTCAGCGTCGTCGGCGGCGGCGACTCGGCCGCCGCGGTTCGCCAGCTCGGCTTCGACGACGATGCATTCGGACACATCTCGACGGGCGGAGGCGCGAGCCTCGAGTTCCTCGAGGGAAAGAAGCTCCCCGGACTGGAGGTCCTCGGATGGCAGTGAGCCGCACCCCGTTCATCGCGGGCAACTGGAAGATGAACCTCGACCACCTGCAGGCGATCGCCTTCGTGCAGAAGCTCGCGTGGTCGCTGGCCGACGCGAAGCACGACTTCGCCGATGCCGAGGTGGCCGTGTTCCCGCCCTTCACCGACATCCGCTCGGTGCAGACCCTCGTGTCGGCCGACGACCTCCCGATCGCCTACGGCGGCCAGGACCTGTCGCAGCACGATTCGGGCGCGTACACCGGCGAGGTGTCGGGCGCGTTCCTGGCCAAGCTCGACTGCCGGTACGTCATCATCGGCCACTCCGAGCGGCGGACGCTGCACGGCGAGTCCGACGCCGACGTGAACGCGAAGGTCAAGGCTGCGCACCGTCACGGGCTGATCCCCGTGCTCTGCGTGGGCGAGACGGCCGACGACCTCGAGCAGCACGGCGCGAGCGCGGTGCCCGTCGCCCAGCTGCGTGCCGCCCTCGACGGCGTCGATGCGGGCAAGGGCCTCGTGGTCGCCTACGAGCCGGTCTGGGCCATCGGATCGGGCAAGGCCGCGACCCCGGAGCAGGCCCAGCAGGTGGCCGCGGCGCTCCGCGCCGTCCTCGGCGAGATCGCCGGCGACGAGGTCGCGGCGTCCACGCGCATCCTCTACGGCGGTTCGGTCAAGGCCGCGAACATCGCGTCGTTCCTGCGCGAGCCGGATGTCGACGGTGCCCTCGTGGGTGGCGCGAGCCTCGACCTCGACGAGTTCTCGAGCATCGTCCGCTTCAAGAAGCACGTCGGGGCCTGACCGGCCGACATCCGCGCCGCTCCGCGTCGCCCGGCCCGCCTCACGGCGCGGGCCGGGCGACGCGGACGGCTATACTCGACTGGCGGCATTCGACACTTGGTCATGCCCCGGAAAGGTTTCACCGTGGAGATTCTCCAGGTCGTCCTGCAGGTGCTGCTCGGCCTCACGAGCATCCTGCTCACGCTCCTGATCCTGCTGCACAAGGGCCGTGGTGGCGGGCTGTCCGACATGTTCGGCGGCGGCGTCACCTCGAACCTCGGTGCCTCCGGGGTCGCGGAGCGCAACCTGAACCGCATCACGATCATCCTCGGCCTCGTGTGGGTCACGTGCATCGTGGTGCTCGGACTCATCACGAAGTTCGACGCCGGTATCTGACGGAGGTCACCGTGGCATCAGGAAACAGCGCGATCCGAGGTTCGCGAGTCGGCTCCGGCCCCATGGGCGAGCAGGACCGCGGCTTCCACGCCGACCGCATCGCGGTCAGCTACTGGGACGCCCAGGGCAACGAGACGGTGCGGTACTTCGCCGCGAACCTGCCCGAGGAGGAGATCCCCGACGTCATCGACAGCCCGTCCACCGGTCTTCCGGCCGGGCGAGACAAGGACAACCCGCCCGCGGTGGCGAAGCTCGAGCCGTACAAGACCCACCTGGCGTACGTGAAGGAGCGGCGCACCGAGGAAGAGGCGGAGGCGCTCCTCGAGGAGGCGCTCCAGCAGCTGCGACAGCGTCGCGGCACCCAGTCCAAGGACTGACCGCCCGCGCGCTGCGCCCGCCGCGAGACGAATGCGAAGGCCGCCCCGGAATCCGGGGCGGCCTTCGTCGTGCGGTCGGGTTTCGGTTCAGTACTCCCGAGCGATGAGCGAGTCGGGGACCTCCGCCGCGGCATCCTGGTCGATGAAGAAGACCGTGCGGCGCCGCCCCTTGATGCCGGCCACCGGCACCTCGTCGCGGCTGGCGCCCGCGAGTGCCAGCCCGAGCGCCGACGCCTTGTCGGCCCCGGCGAGCACGAGCCAGACGCGCTGGGCGGCGTTGATCACCGGGCGCGTGAGGCTGAGCCGCTCGGGCGGCGGCTTCGGCGACTCGCGGACCGCGATCACCGGTCGGTCGACCACCTGGATGCCGGAGCGGTGCGGGAACAGCGACGCGACGTGGCCGTCCGGACCGACGCCGAGGAACACGATGTCGAACACGGGGTGCGGATACCCGGCGGCGCCGAACCGACCGAGCTCGGCAGCGTACGCCTCGGCGGCCTCGTCGAGCGACATCCCGGAATCCGAGGCGGGGAAGGGGTGCAGGTTGCCGTCCGGCAGGTCGAGGGAGTCGAGCAGCGCCTCGCGCGACTGGCGGTCGTTGCGATCCTCGTGGCCCGTGGGGACCCATCGCTCGTCACCCCACCAGAAGTGGACGCGCGCCCAGTCCACCGACTTGTGGGCGGGGGAGTCGCGGACCGCTTCGAGCATCGCGGCGCCCATGCTGCCGCCCGTGAGCACCACGTGCACCACGTCCTGGTCGTCGAGCAGGTCCAGCACCTTCGTGATGAACCGGGCGGCGACCGCACCCGCCAGGGTGTCCTTGTCGGGGTGGACGAGCACGCGGCGCTCGTTCGTCATGCGGTGACTCCTTCGTCGTCGGTGTCCCGGCCCGTGGCGATGAGCGACAGGCCGCTCGTGATCACCTCACCGTACAACTCATCGGGGTCGAGACGGCGCAGCTCGTCGGCAAGGCAGTCGCGGAGGCTCCGGCGGGGGAGCGCCACGTCGTGCACGGGCTGACCGGGCTGGCGCAGCGTCGCCACCCCGGGCTGGTCGCGTACGAGTTCGATGGTCCCCGTCGAGCGGACGAGGTGCACGCCGCGGATGCCGTGCGAGCCGTGCTCGAGCCCGACCAGCGAGCAGTCGGTGCTCGCGCCGAGCTGCATGGACAGCCAGGCCGCGAGCAGGGTCGTGGACGGGCTGTCGATCGATCCGCGCACGTGGACCGCCGTGACCGGCTCGTAGGGCGGCTGGTCGAGCACCGCCGCGAGCTGGGCACGCCACAGCGTCAGGCGCGTCCACGCGAAGTCGGCGTCGCCGGGCTGGTAGCTGTCGGCGAGCGCGTGCAGCGCCGCCTGCGGGTCGGGCTGGGTCGACGCGTCCGTGATCCGACGCTGCGCGATGCGGCCGAGCGGAGAGTCGCCCGGCACGGCGGGCGCGGCGCCGGGCCACCAGGTGACCACTGGGGCGTCGGGCAGGAGCAGGCCCATCACGAGGCTCTGCTCGTCCTGCGCCGCGTCGCCCCGGGCACGGAGGATGATGACCTCGCTCGCGCCCGCATCCCCGCCGACGCGGATCTCCGCGTCGAGGCGGCTGTCATCGGTGGCCGGATCGCCGTCGTCGGGCTCGCGGGACACCACGATGACGCGCATCGGGTGCTCGCGCGACGCGTCGTTGGCGGCCTCGATGGCCTCCTCCTCGCCCTCCTGGGTCGTCGCGATGACCAGGGTGAGCACGCGGCCGAGGGCGACGACGCCGCCCTCCTCGCGGATCTTGACGAGGGTCTTCGAGACCTGGCTGGTGGTGGTCTCGGGCAGTTCGACGATCATGGGCGCCTCCAGGTGCGTCCGTCACGGGCGAGGAGCTCGTCCGCGGAGTCCGGGCCCCACGACCCGGGCTTGTACTGCTCGGGCCGACCCTGCGTGGCCCAGAACTCCTCGATCGGGTCGAGGATCTTCCACGAGAGCTCGACCTCCTCCTGTCGGGGGAACAGGGGCGGGTCGCCGAGCAGCACGTCGAGGATGAGCCGCTCGTAGGCCTCGGGGCTCGCCTCGGTGAAGGCGTGTCCGTAGCCGAAGTCCATCGTGACGTCGCGGACCTGCATGCCGGCGCCCGGGACCTTCGATCCGAATCGGATGGTGACGCCCTCGTCGGGCTGCACGCGGATCACGAGCGCGTTCTGCCCGAGCTGGGAGGTCTGGCTGTCGGCGAAGACCTGCTGCGGCGCGCGCTTGAACACGACCGCGATCTCGGTCACGCGGCGCCCGAGCCGCTTGCCGGCCCGCAGGTAGAAGGGCACGCCGGCCCACCGTCGCGTGCCGATGAGCAGCTTCATGGCCGCGTAGGTCTCGGTCGTCGAGTCGGGGTTCATCCCGTCCTCGTCGAGGAACCCGACGACCTTCTCGCCGCCCTGCCATCCGCCCGAGTACTGGCCGCGCGCGGTGGCGGTCGCGAGGTCGGCCGGCAGGCGCACCGCGCGGAGGATCTTCTCCTTCTCGGCGCGCAGGTCGGCGGCGTCGAACGAGATCGGCTCCTCCATGGCGGTCAGCGCGAGCAGTTGGAGCAGGTGGTTCTGGATCACGTCGCGCGCCGCGCCGATGCCGTCGTAGTAGCCGGCCCGGCCGCCCACGCCGATGTCCTCGGCCATGGTGATCTGCACGTGGTCGACGAAGTTGGCGTTCCAGATCGGCTCGTACAGCTGGTTCGCGAACCGGAGCGCGAGGATGTTCTGGACCGTCTCCTTGCCGAGGTAGTGGTCGATGCGGAACACCGAGTCGGGCGGGAAGACCGACGCGACGACGTCGTTCAGCTCGATCGCCGACTTGAGGTCCGAGCCGAACGGCTTCTCGATGACGACCCGCCGCCACTGGCCGTCCTTCTGCTCCGTGAGCCCCGACCGCTTGAGCTGCTCGGTGACCACCGGGAACGACTTCGGCGGGATCGAGAGGTAGAACGCGTGGTTGCCCATGGTGCCGCGTTCACGGTCCAGTTCGTCCACCGTGCGACGCAGGCGCTCGAACGCCTCGTCGTCGTCGAACGCGCCCGGCACGAAGCGGATGCCGCGGGCGAGCTGCTGCCACACGTCCTCACGGAACTCGGTGCGTGCGTACTGCTGCACCGAGTCGTGCACGACCTGCTCGAAGTCCTGGTCCTCCCAGTCCCGGCGGGCGAACCCGACGAGCGCGAAGCCGGGCGGCAGGAGTCCGCGGTTGGCGAGGTCGTACACCGCGGGCATGAGCTTCTTGCGGGAGAGATCGCCCGTGACGCCGAAGATGATGAGGCTCGACGGTCCGGCGATCCGGTTCAGGCGGTAGTCCTTGGGCGAACGCAGCGGGTTGTGCGTCGCCGTGATCTCGACCGGCTGCATGCGCGTGCCCGACTCAGCCGATCGCGGCGCGCAACGCCTGGACGTCGCGGCTCGGATCGGTGAGCGTCAGCGTCAGGACCGGGCGGCCGTGCTCGGCGAGGACCGACGCGTCGCCCGAGGCCTGCGCGGCGATGAGCTCGCCGAACGTGAAGGGACGTTCCGGGATCGCGAGGTCCTCCACCGGGCGCTGCACGAGCTGGAGGAAGACCCCGTGAGCCGGGCCGCCCTTGTGGTACTGGCCGGTGGAGTGCAGGAAGCGCGGCCCCCAACCGAACGTGACGGGTCGGCCGGTGCGCGCGGCGAGCACGTCGCGGAGCTCCTCGACCTCGGGGTGCGCGACCCGGTCGACGTACGCCTGGACCGAGAGGTAGCCGTCGGCGGGCAGCTCCTCGAGGAGCACCTCGATCGCCGAGGACAGGTCGCTCGCGGCGCCGATCACGTCGGGAGTGCCGCGGACCTCGATGCCGTCGGTGACGAAGGCGGCCGGAGCGGGCTCCGGCCGGGCGTCGAGCAGCCCGCGGGCGGCGATCTTCGCCGACTCGACGTCGGGCTGGTCGAACGGGTTGATGCCGAGGATGCGTCCGGCGACCGCCGTCGCGTACTCCCAGACGAGCAGCTGCGCGCCGAGCGTGCCGGACACGCGGATCTCGCCGTCGGTGTCGTCGACGAACACCTCCGTGCCCGCGTCGTCGACGAGGCGCACGACCTGGACGTCGGCGGCGACGGAGGCGAGTTCCGGCGCGTCGGCACCGAGCACGACGGGCAGGATGCCGGTGCCCTGCTTGCCCGTGGACTCGGCGATGAGCTGCTCGGCCCAGTCGGCGAATCCGACGATGTGCGTGCCGTCGGCCACGATGGCGAGCTTGTCCCGGCGCGGTTCGGTCGCGGCGATGGCGGCACCGAGGATGAGGCCGGGGTTCTCCTCGGCGTCGACCGCGAGCGCGAGCTCGATGGCCTGCGTCTCGGCGAGCAGTTCGTCGAGGTCGACGCCGGCGAGGCCGGAGGGCACGAGGCCGAAGGCGGTGAGCGCCGAGTACCGCCCGCCCACGGTCGCATCCGCGGTGAACACCCGGTAGCCCGCGGCGCGCGCGGACTCCTCGAGCGGGGAACCGGGGTCGGTCACGACGATGATGCGCGAGGCGGGGTCGACGCCGGCGTCGCGGAAGGCCTGCTCGTAGGCGCGTCGCTGGGAGTCGGTCTCGACGGTCGAACCCGACTTCGAGGACACCACGAGCGCCGTGCGGCCGATCCGGTCGGCGAGGGCGGCGCGCACCTGGCCGGGCTCGGTGGAGTCGAGGACGGTGAGCTTCGCGCCCGCGGTGCGCGTGATGACCTCGGGTGCGAGCGACGACCCGCCCATGCCCGCCAGCACGATGTGCTCGACGCCCTGGGCGCGCAGTTCGTCCCGGAGGGCGGCGATCTCGCCGAGGAGCGGATGGGAGACGGCGACGGCCTCGGTCCAGCCGAGGCGCTTCGACGCCTCGTCCTCGGCCTCGGGTCCCCAGAGCGTGGCGTCGAGCGCCGTGATGCGGGAGGCGACGCGGTCGGCCACGAGCTCGGGCACGACGCGCCGGACGGCGTCGGCGGCGGCGCCGCTGACGGAGATGCGGAAGCTCATCGCGCGGCCTCCAGGGCGGCGCGCACGGTGTCGAGCAGCTCGTGCCACGACACGATGAACTTGTCGACGCCCTCGCGCTCGAGCAGCTCGGTGACGTCGTCGTAGTCGACGCCCACGCCCGCGAGGGCGTCGAGCACCCGGCCGGCCTCGGCGTAGGCGCCGGTCACCGTGTCGCCCTCGACGACGCCGTGGTCGTAGGTGGCCTCGAGGGTCTTCTCGGGCATCGTGTTGACGACGCCCCGGGCGACGAGCTCGGTCACGTACAGGGTGTCGGGCAGCGCCGGGTCCTTGACGCCGGTCGAGGCCCACAGCGGGCGCTGGCGGTTGGCACCCGACTCGAGCAGCGCGGTCGCCCGCTCGGTCGCGAACTGCTGCTGGTACAGCTCGTACGCGAGGCGGGCGTTGGCGACACCCGCGCGCCCCTTGAGCGCGAGCGCCTCCGGGGTGCCGATGGCGTCGAGCCGCTTGTCGATCTCGGTGTCGACGCGCGAGACGAAGAAGGACGCGACCGAGTGGATGGTCGACAGGTCGATGCCCGCCGCCTTGGCCTGCTCGAGCCCCGCGAGGTAGGCGTCGATGACGTCGCGGTACCGGTCGAGGCTGAAGATGAGCGTGACGTTGACGCTGATGCCGGCGCCGATCGCGGCGGTGATCGCCGGCAGGCCCGCCTTGGTGGCGGGGATCTTGATCATCACGTTCGGCCGGTCGACCTTCTCCCACAGGCGGTGGGCCTCGGCGATGGTCGCGTCGGTGTCGTTGGCGAGGTCGGGGGAGACCTCGATCGAGACGCGGCCGTCGTAGCCGTCGGTGCGGTCGTACACGGGCCGGAACGCGTCGGCGGCGTCACGGACGTCGTCGGTCGTCGTCTCGAAGACCGCCCGGTCGACGTCGGCGCCGTCGGCGGCGAGCGCCCGCAGCTGCTGGTCGTAGGCCTCGCCCTTGGCGAGCGCGGCGGCGAAGATCGTCGGGTTGGTGGTGACGCCGACGACGTCGCGCTCGGCGATGAGCCGCTCGAGGCCGCCGGAGGTGATGCGCTCGCGCGAGAGGTCGTCGAGCCAGATGCTGACGCCGGCCTCCGAGAGGGCGGCGGTGGGGGTGTTGGTGCTCATGCGGATGGTCTCCTTCATGCTCGTCCTCACGCGGAGGCGAGCGATTCCTTCGCGGCGGCGACGACGGCCTCGGCCGTGATCCCGAACTCGCGGAACAGGGTCTTGTAGTCGGCGGAGGCGCCGAAGTGCTCGATGGATACGGCGCGGCCGCGCGAGCCGAGGTAGCGGTGCCAGGTGAGCGCGAGGCCCGCCTCGACCGAGACGCGAGCCGTGACGGATGCCGGGAGCACCGACTCGCGGTACTCGGCGTCCTGCTCCTCGAACCACTCGAGGCTCGGCACCGACACGACGCGGGCCTGGGTGCCCTCGGCCGCGAGCTGGTCGCGCGCGGCGAGGGCGACCTGCACCTCGGAGCCCGTGGCGAGGATGATCACGTCGGGCTCGCCGGACGCGGCCTCCGCCAGGACGTAGGCGCCCCGGGCGACGTTCGCGGCCGAGGCGAGGGTGTCGCCGGATGCCGCGCCCTCGCCACGCTCGAACACGGGGATGTTCTGCCGGGTGAGGGCGATGCCCGCGGGCCCGCCGCGCCGCTTGAGGATCTCGAGCCATGCGTACGCCGTCTCGTTCGCGTCGGCGGGCCGGACCACGGACAGGCCGGGAATGGCTCGCAGGCTCGAGAGCTGCTCGATGGGCTGGTGCGTCGGGCCGTCCTCGCCGAGGGCGACCGAGTCGTGCGTCCAGACGTAGATCGACGGCACGCCCATGAGCGCCGCGAGTCGCACGGCGGGACGCATGTAGTCGCTGAAGATGAGGAAGGTGCCGCCGAACGCGCGCGTCTTGCCGTGCAGCACGATGCCGTTCACGATCGCCGCCATGGCGTGCTCGCGGATGCCGAAGTGCAGGACCCGGCCGAAGGGGTCGCCGCTGAACTCGTGGGTCGAGTGCTCGGTCGGGATGAACGACGGCGCGTCGTTGATCGTGGTGAGGTTCGACTCGGCGAGGTCGGCGGAGCCGCCCCAGAGCTCGGGCAGTCGCGCCGCGAGCGCGTTGATGACCTTGCCCGATGCGGCGCGCGTGGAGACGTCCTTCCCGGGCTCGAACACGGGCAGGACCTCCTCGAGGCCCTCCGGCAGCTCGCCGGCCTCGAGGCGGTCGAGCAGCGCCTTGCGCTCGGGGTTCGCCTCGGCCCACGCGTCGAAGGCCTGCTGCCACCCGCGCTTGGCCTCGGACGCCCGGTCGCGGGCGTTGCCGCGCGTGTGCCCGATGACCTCGTCGGCGACGACGAAGTGCTGCTCGGGGTCGAAGCCGAGCACCTCCTTCGTCGCGGCGAGCTCGTCCGCCCCGAGGGCGGAACCGTGGATCTTGCCGGTGTTCTGCTTGTTCGGCGCCGGCCAGCCGATGATCGTCTTCAGGATGATGATCGACGGCTTGCCGGTCTCGGCCTTCGCGGCCTCGACGGCGTCGTTGAGCTCGGCGACGTCCTCGACGTACTGGCCGGACTTCTTCCAGTCGACCGTCTGGACGTGCCATCCGTACGCCTCGTAGCGCTTGGCGACGTCTTCCGTGAAGGCGATGTCGGTGTCGTCCTCGATCGAGATCTGGTTCGAGTCGTAGATGACGACCAGGTTGCCGAGCTGCTGGTGGCCCGCGAGGGAGGAGGCCTCGGCCGTCACGCCCTCCTGGAGGTCGCCGTCGCTCGCGATGACGTACACGTGGTGGTCGAACGGGCTCTCGCCCGCGGGCGCCTCGGGGTCGAAGAGCCCGCGCTCGTAGCGGGCCGCGTAGGCGAAGCCGACCGCGGACGCGAGGCCCTGGCCGAGCGGGCCGGTGGTGATCTCGACGCCGTCGGTGTGCCCGTACTCGGGGTGCCCCGGGGTCTTCGAGCCCCAGGTCCGCAGCGCCTGCAGGTCCTCGAGCTCGAGGCCGTCGCCCGCGAGGTAGAGCTGCACGTACTGGGTCAGCGAGCTGTGCCCGGCGGACAGGATGAAGCGGTCCCGCCCGAGCCAGCCGTGATCGGCGGGGTCGCGGCGCATGACCTTCTGGTAGAGCAGGTAGGCGACGGGAGCGAGGCTCATCGCCGTGCCGGGGTGGCCGTTGCCGACCTTCTCCACAGCGTCGGCGGCGAGCACGCGCGCCGTGTCGACCGCGCGATCGTCGATGGGGTCCCAGTGCAGAGTTGCCACGGGTTGGGGTTCCTTCCGGTCGTGACGGCGTCGGGGAGCCTCTCCATTCGGCTCCCGGACCCGCCGGGGAAACGCGACGGCGCGGTGGAGCCCGGTGACCGATCCGGTCATGCGTCAGGTGGAGTTGCACGGCGAATCCGCGCCCCGGGCGCGCTGACCTCAGTATATGGAGTCGGCCATGCTCTGTGACGGGGCTTGACGCGTCGCCCGGGACCCCGCGGTACGCCACGCGCCGGGCTCGCCGGGGGCGCCGATGGCCTAGACTCGAACGGAATGCGCGCGCCTCATGCCCAGTCTCGCGCGCCCGGAAGAGGAAGTTCATGCAGGCCGCACCGACCATGCCCGACGCTCGACGGACGACCACGAGCCTGCGACGCAAGGCCGCCGCGTACGTCGCCCTGACGAAGCCGAGGGTGATCGAGCTGCTGCTCGTAGTCACCGCCCCCACGATGATCCTCGCCGCCGGCGGTCTGCCGGACCTGTGGCTGGTGTTCGCCACGCTCATCGGCGGCGCCATGAGCGCGGGCTCCGCCGGGGCGTTCAACTGCTACATCGACCGGGACATCGATCGCGTCATGCGGCGCACCAAGGGTCGGCCCCTCGTCACCGGCGAGCTCACCGATCGCGAGGCGCTCGTCTTCGCGTACGCACTCGGTGCGGCATCCATCGTCTGGCTCTGGGTGTTCACCAACTGGCTCGCCGCCGCGCTGTCGCTCGGCGCGATCCTGCTCTACGTCGTCTTCTACAGCCTCATCCTGAAGCGCCGCACCGCGCAGAACATCGTCTGGGGCGGGGTCGCCGGGTGCATGCCCGTGCTCATCGGTTGGGCCGCGGTGACCGGCAGCCTCGACTGGGCGCCGTTCATCCTGTTCCTGATCATCTTCCTCTGGACCCCGCCGCACTACTGGCCGCTGTCCATGAAGTACAAGGACGACTACGCCGCCGCGGGCGTGCCGATGCTGGCCGTCGTCCGCGGACGCGCCCAGGTCGGACTGCAGGTGATCCTCTACGCGTGGGCGACGGTCGCCGCGACGCTCCTGCTGGTGCCGATCGCCGGCATGGGCGTGCTCTACACGGCCGTGGCGCTCGCGACGGGCGGCTGGTTCATCTACGAGACCCACCGCCTGTACGGCCTCGCCATCCGCGGCGAGGAGGTGTCGCCGATGCGGGTCTTCCACGGCTCGATCGTCTACCTGTCGCTGCTGTTCCTCGCGGTGGGCATCGACCCGCTGCTGCCGTTCTAGCGGCCGCGAGGCTCCCCGGCGATCATCGGGCGGATGCCGCGAGCTCGGCGTCCGTCGCCGCGGCGCCCAGGGGCGCCGGCTCCGTCATGCGCAGCAGGAAGGCGGTCATGGTCGCGGCCATGAGCGCCGCGAGCACCATGTGGATGCCGACCAGCAGCGGCGGGAGACCGTTGCGCGCCTGGTAGAGGCCCACGGCGATCTGGACGAGCTCGACCGCGAGGAGGACCATCGACCACCCGAGCACGGGCAGGCCCCGTCGGCGCGCCGCGATGACGAGCGCGACCGTGAGGACCAGGAGCGCGTAGCCGGGCCAGGCGTGGATGTGCTCGAGGAGCTCGGCGTTGTACCCGGTCCGGCCGGCGTTGACGTCGCCCGAGTGCGGGCCCGACGCCGTGGTGAGCACGCCGAAGACGATGGAGACGGCCAGCACGACGGTGGAGGCGTAGGCGAGCCGCGCGTACCAGAGCGGCACCGCGAGGACGCGAGGACCCGGCACGGTGCGGAGCCGGACGAGGTAGGCCGCGGTCACGCACACGAGCAGGAGCGACGCGACGTAGTGGAAGCCGACGATGAACGGGTTCAGTCCCGTCCAGACCGTGATGCCGCCGACGACGGCCTGCGCGACGATGCCGAGGACCACGACGAGGGCGAGCCGCCACAGGTCGCGCCGCTCGCGTCGGAGGCGCCAGATCGACAGGAGGACGAGCAGCGCGACGATGCCGACGACGCCGGTCATCAACCGGTTGCCGAACTCGATCACGCCGTGGATGCCCATCTCGGGTGTGGAGACGAGCGAGTCCTCGGTGCACAGGGGCCAGGTGGGGCAGCCGAGGCCGGACCCGGTCAGCCGGACGGCGCCGCCGGTCGCGATGATGATGGTCTGCGCCAGGAAGGACAGCCACGCGGCCACGCGCACGCGGCGGTCGATGCGGTCGGGGAGCCACGCGATGAAGCGGTTCACGCTCGTCGTTCCTGATCCGGGCCGCGGTGGGAGGGCGCTGGGAGTCGGACCTCCGGGACCTTCGACCCTATAGACTTGATTGGTTGGCAGGGGCCGTGCGACGCGTGAGCGCGTGGGCGGACCCAACAGCCATTGTAGGTACGCGACGAAGCCACCCGCACATCACCCCATGACGGCAGCGGCACCTCGACCGGGCCGCGGGGGTGGGCCGGACTGATAGCCGGTGCGCGGGAGGAGAAGAGGGAGAGCATGACGGACGTACTCATCGACCGCCCCGAGTTGGAGGGGCTCGGCACGTACGAGTTCGGCTGGTCCGACTCCGACGTGGCCGGGGCATCCGCTCGACGCGGCCTGTCGCCCGAGGTGGTGGCCGACATCTCCCGCCTCAAGGGGGAGCCGGAGTGGATGCTGCAGCGACGCATGCGCGCGCTCCAGCTCTTCGACCGCAAGCCCATGCCGTCGTGGGGCGCGGACCTCTCGGACATCGACTTCGAGAACATCAAGTACTTCGTCCGCTCGACCGAGAAGCAGGCCCAGACCTGGGAGGACCTGCCCGAGGACATCCGCAACACCTACGAGCGCCTCGGCATCCCCGAGGCGGAGCGCCAGCGCCTCGTCGCGGGCGTCGCCGCGCAGTACGAGTCGGAGGTCGTCTACCACCAGATCCGCGAGGACCTGGAGGAGCAGGGCGTCATCTTCCTCGACACCGACACGGCGCTGAAGGAGCACCCCGAGATCTTCGAGGAGTACTTCGGCACGGTGATCCCCGCCGGCGACAACAAGTTCGCGGCGCTGAACACCGCGGTGTGGTCGGGCGGCTCGTTCGTCTACGTGCCGAAGGGCGTCCACGTCGAGATCCCGCTGCAGGCCTACTTCCGGATCAACACCGAGAACATGGGCCAGTTCGAGCGCACGCTGATCATCGCCGACGAGGACAGCTACGTGCACTACATCGAGGGCTGCACCGCCCCGATCTACAAGTCGGACTCGCTGCACTCGGCCGTCGTCGAGATCATCGTGAAGAAGAACGCCCGCGTGCGCTACACGACGATCCAGAACTGGTCGAACAACGTCTACAACCTCGTCACCAAGCGCGCGGTCGCCCACGAGGGCGCCACCATGGAGTGGATCGACGGCAACATCGGCTCCAAGGTGACGATGAAGTACCCGTCGATCTTCCTCATGGGCGAGCACGCCAAGGGCGAGACCCTCTCCGTCGCCTTCGCCGGCCCGGGCCAGCACCAGGACGCCGGCGCGAAGATGATCCACATGGCGCCGTACACGCAGTCCTCGATCGTGTCGAAGTCGATCGCCCGCGGCGGCGGTCGTGCGGGATACCGCGGCGAGGTACGGGTCGACGCGAACGCGCACCACTCGGCCAACACCGTGCGCTGCGACGCGCTGCTCGTCGACACGATCTCGCGCTCGGACACCTACCCGGCGATCGACATCCGCGTCGACGACGTGCAGCTCGGCCACGAGGCCACCGTCTCGAAGGTCAGCGAGGAGCAGCTGTTCTACCTGATGTCGCGCGGCATCGAGGAGGACGAGGCCATGGCCATGATCGTGCGCGGCTTCATCGAGCCGATCGCGCGCGAGCTGCCCATGGAGTACGCGATGGAACTCAACAAGCTCATCGAGATGGGCATGGAAGGATCGGTCGGCTAGGGATGACCGTCGCAACGCAGAGCACCACTATGCCCACCGCCGAGCAGCACGGCTTCCGACCGCACTCCGACGGTCCGATCGTGCCCGTGCAGACCCGCTCGGAGCGCTTCCGCTCCACCGCGGTCGCCGACTTCGCCCCCGTCACCGGCCGCGAGCACGAGTGGAAGTACTCGCCCGTCGCGGCGTTCGCCGACCTGACGTCGGGCGAGCTCGACGGCGCGCGCCTCGAGGTGACGTCGACGGATGCCGCGGGCGTCGCGCTCTCGTGGATCCCGCGCGAGGACGAGCGCATCGGCACGGCCGGCCTCCCCGAGGATCGCGCCGCGGCCAACGCCTGGTCGAGCTTCGGCGAGGCGCTCCTCGTCGCGGTCACGGGTGAGGACGCGAAGACGGTCACCGTCACGCGCTCGGGCCTCGGGTCCGCCCCGCGGGCCGCGCACACGGTCATCGAGGCGGCGCCGAACAGCCGCGCGCTCGTCGTGCTGCGCGGCACCGGCGACGCCCGCCTCGCCGAGAACGTCGAGATCGTCGTCGGCGAGGGTGCGAACCTCACCGTCGTCTCGCTCCAGGAGTGGACCGACGAGTCGGTGCACCTCGCCAGCCACTTCGCGCGCATCGCCCGCGACGCCAAGCTCAAGCACATCGTCGTCTCGCTCGGCGGCAAGGTCGTCCGGGTCAACCCGTCGACGCACCTCGCCGAGGAGGGCGGCGACGTCGAGGCGCTCGGGCTGTACTTCTCTGACGCCGGCCAGCACCTCGAGCAGCAGGTGTTCGTGCACCACGACGCCCCGCACACCCGGTCGCGCGTGACCTACAAGGGCGCGCTGCAGGGCGAGGGCGCGCGCAGCGTCTGGATCGGCGACGTCCTCATCGGCAACGCCGCGACGGGCACCGACAGCTACGAGCAGAACCGCAACCTCGTCCTCACGGACGGCACGCGTGCCGACTCGGTCCCGAACCTCGAGATCGAGACCGGCGACATCGAGGGCGCGGGTCACGCGTCCGCGACCGGCCGGTTCGACGACGAGCAGCTGTTCTACCTCCAGGCCCGCGGGATTCCGGAGGACGAGGCACGCCGTCTGGTCGTCCGCGGCTTCCTGGCCGAGGTCGTGCAGCAGATCGGCGACGCCGAGCTCGAGGAGCGCCTGATGTCGGCGCTCGAGGCCGAACTGCAGGGGAGCTGACGTGGCATCCGTTCGCGTGTGCGGGGTCGACGACCTCGCCGTCAATGAGGCCCAGCGCTTCGTCGTCGAGGGCGTTCCGATCGCGGTCGTGAAGGACGCCGCCGGCGACATCTTCGCCATCGGCGACACCTGCACGCACGGCGACATCTCCCTCTCCGAGGGGTTCGTCGAGGATGACACGCTCGAGTGCTGGGCCCACGGCTCCAAGTTCTCGCTGCTGACCGGCAAGCCGCTCACGCTGCCCGCGTACGAGCCGGTTCCCGTCTTCAAGGTCGAGATCACCGACGGGGGCGTCCACATCGACCCCGAGGTGAAGCTCCCCGTCTGACCGTCCCGACTCCCACCGACTTCCGGCCCCAGGGCCGACACCAACGAAAGAGACCACCGAATCACCATGTCCGTGCTCGAGATCAAGAACCTCCACGTCAACGTCGAGACCGACCAGGGGACCCGCGAGATCCTCCGCGGCGTCGACCTCACCATCAACGAGGGCGAGATCCACGCCGTCATGGGGCCGAACGGCTCCGGCAAGTCGACGCTCGCCTACACGATCGCCGGCCACCCGAAGTACACCGTCGTCGAGGGCGAGATCCTGCTCGACGGCGAGAACGTGCTCGAGATGTCGGTCGACGAGCGTGCGCGCGCCGGCCTGTTCCTCGCGATGCAGTACCCGGTCGAGATCCCCGGCGTGACCGTCACCAACTTCCTCCGCACCGCCAAGACCGCGATCGACGGCCAGGCGCCGTCGATCCGCAGCTGGGTGAAGGACGTCCGCGAGTCGATGGGCAACCTGCGCATGGACACCGCCTTCGCCGAGCGCAACGTCAACGAGGGCTTCTCCGGCGGTGAGAAGAAGCGCAACGAGATCCTCCAGCTCGAGCTGCTGAAGCCGCGCTTCGCCGTCCTGGACGAGACCGACTCGGGGCTCGACGTCGACGCGCTCAAGGTCGTCTCCGAGGGCGTGAACCGGGCCAAGGCGAACACCGGCCTCGGCATCCTGCTGATCACGCACTACACGCGCATCCTCCGCTACATCAAGCCGGACTTCGTGCACGTGTTCGTGGCGGGCCGGATCGCCGAGCAGGGCGGTCCCGAGCTCGCCGACCGCCTCGAGGAAGAGGGCTACGACCGCTACCACGTGGCCGAGCCCGCCGCCCAGTAGGCGCCGGTAGAATCGACCCATGGTCACCTCACTCGCCCCCGAGCGCTACGACCAGATCAGCGAGGCGCTGAAGGATGTCGTCGACCCCGAGCTCGGCGTCAACATCGTCGACCTCGGGCTCATCTACGACCTCAGCTGGGATGACGAGCACGACGCCCTCGTCATCCACATGACCCTGACCAGCGCCGGCTGCCCGCTCACCGACGTCATCGAGGAGCAGACCGCCGAGTCCCTCGACGGCGTCGTCGAGCGCTTCCGCATCAACTGGGTGTGGATGCCGCCGTGGGGTCCCGAGCGGATCACCGACGACGGCCGCGACATGATGCGCGCCCTCGGCTTCGCGATCTGACCCAGTCCCGACATCGCGAACGGCCCGCCCCCTCGGGGGCGGGCCGTTCGTCTGCACGGTGGTTCAGGCCGGGATCACCAGTCGTCCTCGTCGCCGCCGTCGTGCAGGGCGCCGGTCGTCACGATCGTGCCGTCGTCGAGTTCGGCGATCGGACGCCCCTCGAGCCAGGTGAGGGTCCAATGACGGCCCTCGCCCGAGGCGACGCGCGACTCCGCCGTGGCGATGAGCGGCCGCAGTTCCTCGGGCACGGAGGCCGGCGGCTCCGCGCCGAACTCCCACCGCGTGCCGAGGCGCATCAGAGGTCCATCTCGAACGCGATGGCCGGATTGCGCCGGGCCACCTCGTCGGACACGCGGATCCCGTCCTGGTCGGCCGGGTCGGCCGTCCAGCTCACGCGCGTGGCGTGGAGCTCGCCGGCTCGCTCGCGCACCCGCGCGAGCAGCTGCCGGGCCACGCCGTTGCCGCGGTGCGCGTCATCGACGTAGAGGTCGTCGACGACGAGACCGACGCTCGCGTCGATCGTGCGCGGTTCCGGGTGGTAGTGCACGAGTCCCACCGGCGCGCCCTCGTCGTCGACCGCCACGATGCCGCGGAGGGCGCTCCGCGGGTCCTGGATCCAGCTCCACACGATGAGCGCCTTGGTGTCGTCGAGCGCCGCACCGCGGGCCCGGCAGTACGCGTCGAACAACGGCAGCCACCCGAAGAAGTCGCCGTCTCGGACGTCGCGGATCGTCACGCTCATGCGCTGGCCTCCTCTGCCGGGATCTCGAGCACGACCTCGCGCACCTCGAGCGCTTCCGCCGTGTCGAAGCGGAGCTCGGCGATCCGGCCGACGGCGCGCAGGTCGCCCTCGGCGGACGCGAGCAGGGTCGCCGCCGGCTCCGGTGCCGCGATCACGGCCCGGGCGACGGGGTTCTTCTGCGACGCCTTGGCGTCCGTCTTCGCGCGCCGGATGCCCGTGAGCGCGAGGCTCGCGAGTTCGAGCAGCTCGACGCCGGCCTCACCGCGGGCCGCGAGCTCGTCGACGGTCGGCCAGGCGGCGACGTGGACGGACCCCTCGTTCGACCAGCTCCACGCCTCCTCGGCGGCGAAGGGGATGACGGGGGCGAACAGGCGCAGGAGCACGCGCAGCGCGGTCTTGAGGGCCGCGACCGCGGAGGCCTGCTCCGGGCTCGGCTCGCCGTAGGCCCGCTCCTTGACCAGCTCGAGGTAGTCGTCGCAGAACGTCCAGAAGAACGTCTCGGTCACCTCGAGGGCGCGGGCGTGGTCGTAGGACTCGAGCGCTCGGGTCGCCTGCTCGACCACGGTCGCGAGGCCCGCGAGCATGCTGCGGTCGACGGGCACCGTCACCGCGGCATCCGCTGCGCCCTCGAAGCCGAGGATGAACTTGGCGGCGTTCAGCACCTTGATCGCGAGGCGTCGGCCGATCTTCACCTGCGTGGGGTTCTGCGGGTCGAACGCCGCGTCGGTGCCCAGGCGCGAGGATGCCGCCCAGTAGCGGACCGCGTCGGAACCGTGCTGCTCGAGCAGTCCCGCAGGGGTGACCACGTTGCCCTTCGACTTCGACATCTTCTTGCGGTCGGGGTCGACGATGAACCCGGAGATCGCGGCGTTCGCCCACGGGGCGACGCCGTGCTCGAGCTCGGCGCGCAGCGCCGTCGAGAACAGCCACGTGCGGATGATGTCCTGCCCCTGCGGACGCAGCGAGTAGGGGAAGACCAGGTCGAACAGCTCCGGGTCGCGCTCCCAGCCGCCCGCGAGCTGCGGCGTCAGGGACGAGGTGGCCCAGGTGTCCATGATGTCGTGCTCGCCGACGAAGCCGCCGGGCGCGCCGCGCTGCGACTCCTCGAAGCCGGGGGCCGGGGTCGACGACGGGTCGACGGGCAGCATCTCGCGGGTCGCCACGATCGGCTCGTCGTAGACGGGATCGCCGTTGCCGTCGAGCGGGTACCAGACCGGGATCGGCACGCCGAAGAAGCGCTGGCGCGAGATGAGCCAGTCGCCGGCGAGGCCGCCGACCCAATTCTCGTAGCGGACGCGCATGAAGTCGGGGTGCCAGTCGATCTCGCGGCCGCGGTCGACGAGGCGCTGGCGGAGCGGTTCGTCGCGCGCGCCGTTGACGATGTACCACTGTCGCGTCGACACGATCTCGAGCGGGCGGTCGCCCTTCTCGTAGAACTTGACCGGGTGCGTGATCGCCTTGGGGTCGGCGAGCAGGTCACCCGATTCGCGCAGCAGCTCGACGACGGCCTGCTTGGCCGAGAAGGTCGTCTTGCCGGCGAGCTTCGCGTACGCCTCGCGGCCCGCGTCGGAGGTGATCGCGTCGGGCGCGTCGGCGATCACGCGGCCGTCGAAGCCGATGATGGCGCGGTTGGGCAGGCCGAGCTCGCGCCACCAGACGACGTCGGTGACGTCGCCGAAGGTGCAGATCATGGCGATGCCCGTGCCCTTGTCCTTCTGGGCGAGGTGGTGCGCCACGACGGGCACCTCGACGCCGAACACGGGCGTGGTGACGGTCGTGCCGAAGAGCGGCTGGTATCGCTCGTCGTCGGGGTGGGCGACGAGCGCCACGCACGCGGGGATCAGCTCGGGGCGGCTCGTCTCGATCTCGACGTGACCGCCACCGGGCTTGTGGAAGGCGACGCGGTGGTAGTGACCGGGCTGCTCCCGGTCCTCCAGCTCGGCCTGCGCGACGGCCGTGCGGAACGTGACGTCCCACAGCGTGGGGGCGAGCGCCTGGTACGCCTCGCCGCGCTCGACGTTGCGGATGAAGGCCAGCTGCGAGGTGAACAGCGCCTCGTCGGCGATGGTGCGGTAGGTCTGCGTCCAGTCGACGGAGAGCCCCAGCGTGCGCCACAGCGCCTCGAACTGCTGCTCGTCCTCCGCCGTGAGCCGCTCGCACAGCTCGATGAAGTTGCGGCGGCTGATCGGCACCTGGTCGGCGGGCTTGATCGTCTTGCCCTCGGTGCCCTCGAACGGCGGGGTGAAGTCCGGGTCGTAGGGGAGCGACGGGTCGCAGCGGACGCCGTAGTAGTTCTGGACGCGGCGCTCGGTCGGCAGGCCGTTGTCGTCCCAGCCCATCGGGTAGAAGACGCACTTGCCCCGCATGCGCTGGAAGCGGGCCATGACGTCGGTGTGGGTGTACGAGAAGACGTGGCCGATGTGCAGCGAGCCCGATGCAGTGGGCGGAGGGGTGTCGATCGAGTACATCGCCTCGCGCGTGGCGCCGGAGCGGTCGAACCGGTACGTGCCGTCGGACTCCCAGACACCGCCCCACTTGGCTTCGAGGCCCTCGAGAGCGGGCTTGTCGGGGATGCGCGCGGTGTCGGTCATGATGCTCCGGTTCGGTATGTGCGGCACCGAGTCCGTGGGGGTGCCTGAATGTGCGACGCTCCAGCTTACCGGAGGGGTGCTGCGCGCTCGAAGCCGGGGGTTCCTCAGGCGGCCAGGCGCGGGGCGTCCGCGACGAGCTGCGCCGTGTACGGATGCTGCGGGGAGCCGAAGACGTCGTCCGAGCTCCCGGTCTCGACGATGCGCCCCGAACGCATGACGGCGACCCGGTCGCTCATGTGGCGGACCACTCCGAGGTCGTGCGAGATGAACAGGAGCGCGAGTCCGTCCCGGCGCTGCAGATCGTCGAGCAGGTCGAGGATCTGCGCCTGGATCGTGACGTCCAGCGCCGAGACCGGCTCGTCGCAGATCAGCACGTCCGGTGCGGCGGCGAGGGCGCGGGCGATCGCGACGCGCTGCCGCTGGCCGCCCGAGAGGGTGAGCGGTCGGCGTGCGCCGACGGATGCCGCGAGGCCGACCTGGTCGAGCAGCTCCGCGACCCGCCGGTCCCGCTCGCGGCGTCCGGCTCGGGGCAGGACGGTGCCGAGGGCGTCGTCGAGGATGCCGCGGACGCTCCAACGCGGGTCGAACGAGCTCAGCGCGTCCTGGTAGACGGCGCCGATGCGGCGGCGCATCGGCCGGCGCTCGCGCTCGGGGAGGCTCGACCAGGGACGGCCGTCGAGGAGCACCTCGCCCGCATCCGGCGCGGCGAGGGCGAGGGCCAGGCGCGCCACGGTCGTCTTGCCCGATCCGGACTCGCCGACGAGCCCGAGGGTCTCTCCTCGGCGCACGTCGAGGGACACGTCGTCGACCGCGGCGAGGCGCCCGCCGGGCACGGGGAAGGTCTTCGTCACGCCGTCGAGGCGGAGCACGGGTCGCTCTCCGACCGCGGTCCGCGCGGGCGGCGCGGGGCGATCGCCGGTCCGGACCCCGTCGTCGGAGCCGCCATCGCCGGTGACCGGGGCGGACGACACGCTCAGGCGCTCGCCTCGGGCGCGGTCGGTGGGCACGGCGGCGATGAGCGCCCGCGTGTACGCGTGGCGGGGCGTGCGGAGCACCTGCTCGGCGACACCCTCCTCGACGAGGCGGCCGCCCCGCATGACGAGGATGCGGTCGGCGAGGCCGCCGACGACGGCGAGGTCGTGGCTGATCAGGAGGATCCCCGTGCCGCGCGAGCGGATCTCGCCGAGCAGCGCGAGGATGCGCGCCTGCACGGTGACGTCGAGCGCCGTCGTCGGTTCGTCGGCGATGAGGAGCGGGGGGTCGAGGGCGAGCGCGGCGGCGATGAGCGCGCGCTGCCGCAGCCCGCCGGACAGTTCCCCCGAGCGGCGGCCGGCGGCCGCGGCGGGGTCGGGCATACCCACCCGGTCGAGCAGGTCGACCACCCGCGTCCGCCGGTCGGCGGGCGGCATCCGTTCGTGGATGCGCAGCGCGTCGTCGATCTCGCGACCGATCGGCCGGAGCGGGTCGAGCGACACGAGCGCGTCCTGCAGGATCAGGCCGATGCTACGGCCGCGGACGCCGCGCCACTCGCGCTCACCGGCTCGGGCGAGGTCGCGGCCGAGGACCTCGAGCCGTGCGGCCGTGGTGGTCGAGCCCGGACCGGCGAGACCCAGGAGCGATCGCGCCGTGACGCTCTTGCCGGAGCCGGACTCGCCGACGATCGCGACGCACTCGCCGGGCCTGATCCGCAGCGACAGGCCGTGCACGACCTCGCGGCCGTCGAACGCGACGCGCAGCCCCTCGACGTCGAGGAGGGGGGCCGCGGCGGCGGCAGCCGCTCGGGCGGTCATCGCACCTCCTGGTCGCGTCGGGTGAGCGCCCGGCCGAGGACCGTCGTCGCCACGGTCGTGCCGACGATCATGAGTCCGGGGAACACCGTCATCCACCACGCGGTGCCGAGGTAGGTGCGGCCCGCCGCGAGCATCGCGCCCCACTCGGCGGCCGGCGGCTGCGCTCCGAGGCCGAGGTAGCTCAGCGCCGACGCCCACACGATCGCCTGGCCGATGCCCAGCGTGGCGAGCACGAGGAGCGGCACGAGTGCGTTCGGCAGGATGTGCCGCGCGAGGATGCGTCCGGGCGCGTGTCCGAGGACCCGCGCCGACTCGACGAAGGGCGCGCTGCGGATCGCGACGAGCTGCCCGCGGATGATGCGCGCGTACCCGGGCGCGGTCGAGAGCCCCACGGCGATCGTGGCCGTCACGGGCCCCGGTCCCGCGATGACGATGACGAGCAGCGCGAGGAGCAGCCCGGGGAACGCGAACAGCACCTCGACGAGCCGGCTGACGCCGAAGTCGACCGCGCGGCCGCCGAAGCTCGCGAGCGCGCCGAGCACGGCGCCCAGCAGGAGCCCGATGAACGTCGCCGTGACGCCGATGAGGAGGGAGGTCCCGGTCCCGGCGACGACGCGGCTGTAGACGTCGCGGCCCGATTCATCGGTGCCGAACCAGTGCGCGAACGACGGCGCCTGGAACGCCTCGGCGGCGGAGATCGCGTTCGGCGGATGCGTCTGCACCAACCCGGGCGCGAACGCGGCGACGGCGAGGAAGGCCACGAAGGCGAACGCGAGCAGCGTCCCGATGCGCGGCATTCGCCGTGCGGGGCGCGCCGCCTCGTGCTCGGCCGCCGACACGACGGTCGTCTGCCGCAGTTCGAGCTCGCTCACCGGGCTCCCTCCTGCCGGAGGCGCGGGTCGGCGACGCGGGCGACGAGGTCGGTGACCACGGTCATGACCACGTAGACGAGCGCGACGAACAGCACCACGCCGACGACGACCGGGATGTCGCGGAGCGTGACCGCCTGCAGGAGCGTGCGGCCGAGCCCGGGCATCGCGAAGATCGTCTCGACGACGACGGCGCCCGAGAGCAGCCAACCGAGCGCCCACCCCGACAGGCTGATGCCCGGCAGTGCGGCATGGCGGATGGTGTGGCGGAGCCGGACCCCGGCGGTGCTCTCACCGCGGGCCCGTGCCGAGACGACGAACGGCTGCTCGAGCGCGTCGAGCAGGCTCTCGCGCATCACCTGGGCGAGGAAGCCCGCGAGCGGGACGGCGAGGGTCACGACCGGCAGCACGAGGCCGGCGGGCGTGCCCGTCGCGACCGGCGGGAGCCAGCCGAGTCCCGAGCTGAAGACGGCGATGAGGACCCCGGCCAGCCAGAAGTGGGGGAGCGCTGCGGCGGTGAGCTCGACGGCCTCGCCGACGGCCGCCGCGATGCGACCCCGCCCCGTCGACCACAACGAGAGACCGAGCGCGAGCACCCAGGCGAGTGCGAGCGAGAGCACCGCGAGCAGGAGCGTGCCGCCGACCTGCGCGGCGAGGAGGTCGGCCACGGGGACGCGGAGGGCGTAGGACGAGCCGAGGTCTCCGGTGAGCAGCCGGCCGAGCATCGCGAGGTACTGCACGATCAGCGGCTGGTCGAGGCCGTACTCCTCGCGCACGAGGTCGAGTGCCTCCTGGGACGCCTGCGATCCGGGGCCGCCGAGGATCGCCTGGGCGGGATCCCCGGGGATCAGCCGGATGGCGAAGAAGGTGAGCGTGGCGACGGCCCACATGACGAAGACGGCGCCGCCGACGAGCACCGCCGCGTGACGGGCGGTGCTGCGACGGCGCCGGACCGGCTCAGTCGGCGAGCCAGGCGTCATGGAAGCTCGGCGTGGACACCGTCGGCATGGCGCGCGCGCCGCGCACCGACGGGTCGAGCAGGAAGCTGTTCTGCTGGTCGTACAGCGGGAGCAGGTAGTACCCGCCGAGGATGCGCTGCTGCGCCTGCTCGTACAGGTCGGCGCGGGCGTCGGCGTCGCTCTCGGCGGCGGCCTCCGTCAGCAGCGCGTCGACCTCGGGGTCGTTCAGCTGGGCGAGGTTCGCGAAGTAGCCGCTCGGCGCGGGCGTGATGCTGTCGGAGTGGTACAGGATCCGCAGCACGTCGGGGCCGACCTTGGTGTACGGCGCACTCACGATCTCGTACTCGTTCGCGAACAGGCGCCCGTACCAGCTGGACAGGTCGAGCAGGTCGATGACGACGTCGAAGCCGGCCTCCTTCGCGGTGGCCTGCACCTGCTCGAACAGCGACTGCTCGGCGGGGATCGACTGGTTGGTGCTCACCGGGAAGCGCAGCGTCAGGCGCTGCCCGTCCTTCAGGCGCGTGCCGTCGGCGTCGCGCTCGGTCCACCCGGCCTCGTCGAGCAGCTCGTTCGCGCGGTCGAGGTCGGGCTCGAACCGCGAC
Organism: Agromyces sp. C10; assembly: GCF_023217995.1. Lineage (NCBI taxonomy): Bacteria > Bacillati > Actinomycetota > Actinomycetes > Micrococcales > Microbacteriaceae > Agromyces > Agromyces sp. C10. The sequence continues at coordinate 80,271 of NZ_JALPSX010000012.1, read as the reverse complement.
GCGTCGGAGTACGCGAGCGCCTCGACCGAGGAGAGAGCCGAGTACGACCGCTCGGCGGTGCCGAAGAACAGCGCGTCGATGCCCTCGTCGACCTGGACGGCGCGGATGAAGGCCTCGCGCACGCGCTCGTCGTCGAACGGCGCCTGCCCCGAGTTGAGCTCGATGCGGTTCGAGGCGCCCGGACGCGGCGCGTCGAGCCACGCGAGGTTCCCGGACTCCTCGGCGGCGGCGATGGTGTCGGGCTGCGGGTTGTCGATCACGTCGACCTGGCCGCCCTGCAGCGCGGCGTACCGGGACGCGGCATCCGGCACGAAGCGCCACTCGATCGCCTCGAGGTAGGCGGGACCCTCGTGCCCGGCGTCGGCGGGCGGCGAGGAGTACTCGTCGTTGCGGACCAGCATCACGCGGTCCTGCTTCACCCAGTCGTCGACGACGAACGGCCCGGTGCCGATCGGCGCCTCGCAGTTCTCCTCCATGCCGCGGGCGATGCCGGCGGGGGACTGGATGGCGGTCCAGGGCTGGCTCAGCGACTCGAGCAGTGCACTGTCGGGCGTGGTGAGGACGAAGCGCGCCGTGAGGTCGTCGACGACCTCGACGCGCTCGACCTTGCCCATCGCGAGGTAGCCGGTGGACGACTGCGTCGCCGGATCCCGCAGGTGCTCGACGTTGACCTTCACGGCCTCGGCGTCCAGCGGCGTGCCGTCGGTGAACGTCACCCCGTCGCGCAGCGTGAACTCCCACGCGAGGCCGTCCTCCGACGCCTCCCACGACTCGGCGAGCCACGGGACGATCTCGCCGGAGTCGTCGCGCGAGACGAGCGACTCGAGGAACTGCCCTGCGATGAGCGCCTGCGGGTAGTTGCCGCCGACGTGCGGGTCCAGGCACGTCGGCTCCGCGTCGCCGCTCGCGTAGACGAGCGTGCCGCCCTCCACGGGTTCGTCGGAGGCCTGAGGCTCGTCGGCCTGGCAGCCGGCGAGCGCGAGTGCCGACACCAGGCCGGCGGCGATCAGGGCGGAACGGCCGAGGGGCCGTCGGGTCACGGGTGCAGCACGCATCGAAGTCCTTGCGACAGGGGGAGAAGGTGGGCCGCACGTCGTCGGGGCCGAGATCATCCTGACACCGCCGACGACCGCTCACAAGCGAGTTGTGCGCATAGACATAGAACAATATGCTTCGTGCGTGCTGATCCGCGTCGACCCGGCAGACCCGCTGCCGCTGCACGAGCAGCTCACGCGCGGCATCCGCGCCTCGATCATCGACGGCCGGCTCGCCGGCGGCGAGCGACTGCCGGCGGCCCGCGACCTCGCGGCATCCGTCGGCGTCAACATGCACACCGTCCTGCACGCCTACCGCCGACTCCGCGACGAGGGGCTCATCGAACTCCACCGCGGGCGGGGCGCCGTCGTCCTCGTCCGCCTCGGCGGGCACGGCGCGCTCGCGGGCGCCATCCACGACCTCGTCGACGAGGCCAAGGCGCGCGACATCGGCGAGCCCGCCCTGCTCGCGCTGATCAGCGAGGCGTATCGCTGGGCCCCGGGCGGACCGCCCACCGGCGTGCGCCGTCCCCCGACGACCCGGTAGTCTGGAGGGACCGACATCGATCCGGCCATCACCGGGGAGTCTTCGGAAGAACCGCCCGCAGCACGACCGCGGGCCAAGTAGAACCGAACGGGGCAGGCCCGTCACAGCCGCAGCACGAGAGGTCCGGCGCTCCGCCGCCGGGCAAGCGGGGTGGTACCGCGCAGGCGTCCGAACGGGCGCCGGCGTCCTCGCGGTAGGTGATCCGTCCCGCAAGGAGCGCGCGTGTACCCCCGCAACGACGACCAGCCCGTGGCCCCGTCGCCCGACTTCCCCGCCATCGAACGCGACGTCCTCGCGCACTGGAAGGCCGACGGCACGTTCCAGGCGTCCATCGACCAGCGCGACGGCGCCGAGGAATGGGTCTTCTACGACGGCCCGCCCTTCGCCAACGGCCTGCCGCACTACGGACACCTGCTCACCGGCTACGCCAAGGACCTCTTCCCGCGCTTCCAGACCATGCGCGGCAAGCAGGTGCACCGCCGCTTCGGCTGGGACACCCACGGCCTCCCCGCCGAACTCGAGGCGGAGCGGCAGCTCGGCATCACCGACAAGGCCGAGATCGAGCGCATGGGCATCGCCGCGTTCAACCAGGCCGCGCGGGAGGCCGTCCTCCGCTACACGAAGGAGTGGGAGGAGTACGTCACCCGCCAGGCGCGCTGGGTCGACTTCGAGCACGACTACAAGACGCTCGACGTCACCTTCATGGAGTCGGTGATCTGGGCCTTCAAGCAGCTCCACGAGAAGGGCCTCGCGTACGAGGGCCACCGCGTGCTGCCGTACTGCTGGCGCGACCAGACGCCGCTGTCGAACCACGAGCTGCGCATGGACGACGACGTCTACAAGAACGTCCAGGACCAGACCGTCACGGTCACCTTCCCCCTGACGGGCGCGAAGGCGGAGTCGCTCGGCCTCACCGCGGTGCGCGCCCTCGCCTGGACCACCACGCCCTGGACGCTCCCGACGAACTTCGCACTCGCCGTCGGACCCGACATCGAGTACGCGGTCGTGCCCGCGGGGCCGAACGGCACCCCGGATGCCACCGTCCTCCGCGAGCGCGCCGGCGGCGCGGCATCCGACACCGAGGTGCTCGGCGCCGAGTACCTCATCGCGATCGACCTCGTCGGCAACTACGCGAAGGAACTCGGCTACGAGTCGGCCGACGACGCCCGCGCCGCGGTCTCGCGGACGGTCCGCGGGGCGGAGCTCGAGGGCATCACGTACGACCGCCTCTTCGACTACTACGCCGACGTCGAGCGCTGGGGCCTCGAGAACGCGTGGACCATCCTCGTCGCCGACTACGTCACGACCGAGGACGGCACGGGCATCGTGCACCAGGCCCCCGCCTACGGCGAGGAGGACCAGAAGGCGTGCGAGGCCGCGGGCATCCCGGTCGTGCTCTCGCTCGACGACGGCGGCAAGTTCCTCCCCGAGGTGACGGATGTCGCGGGGCTCCTCTGGAGCGACGCGAACAAGCCGCTCACGCAGCTGCTGAAGGCCGAGGGGCGCCTGCTCCGCCAGGCCAGCTACGAGCACTCGTACCCGCACTGCTGGCGGTGCCGCAACCCGCTCATCTACCGGGCGGTGTCGAGCTGGTTCGTGCGCGTGCCGGAGTTCCGCGACCGCATGGAGGAGCTCAACCAGGAGGTGAACTGGGTCCCGGCGAACGTCAAGGACGGCCAGTTCGGCAAGTGGCTCTCGGGTGCGCGCGACTGGTCGATCAGCCGCAACCGCTACTGGGGCTCGCCGATCCCGGTCTGGAAGAGCGACGACCCCGCCCACCCGCGCATCGACGTGTACGGCTCGCTCGAGGAGCTCGAGCGCGACTTCGGCCGCCTGCCGGTGAACCAGCACGGCGAGCCCGACCTGCACCGCCCGTACATCGACGAGCTGACCCGGCCGAACCCCGACGACCCGACCGGCCAGTCGACCATGCGCCGCATCCCCGACGTGCTCGACGTCTGGTTCGACTCCGGGTCGATGCCGTTCGCGCAGGTGCACTACCCGTTCGAGAACCGCGAGTGGTTCGACACCCACAATCCGGCCGACTTCATCGTCGAGTACATCGGGCAGACGCGCGGCTGGTTCTACACCCTCCACGTGCTCTCGACCGCGCTGTTCGACCGGCCGGCGTTCGAGAACGTCGTGAGCCACGGCATCGTCCTCGGCAACGACGGGCAGAAGATGTCGAAGTCGCTGCGCAACTACCCGGACGTCAACGAGGTGTTCGACCGCGACGGCTCCGACGCGATGCGCTGGTTCCTCATGTCGAGCTCGGTGCTGCGCGGCGGCAACCTGATCGTGACCGAGGAGGGCATCCGCGAGGGCGTCCGCCAGCTCATGCTGCCGCTGTGGAGCACCTGGTACTTCTTCTCGCTCTACGCCAACACCGCGCGCGAGGGCGGATACGAGGCATCCCGCCGCACCGACTCGACCGACGTGCTCGACCGGTACCTGCTCGCCAAGCTCCGCGACCTCGTCGGCGCCGTCACCGCCGACCTCGAGGACTTCGACTCGCCGCTCGCGGCGCAGAAGCTGCGCGACTTCGGCGACGTGCTCACGAACTGGTACGTGCGCCGCTCGCGCGACCGGTTCTGGGGCGGCGTCGCCGAGGACGGCACCGGCAGCGAGGCCTTCGACACCCTGTACACGGTGCTCGAGACGCTGACGCGCCTGGCCGCGCCGCTGCTGCCGCTCGTGACCGAGCAGGTGTGGCGCGGGCTCACCGGCGGACGGAGCGTGCACCTGACCGACTGGCCCGTGGCCGATGAGTTCCCCGCCGACCCCGAGCTCGTCGCCGCCATGGACGGCGTGCGCGAGGTCACGGGCGCCGTGCTCGCACTGCGCAAGCAGGCCGGCCGGCGCGTGCGGCTGCCGCTCGCGGCGCTCACGGTCGTGACGACGGATGCCGCGGCGCTCGCGCCGTTCGAGGGCATCCTCCGCGACGAGCTCAACGTCAAGCGCGTCGACCTCGTCGAGCTCGACGAGACGAGCGCCGCAACGTACGGCGTCACCAAGCGACTGACCGTCAACGCCCGCGCGGCCGGTCCCCGGCTCGGCAAGCAGGTGCAGCAGGCGATCCAGGCCGCCCGTTCGGGCGACTGGACCCTCGACGGCGACACGGTCGTCGCCGGCGGCATCCCGCTGGAGTCGGGGGAGTACGACCTGGTGCTCGAGGCCGGCGCGGCGGGCGACGGCCAGGCGCTGGGCCTCCTCGCCGACGGCGGCTTCGTCATCCTCGACACGGTGACGACGCCCGAGCTCGAGGCGGAGGGCCTCGCGCGCGACGTGGTCCGCGCCGTGCAGGACGCCCGCAAGGCGGCCGGCCTCGAGGTCGGCGACCGGATCCGGCTCTCGCTCACGCTCGACGCAGCGGGCGTCGCCGCCGCCGAGGCGCACCGCGACCTCATCGGCCGCGAGACGCTCGCTCCGGAGGTCGTGATCGCCGAGGGGTCGCCGAACGGCGACGAGGCGCGCTCGGTCGGCGACGGCTCGAAGCTCGCGGTCCGGGTCGAGAAGCTCGCGGAGGTGCCCGCCCGATGAGTACCGTGACGCCCGAGTCCACGCCGGAGGAGCGCGATGCCGCCGACGCCGTGTACGCCGCGCTGCTCGCGCGCGTCGGCGAGGCCCAGCCGCAGCCGCGGCTCGATGCCACGCGTCGAGCCGTCGAACTGCTCGGCGATCCGCATCGCGCCGCGCCCGTGATCCACCTGACCGGGACCAACGGCAAGACCTCGACGAGCCGGATGATCGAGAGCATCCTGCGCGCGCAGGGCCTCCGCACGGGACTCATGACGAGCCCGCACCTCGTGCGGTTCACCGAGCGCATCCGCATCGACGGCGAGCCCATCGCCGATGAGGCGGTCGCCCGCATCTGGGAGGAGATCCTCCCGGTGCTCGGCCTCGTCGACGCGGAGCTCGAGGGGCGCGGGGAGGTGCCGCTGACGTACTTCGAGGCGCTCACCGTGCTCGCCTTCGCCGCCTTCGCCGACGCGCCCGTCGACGTGGTGGTGCTCGAGGTCGGCATGGGCGGCGAGTGGGACTCCACCAACGTCGCCGACGGCCAGGTGGCCGTCATCACGCCCATCGCCATCGACCACGCCGAGCGCCTCGGCCGGACGATCGCGGAGATCGCCCGCACCAAGTCCGGCATCATCAAGCCGGGCGCGGCCGTCGTGACGGCCTTCCAGGCGCCCGAGGCGCTCGAGGTGCTGCACGAGGTCGCCGCGGCGCGCGAGGCGAGCGTCGCGGTCGAGGGCGGCGCGTTCGCCGTGCTCGACTCGCGCGTGGCCGTGGGCGGCCAGCTCGTCTCGGTGCGCGGCCTCGCGGGCGAGTACCGCGACCTCGCACTCCCGCTCTACGGGCGCTACCAGTCCGAGAACGCGGCCCTGGCCATCGCGGCCGTCGAGTCGTTCCTCGGCGGAACCGTCCGACTGGCCGACGACGTGCTCGAGGCCGGGCTCGGCGCGGCGACCTCGCCGGGCCGCCTGCACCCGGTGTCGGTCGACCCGACCGTCCTCGTCGACGCGGCGCACAACCCGCACGGCGCCGCCGCCCTCGTCGAGGCGCTCGGCGAGTACTTCGACTTCGACGAGCTCGTCGTCGTCCTCGGCGTGCTGGGCGACAAGGATGCCACGGGGATCGTCCGGGCGCTCGAGCCGACCGGGGCGCGCTTCCTCGCCACGCAGTCCGAGTCCGACCGGGCCATCCCGGCCGGCGAGCTCGCGGCATCCGTGGCAGCGGTGGTCGGCCCCGACCGCGTCGACATGGTCGAGCGCCTCGACGATGCGCTCGACGACGCCCGCGACTGGGCGGCGCGCGGCGAGAAGCGCGGCGTCCTCGTCACCGGGTCGATCACCCTCGTCGGCGACGCCATCGCGATCGCCGACGACCGCGGCTGGAGCGACCGGTGACCACGGCCGAGCCCGCCGCTCCGATCCCGGGCGGCCCGCGGTCGGTGCGCCGCACCCTCGCGAGCATCGTGCTCGCGTTCGAGGTCGTCGTCGTGTTCCTCGCCGCGCTCGTGATCTGGGGGCTGTCGCGCGAGGAGGGCGGCATCCTGAGCCTGCCCGAGTGGGCGCCGCTCGCCGGCGGCGGCGTGGTGATCCTCGGGCTCGTGCTCACCCTCGGCCTGCTCCGCCACGAGTGGGCCTACGGCCTCGGCTGGGCGCTGCAGGCCGTCATCTTCGCGTCGGGTCTGCTCAACCCGGCGATGTTCGTCGTGGGTGCCCTGTTCGGCGGCATGTGGGCGTACTGCATGATCGTTGGCGGGCGCATCGACCGTGATCGGGCGGCGTCCGCCGCCCCAGGAAGGGAACCCCAATGACCACCGCCATCGAAGAGACCCTCGTGCTCGTGAAGCCCGACGGGGTCGCGCGCAACCTCACCGGCGAGATCCTCCGCCGCATCGAGGCGAAGGGCTACTCGCTCGTCGACATCCGCATGGTGCAGCCCGACCGCGAACTGCTCGCGAAGCACTACGCCGAGCACGAGGGCAAGCCCTTCTACGAGCCGCTCGTCGAGTTCATGGAGTCCGGTCCGGTCGTCGCGATGCGCGTCGCCGGCAACCGGGTCATCGAGGGCTTCCGCGTCCTCGCCGGCACCACCGACCCGACGACCGCCGCGCCGGGCACCATCCGCGGCGACTTCGGCCGCGACTGGGGCCTGAAGGTGCAGCAGAACCTCGTGCACGGCTCCGACTCGGTGGAGTCGGCCGAGCGCGAGCTCGCGCTCTGGTTCGACTGAGCCGTCCGCTCGACCGCGCGGCGGCGGCATCCGGCGACGGATGCCGCCGCCGTTCCGCGTGCGGCCGATCAGAACAGGTTCTGCAGGTCGATGATCACGCGCGGGATGGCGTTCATCTGCGCCTGCGCGAGCAGGATGACGACGGCGTAGCAGGCGATCGTGATGACGACCACCCATCCCATGAGCGTGTCCGCGACACGCCGCACCGCGGGTGAGGCGGGGATCGCCCCCTCGCGGAGGTTCCGGAGCGTGACGACCAGGAAGGCGGGGATCGTGACCGCCCACGTGAGCATGCACCACGGGCAGAGCACGTCGAGCACGTAGATGCTCTGCGCGATGAGCCAGATCACGAAGGCCAGCGCACCCGTGACGCCCACGTTCAGCCCGATCCAGTACCAGCGCGCGAAGCGGGCACCGGCGAGCAAAGCCACCCCGGTCGTGATGACCACCGGCCAGGCCATGAGCCCGATCAGCGGATTGGGGAACCCGAACAGCGCGCCCTGGTCCGACCCGAGGTTCACGCTGCACCCGACGAGCACGCCCACGTTGCACGCCGGCACGTAGTCGGGATTCGACAGCGTGAGGATCTTCTCGAGCGTCAGCTCGAACGCCGCGAGCAGGCCCAGCGCCCCCGCGACGACGAGGAACACGGCGAGCGCGACCGGCCGTGCCGGGCGGGGGGAGTCGGGCATGCCCGGTATTCTGGCACGCCGATTCCGCGCAGCGCTGGGAGACCGTGCGATAATCGTTGCAGTCGCCCGAGCCGCGCTCGGTGCGACGCCAACGAGGGCTTTGAGGATGCACCGCATCCGCATCCGCGGACGAACCGCGAGATTTGGCGTCACCGGCACCCGCCGGGCGCAGCAGAGAAGGATTGGCGGTCCGGCGCACGGCGCGGGACCGCTCCGAGGAGTACGGGGTGAGGTGGCGCGGCCACCGCTCCCGGCGTAGGAGTGCACCAGAGATGGTGGAAGACAACGGAACACCGACGAACGCAATGTCAGGCGAGTCGCCCCGGCGCAAGGTGGGGCTCTTCGGCGCCCGCCGCACCGGCCGCCGTGCGACCCAGGTCGTGCCGCGCAGCGAGCACGAGACCACGGATGCCGCCGCGCCGGCCGCCGCCGAGCCCCCCGCGGGCCCGAGCTCACCGGTGACGGAGGAGTCCGCCGCGCCGGTCCTCACGCACGGCGACGGGCAGGAGCGCCAGGCCGAAGCGGCCGTTGAGCCGGTCGAGGCGACCGCGGAGCCGGTGGCGGACGCTCCGGCCGACGCCGCGGCATCCGCTGCCACGCAGGCCGACGAGGCGGCGGCGGAGGAGACTCCGGCCGAGGCCGCCGAGGCCGCCGGATCCGACGCGGAGGCCGAGTCGGCGTCGCCGATCCCCGCGGTGCTGACGACCACCTCGCTGATCTTCCACGCCCCGCCCGTGTTCGAGCCGCCGGCCGCCGACCGGTCCGACCGGTCCGACCGCGGCGATCGGGACCGCGACCGCGAGCGCGACGCCCAGGGTGAGGGTTCGAGCGTCCGCCGCCGGTCCCGCCGCCGCAGCGGCGAGGAGTCGCGCAACGCCGGCGACGAGCCCGAGAACACGGTCGTCAAGGTCCGCAAGCCCCGCGAGCCGGAGCTGATCACCGAGCCGCAGAAGGTCAAGGGCTCCACGCGCCTCGAGGCGAAGAAGCAGCGTCGCCGCGACGGTCGTGACGCCGGGCGCCGCCGGGCCGTGATCACCGAGGCGGAGTTCCTCGCGCGCCGCGAGTCGGTCGACCGCCAGATGGTCGTGCGCCAGAAGGGCGGCCGCATCCAGATCGGCGTCATGGAGGACGGCGTGCTCGTCGAGCACTACGTCGCGCGCAACCAGGATGCCTCGCTCATCGGCAACGTGTACCTCGGCCGCGTGCAGAACGTGCTGCCGAGCATGGAGGCCGCGTTCGTCGACATCGGCCGAGGCCGCAACGCCGTGCTGTACTCCGGCGAGGTCGACTGGGATGCCGCCGCCGAGAACGGCGAGAAGAACCAGCCCCGACGCATCGAACTCGCGCTGAAGCCGGGCGACCGGGTGCTCGTCCAGGTCACGAAGGACCCGGTGGGCCACAAGGGCGCTCGCCTGACCAGCCAGATCTCGCTGCCGGGCCGCTACCTCGTGTACGTGCCGAACGGCTCCATGAACGGCATCAGCCGCAAGCTCCCCGACACCGAGCGCGCGCGCCTGAAGAAGATCCTCAAGGAGGTGCTCCCCGAGAACCAGGGCGTCATCGTGCGCACCGCGGCCGAGGGCGCCACCGAGGAGCAGCTCACGCGCGACGTCAACCGGCTCATCAGCCAGTGGGCCGACATCTCGCAGACGATCGAGAAGGTCCAGGCGCCGGCGCTCCTGCACTCCGAGCCCGACCTGCTCATCAAGATCGTCCGCGACGTCTTCAACGAGGACTTCCAGAAGATGATCATCGCCGGCGACGAGGCGCGCCGCACGATCGAGAAGTACCTCGGCCAGGTCGCACCGGACCTGCTCGAGCGCGTCGAGGCGTACGAGGGCGAGCGCGACGCGTTCGACGAGTTCCGCATCACCGAGCAGATCGCGAAGGCGCTCGAGCGCAAGGTGTGGCTGCCGTCCGGCGGTTCGCTGATCATCGACCGCACCGAGGCGATGACCGTCATCGACGTCAACACGGGCAAGTTCGTCGGCTCCGGCGGCAACCTCGAGGAGACGGTCACCAAGAACAACCTCGAGGCGGCGGAGGAGATCGTCCGCCAGCTGCGACTCCGCGACATCGGCGGCATCATCGTCGTCGACTTCATCGACATGGTGCTCGAGTCCAACCGCGACCTCGTGCTGCGTCGACTCGTCGAGTGCCTCTCGCGCGACCGCACGAAGCACCAGGTCGCCGAGGTCACCTCCCTCGGCCTCGTGCAGATGACCCGCAAGAAGCTCGGGCTCGGCCTGCTCGAGTCGTTCTCCGAGTCGTGCGAGGTCTGCGCCGGACGCGGCATCATCGTCCACCACGAGCCGATCGCGAAGCACCGCGCGCCGCAGCAGCAGGTCGAGCGCCGCCGGAACCGCGGCGGCGGCAACGGGAACAACGGCGGGTCGTCGCAGGCGCCCGCGGCCGACAAGGCGCATCAGGGCACGCACGCCATCACCGAGGACGTGAAGCACGCGCTCGCGCAGATCGCCGCGTCGACCGTCGCGCACGCCGAGCCGAAGGCGCCGACGGATGCCGCATCCGAGCCGTCGTCGGCGGTCGCCGACGCCACGCCGAGCGCCGAGGCGCCGGCCGAGGGCGGCGGGCGCCGGCGTGGTCGTCGTCGCGCGTCGCGGGGCTCGGGCGGCGGCGCCGGCGAGCGCGAGGCCGCGGCCGAGGCGCCCGCCGTCCCGGACGAGCGCGCCGAGGCCGAGACGCCGGCGAGCGCAGCCGAGCCCGCCGCGGAGCGCCCGGCACCGATCATCGACCTGCCCGAGCCGCCGGTCAGGCGCGAGCGTCCGGCGCGCGTGCCCGAGGCCGAGGTGCTCCTCGACTCCATGCTCGACGCCCTGCCCGCTCCGAAGCAGCCCGGCGAGGGCCGCGCGCGCTCGCGGAGTCGTCGCGTCTCCACGGCGGCGCTGAGCCCCGCGGGCGCGCCGCCCGTGATCACCCGGCCCGACGGCGAGGGCGGCTCAGCGTCCGACTGAGCGGCGCCGCTCGCGGGGCGTGACCCGGAGCCCGCTCGCCCGGAGCCGGCGCACGAGCTCGCGAGCGGGCACCGGCTCGGCGCCCGCGGCGACGAGCTCGTCGTACCGCTCGGCGGGCACGTCGTAGTGGTCGAGGTCGAAGCCGCGGGCGGGAATCCCGTTGCGCTCCGCGAAGGCGACGAGCTCGTCGATCGAGCTGTCGCTGACGAGGTGCGACCAGACGGTGCCGTGCTTGGGCCACAGCGGCGGGTCGATGAGCACGGCCATGGCGCCGAGTGTACGCCGGGGGAGCGCGGCGCCCCTCCGACCCGGCCACAACACGCGGGGTGGCGCGCGTTTGACCGGCCCCGCGGCATCCGTGTAAACTCGACCGTTGGTGCCGCCGCTTATCCCGGTGGGCACGCACAGTTTTCTGGCAGTGACGACCCTCCTTCCCGCTGGGGTCATCCGCGCAGTGACATCCCATCAGTTAGGCGGAGCCGCATGGCTCCCTGGAGATAGGTACGAGAAGTGGTTTACGCAGTAGTGCGCGCCGGTGGTCGGCAGGAGAAGGTCGAGGTCGGCACCATCGTGACGATGGACCGGATCAAGGCCGACAAGGACGGCAACGTGCAGCTCACGCCCGTCCTCCTCGTCGACGGCGACTCGATCACCTCCGACGCCGAGTCGCTCGCCAAGGTCACGGTCACGGCCGAGGTCCTGAACGACCTGCGCGGTCCGAAGATCGTCATTCAGAAGTTCAAGAACAAGACCGGCTACAAGAAGCGCCAGGGCCACCGTCAGGAGCTCACGCGCGTCAAGATCACCGGCATCAAGTAACGGCCAGAGGAGACAGGGACAATGGCACACAAGAAGGGTGCGAGCTCCACTCGCAACGGTCGTGACTCGAACGCCAAGCGCCTCGGTGTGAAGCGCTTCGGCGGCCAGGTCGTCTCGGCGGGCGAGATCCTCGTCCGCCAGCGCGGCACCCACTTCCACCCCGGTGCGGGCGTGGGCCGCGGCGGCGACGACACGCTCTTCGCCCTCGAGGCGGGTGCGGTCGAGTTCGGCAACAAGGGCGGCCGCAAGGTCGTGAACATCGTTTCGGTCGACGCGTAAGCGGGATCGGTTTCGTGAGGGCGGGCTTCGGCTCGCCCTCACGTGTTTCCTGAGAGGAGGGCAGCGGCATGGTGAGCTTCGTCGACCAGGTCCGGCTGTTCCTGCGCGCCGGACACGGCGGCAACGGCTGCGTGTCGGTGCGCCGCGAGAAGTTCAAGCCGCTCGCCGGCCCCGACGGCGGCAACGGCGGTGACGGCGGCGACATCGTCCTCGTCGCCGACTCGCAGGTGACCACCCTCCTCGCCTACCACGGGCGACCGCACCGGTCCTCCGAGAACGGCCAGCCCGGCATGGGCGACAACCGCTCCGGCGCGACCGGCGAGCCGCTCGAGCTGCCCGTCCCCGTCGGCACGGTCGTGAAGGACGCCGACGGCACCGAGCTCGCCGACCTCACCGAGCCCGGCATGCGCTTCGTGGTCGCCCCCGGCGGCCAGGGCGGGCTGGGCAACGCCGCGCTCGCCTCGCAGAAGCGCAAGGCGCCCGGTTTCGCGCTGCTCGGCACCCCGGGCTTCGAGGGCGAGGTCACCCTCGAGCTGAAGACGATCGCGGACGTCGCGCTGGTGGGCTTCCCCTCCGCGGGCAAGTCGAGCCTGATCGCGGCGATGTCCGCCGCACGGCCCAAGATCGCCGATTACCCGTTCACCACGCTGCACCCGAACCTCGGCGTGGTCCAGGCCGGCGACCACCGGTTCACGGTCGCCGACGTGCCCGGGCTCATCGAGGGCGCGAGCGAGGGCAAGGGGCTCGGGCTCGAGTTCCTCCGCCACGTCGAGCGCTGCTCGGCGCTGCTGCACGTGCTCGACTGCGCCACGCTCGAGCCGGGGCGCGACCCGGTCACCGACCTCGAGGTCATCCTCCGCGAGCTCGAGGCGTACGAGGTGCCCGAGGGCCAGACGCCGCTGCTCGAGCGCCCCCAGCTCGTCGCCCTCAACAAGATCGACGTGCCCGAGGCGCGCGAGCTCGCCGAGTTCGTCCGCCCCGAGCTCGAGTCGCGCGGCTACCGCGTCTTCGAGATCTCCACGGTGAGCCACGAGGGCCTGCGCCAGCTGGGCTTCGCGCTCGGCGAGATCGTCGACCGCGCGCGAGCGGATGCCGCGGCCGCCCCGGCGCCGCCGCGCATCGTGCTCCGCCCGAAGCCCGTGCAGGACGCCGGGTTCGTGGTGAAGCCCGAGGGCGGCAGCTACGGCACGATCTACCGCGTGCTCGGCGCGAAGCCCGAGCGGTGGGTCGCGCAGACCGACTTCACGAACGACGAGGCCGTCGGCTACCTCGCCGACCGGCTCGCCCGCCTCGGCGTGGAGGACGAGCTCGTGCGCGCCGGTGCGGTCGCCGGCTCCACCGTGGTCATCGGTCCGGGCTCCGGCGTGGTGTTCGACTGGGAGCCCACGCTCACCTCGACGGCCGAGCTCATCACGTCGCCGCGCGGCAGCGACATCCGCCTCGACGACAACCGGCGCGCCACGCGCGCCGAGCGCCGGGGCGAGTACCACGAGCGCATGGACGCGAAGGCCGAGGCCCGTGCCGAGCTGGAGCGCGAGCGCGAGGCCGGCCTCTGGACGGGAGGCGCGGGCGAGGACGCCGAGGACGAGGAGCGCGGATGACGCACGAGCCGCTCACGCGCGACCGCGTGGCTGAGGCCCGGCGGATCGTGGTGAAGGTCGGGTCCTCCTCGATCTCGGGCGAGAACGTCGGACAGATCGCCCCCCTCGTGGACGCCCTCGCGAGCTCGCACGAGCGCGGCGCGGAGGTCGTCCTCGTCTCGTCCGGCGCGATCGCGACCGGCATGCCGTACCTCCGGCTCGACGCCCGCCCCGACGACCTCGCGACGCAGCAGGCGGCCGCCTCCGTCGGGCAGAACATCCTCATCTACCGCTACCAGGAGTCCCTGCGCCGGTTCGGGATCGTCGCGGGGCAGGTGCTGCTCACCGCGGGCGACCTCGAGAACGACACCCACCGCCTGAACGCCCAGCGGGCGATGGAACGCCTCCTCGGCCTCCGGATCATGCCGATCGTCAACGAGAACGACACGGTCGCCACCCACGAGATCCGCTTCGGCGACAACGACCGCCTCGCGGCCATGGTCGCCGAGCTCATCGGCGCCGACCTGCTCGTGCTGCTCTCCGACGTCGACGCGCTGTACACCCGACCGCCGCACCTCGAGGGCGCCGAGCCGATCCCGCACGTCGCGTACGGCGACGAGCTCGCCGGCGTGGAGATCGGCTCGATCGGGCGCGCGGGCGTCGGCACCGGGGGAGCGGAGACGAAGGTGTCCGCCGCGCGGATCGCCGCGGCATCCGGCACCGGCGTGCTCGTCACGGCCACCTCGCTCGTGGCCGATGCGCTCACCGGAGCCCGTGTCGGCACCTGGTTCGAGCCGGCCGCCCGCTGACGTCACACGGGCGCTCGCACGCCCGAGCGCGAACTAGGCTTGGCCGCATGACCGACGTCCGCCCCGACCCCGCCATCGACCTCGAGTCGAACCTCGCGTCCGTCCTCGACGGGCGGCTCGCCGCCGCGAAGCAGGCGTCGCGCCGGCTCGCTCGCGCGACCACCGCCGAGAAGGACGCCGCGCTGACGGCCATCGCGGAACGGCTCCGGGCCCGCGTCGACGAGATCGTCGCCGCCAACGCCGCCGACCTCGACGCCGGACGCCGGTCCGGTCTCAGTACCGGGCTGCTCGATCGCCTCACCCTCGACGAACGGCGCATCGGGGCGATCGCCGACGCCGTGCTCGACGTCGTGGCCCTCACCGACCCCGTGGGCGAGACGGTGAGCGGGCGCACCCTGCCGAACGGCGTCCGGATCGAACAGGTCCGCGTCCCCCTCGGCGTGGTCGGCGCGATCTACGAGGCGCGCCCGAACGTCACGGTCGACATCGCGGCGCTGGCGCTGAAGAGCGGCAACGCCGTGGCGCTGCGTGGCGGCTCGGCCGCCGAGCGCACCAACGCCGTGCTCGTCGAGGTGCTCCGCGACGCGATCTCGAGCTCGGGCCTGCCCGGCGACGCCGTGCAGACGGTCGACGACTACGGTCGCGAGGGAGCACGCCACCTCATGCGCGCCCGCGACCACGTCGACGTCCTCATCCCGCGCGGGAGCGCCGCGCTGATCCGCGCGGTCGTCGACGAGGCCACGGTGCCCGTCATCGAGACGGGCGCCGGCGTGGTCCACATGTTCCTCGACGCGAGCGCGCGCGAGGACTGGTCGGTCGACCTGGTCCACAACGCCAAGGTGCAGCGGCCCAGCGTGTGCAACGCGCTCGAGACGCTCCTGGTGCACTCGGATGCCGCGGCGCGGCTGCTTCCGCCCGTGCTGGAACGCCTCGAGGCGTCGGGCGTGACGGTGCACGGCGACGAGCGCGTGCGCGAGCTGCACCCCTCCGCCGTGCCCACGACCGAGGAGGACTGGGCGACGGAGCACATGAGCCTCGACCTCTCCGTCGGCATCGTGGACTCGCTCGACGAGGCGCTCGAGCACATCCGGCGGTACTCGACGAAGCACACCGAGTCGATCATCACGAACGACCTCGGCAATGCCGAGCGGTTCCTCGAGGAGGTGGACGCGGCGGCCGTCATGGTCAACGCCTCGACCCGCTTCACCGACGGCGCCGAGTTCGGCTTCGGTGCGGAGGTGGGCATCTCGACGCAGAAGCTGCACGCGCGCGGACCCATGGGCCTGCCGGAGCTCACGAGCACCAAGTGGATCGTGCGCGGCGCGGGGCACGCGCGCGCCTGACGCGCCGGTGCCCGGCCCGGGTCGGACGACCGCGTTCTGACCGGTAGACTGTCCGGAGCGACATCCGCGAGACCTGGAGGAACGGCGATGAGCCTTGCGACGGCAGTGCTGACGAACACGGTGTTCACCGAGACCGAGTTCGCACGGGAGCTCCCGTTCGAGCCCTTCGTCTACGGCATCATCACGCTCGTGATCTTCTTCGCACTCGGCGCCGTCACGTACTCCTACCGCGACGTGGCGAACCGTCACCGCGCCAAGGCCGCCGCGTACGCCGCGCGCCACGCGGGAGGCGAGCACGGCGGTCACTGAGGTCGTCGGAACGGCCATGGCGACCGAATCGCGCCGACCACGCATCGGCGTGATGGGCGGCACCTTCGATCCCATCCACCACGGTCACCTCGTGGCGGCGAGCGAGGTCGCGCAGTCGTTCGAGCTCGACGAGGTCGTGTTCGTGCCGACCGGGCGGCCCTACTACAAAGAGGTCGTGACGCCGGCCGAGCACCGGTACCTCATGACCGTGATCGCCACGGCCTCGAACCCGCGGTTCACCGTCAGCCGGGTCGACATCGACCGGCAGAAGCCGACCTACACGATCGACACCCTGCGCGACATGCGCGCCGAGCGCCCCGACGCCGACCTGTTCTTCATCTCGGGAGCCGACGCGATCGCCCAGATCCTGTCCTGGAAGGACGTCGAGGAGCTCTGGTCGCTGGCGCATTTCGTGGCTGTGAGTCGCCCGGGACACGTGCTGTCCGTTTCGGGATTGCCTGAGCAGGACGTAAGCTTGCTCGAAGTACCGGCGCTGGCGATCTCGTCGACGGACTGCCGGGATCGGACGCGCCGGGGCTTCCCGGTGTGGTATCTGGTGCCTGACGGGGTCGTCCAGTACATCTCCAAGCACCACCTCTACCGGAGTGTCGAATGACGTCGTCGCAGGAACCGCCGCTCACGCGTCGCGAGATCCGCGAGCGCGAGCGCCTGGCCGAGCAGCAGCGTTCCGAAGCCGCCGCGGCCCAGTCGACGGATGCCGCACCCGCGCCGCCGCCCGCCTCGCAGCCGTACCCGCAGCAGCCTCGCGTGCCGCAGCCCGCCACGTCGGGCGCGCCGCAGCCCGGCGGGTACGGGGGAGCGTCCGCCCGCGGACCGATGCCGGCGCGGAGCCCCCAGGGGCCTTCTCCCGCCGATCGCCGCCACGGCGAGGCCCGGCCCGGACCTGCGCCCCAGCAGCGGCCGCAGCATCCGAGACCGCCCCGCCAGGGCGCGTCGATGCCGCGATACGACGAGCTTCCGCCCGCGCAGCGCCCGCATCCGGGCACGGCCACCTCGTCCGGACCGGTCCCCTCGCAGGCCCAGCGCTCGGCGACGACCTCCGGCGGCCTGGCGGCCACGGCGTCCGGCGCGATGCCGACGCCGGCTCCGGCACGCCCGCAGCCGCAGCGTCCGTCGCAGCCCGAGGTGCGCACGGCGGCGCCGCAGCCGGCGCCCTCGCAGCTCAACACGCCCGAGCGCACGCTGACCCGGCGCGAACTGCGCGCCATGCTCGACGCCCACGCGGCCGACGGGTTCGAGGGCGACGACGACCAGCGGCGCCCCGCGCCGGATCGCGGCTCGGCGCCGCAGCGCCCGACCGCGGGGGAGTCGCCGCCGCGATCCGCGGCACGGCCCGAGGCCCCGCACCGTTCGGCACCGCACCAGGCGCCGA
The DNA here is from genome assembly GCF_023217995.1 of Agromyces sp. C10. NCBI lineage: Bacteria > Bacillati > Actinomycetota > Actinomycetes > Micrococcales > Microbacteriaceae > Agromyces > Agromyces sp. C10. The sequence goes on along the minus strand of NZ_JALPSX010000012.1, from coordinate 62,749 downwards.
TCCGGGCGGCCGCGCCGCACACGACCGTCGACGCGGGTCTCGATGAGCCGGTCGTCGCACCGAAACCGGTCGGCCACTGGACGTCGCAGCTGAACCTGCCGGACGACCGCGAGGAGCCCTACGACCAGGTGCTCTCCCGTGGGGGCTCGCCTCGTGGCGTTCCCACGACCACGAACGCGCTCATCCTCCCCACGCTGCCGGACCATGGTGCGCTCGGCACGCCGCTCGCGCCCACTGGCGAGATCATGGTGACCGGCTCGATCGACCTGCCGCGGAGCTACGGCGCCACCGGAGTGCACCCGAGCCAGATCGACTCCGCCGACGTCGACCGGCTCTTCGACAGCAGCGTCGAGGACGTCGCGGGTCCGGGCGTCGCGCCCGTCGCCGCGACCCGCGCGATCAGCACGCAGGGCCAGAACCGCGCGATGGTGGCGCCGCCGTCGAAGGAGGGCATGAACGTCCCGCTCGTGCTCGCCGTCACCGCCGGCGTGCTCGCGCTCGGTGTGGTGGCCACCCTCGTCGTCGGCGCCATCGCCGGGCTCTTCTAGGCATCCATCGTGTCCGCAACCAGGAAGTCGAGTACATGACCGCATCCGACCACGCACATCGCCTGCTCGCCGTCGCCGCACGCGCGGCGGACGCCAAGGGGGGCGAGGACCTGGTCGCGCTGGACGTGTCCGAGCCGTTGCCGTTCGCGGACGTCTTCCTCCTCGTGAGCGGCAATTCTGAGCGGAACGTCGTCGCGATCGCCGATGCCGTGGTCGAGGCCGTCCGCGAGGCCGGACAGGACGTCGCGCGGCGTGAGGGGCGCGACGGCGGACGCTGGGCGCTGCTCGACTTCGGCGACCTCGTGGTCCACGTCTTCCACCAGGAGGAACGCCTCTACTACGGGCTCGAGCGGCTCTGGCGGGACTGCCCGGCGATCCCCGTGGCACCGCTGCTGGAGCGCCACGACACCTCGACCGGGGGGCCTGCGGCGCCGTCCGCGTGAGGCTCCCTCGATTTCATTTCGGGGCCGGGGCTGGTGTACGCTGAATCCGTTGCCCCGCACGGGGCGGCATCCCGAACGGGTCTGTGGCGCAGCTGGTAGCGCACCTGCATGGCATGCAGGGGGTCAGGGGTTCGAGTCCCCTCAGATCCACCATCATCGAGAACCCCGCCACCGAGTGTGGCGGGGTTCTTGCGTTCTCAGGATGAGGTTCGCACCCGGCTGGGGTGCCGGATCACGCGGCCTGCAACGACCCCGAGCGGCGGACGCGGGTCACGGCGTCGGGTGCCGCGGTGAATCGGCCGGCGTGCCCGGCCTCGGTCACGTAGTGCACGCGGATGCCGCGGCCGACGCGCGCGAGCTTGGTGATCTCGTACACGCTGCCGGTCGCGCTGACCAGCGTGTCGCCGACGGCGAGCTGGATGGTCTGCTTGAGTTCGACGGCTTCCATACTGAGAGCATCTCAGGACCCACCGACATCCGGGGCGGGACCACCGGCCAGGCGGACCAGCTCGGCGGCGAGCCGCTCGGGGGAGGTGCGGGGGACCACGTGACGGTCGCCCGCGACCGACACGAGGCGCGCCTCGGCGCCGTTCTCCGCGAAGAGGCGCCGGCACCACGCTTCGCGGGCGATCGGGTCCCGCTCGCCGCGCACCACCGTTGCGGGAACCGTGCAGCCCGGCATCCGCTCGAGGGTGGGGTACCGCATCATCTCGCGCAGCACCTTGAGGTACCAGCGGACGCCGCCGCGGAAGTAGTCGCGGACCACGAGCGCGTTGACCGGCATCGGCTCGCCGAGGGTGTCGCGCAGCAGGTCGAGCGCCTGCTGCCGAACCGAGCGCCGCTCGACGTCGACGACGGGCCCGACCATGACGACGTGGCGCACGCCGTCGGGCCGGAGCCGTGCCAGCTCGAGCACGATCTGCGTGCCCATCGAGTGGCCCGCGGCGACCACCGGCCACGCATCGAGCCGATCGAGCAGCGCGGCGAGGTCCGCCGCGTACTCCTCGACGCTCGTCGCCCGCGCGGGCCGCTCCGTGTCGCCGAACCCGGCCAGGTCGACGTTCCACGTCCGCACGGACGGCGGGATCCGCCCCTGGACCGTGGCGAGCGACGCATGGGTCATGCCGATGCCGTGGACCAGCAGGATCGAGGTGGCCGCGACCTCCGCAGCGCCCGACCGGTGCATGCCGTACTGCCGGCCGTTCACCCGGTACGCCTCGTGCACGGTCTCCGGGGGGTCGCTCGAGCGCGGGCCCTCGCGCGTCCCCGCGCGCCGCGCAGCGTCACCTGGCACCGTGCCTCCGTTCGTCGACGATTCGACGCTACCGTCCGGTGTCTGCGGCGGGCACCCCTTGCGCCCGGCGCGCTTCCTTGACCGCCTCCGGACGGCGGCGGGACAATGAGGGCACGATCCGAACGCAAGGGGCACCATCGATGAGCGACACCACCACCCGTCCGACCGACCCGGCGCTCGTGGATCCGGCGCACGGCGACACCGCCGTGCTCGGGGCCGACGACGTCCAGGCGACCGCCGGAGGTGGTGCACAGCCCTCGGCGGGCGCGACCCGGTCGCGTGGCGCGTGGAGCCGGGACCTGCGGTTCATGACCGTCGTCCTCGCCGCCATCGTGGTCTTGTTCCTGGCGTTCGCGCTCGTGGTCGCCTTCGCGCCCGACGCCTCCGGGGTCACCGCGCTCGCGATCGTCGCGGCGCCGATCGCCACCATGGTCGCCGCCTACTACGGCATCACCATCGTGCTCCGGCAGGTCTCCGAGGCCCGCCGGGCAGCGGATGCCGCCGAGGCCCGCGCTCGCGCCGCCGAGGCGACCGCGCGCGAATCCGATGCGTGGGCCGCGCAGATGGAGTCGGGCCTCAGGCTCGCCGTCTCCAAGCTGGCCGGAGCGCGCATCGACACGCGTGACGTGGAGCGCGCCGCCGGCACCCCGGACGACTTCTTCTAGACCGGCCGGAGCCCGGAAACGATCGAGGCGCATCCCGGCGGGATGCGCCTCGATCCGTTCACCGGCTCAGAGTTCGGCGAGCAGCGCGATGGGCCGCTCGATGCACCCGGCGACGTAGGTCAGGAACGCGGCGGCCTCGGCGCCGTCGCAGACGCGGTGGTCGAACGAGATCGTCAGCTCCGTGACGGTGCGCACGGCGAGTTCGCCGTCGACGACCCACGGGCGCTGGACGAGCCGGCCGATCCCGAGCATCGCGGCCTCCGGGTGGTTGATGATCGCGGCCGAGCCGTCCACGCCGAGGGTGCCGTAGTTGTTCAGCGTGAAGGTGCCGCCCGACAGGGCGTCGGGCGGGAACGCGCCCGTTGACGCCTGCTCGGTGCGCGCCTGCACGGCGTCGCGCAGCTCGCGCAGCGACATCCGCTCGGCACCGTGCACCACCGGAACGAGGAGCCCGCGCGGGGTCTGGGCGGCCAGGCCGAGGTTGACGGCCGAGTGCAGCACCAGTTCGTCGCGGTCGGCGTCGAAGCTCGCGTTCAACGACGGATGCCGCTTCAGCCCCGCCACGACGAATCGTGCGACGAGCGCCGTCATCCCGAAGCGTTCGCCCGTCGCCTCCTGGAGCTGCCGCTTCGCGGCGAGCAGCTCGGTCGCGTCGACGTCCAGCCACACGGTCGCCTCGGGGATCTCGCGGCGTGAGCGCGTGAAGTGCGCGGCGGCGGCACGCTGCAGCCGGTCGAGCGGAACGCGCCGGTCGCCGCCGGGGGTCGGCGCGGTGACCGCCGAGACGGCCGGCGCCGCGGCCGCGGTCTCGGCCGGAGCGCGGCGGGCGTCGTCGAGCTCGCGGATGAAGGCCTCCACGTCGCCCCGGGTGACGAGGCCGTCCGGTCCGGTGCCGAGCAGTTCGCTCGCGTCGAAGCCGTGCTCGCGGGCCAGGCGCCGCACGATGGGCGAGATGACGGGGGAGCGGCGTCCCTGCTCGAGGAGTCCGTGGTGCTCGCCGCCGTCCGCGGCCTCCGCCGCCGGAGCGGACGGTTCGGATGCCTCGGACGACGTCGCCGTCGGCTCCGCGGTCGGGCGCTCGGGTCCGCCCGGGCCCTCGCTCCGCCGCCGTCCGAAGCGGGACGGCGCCGACGAGGAACGGGCCGAGGCCGCGGCGGTGCGGGTGCCGTAGCCGATGAGCACGGCGCCGGACTCCTCGCCCGCGGCATCCGTCGGCACCGCGATGCCGGGCTCGGCCGCCGCCGGTGCCGTGGCCGTGTCCGGGTGCTGGGCGGTCGCCGCCGGCGCGGTCTCGGGCGCGGCATCCGTGCCCTCGACGGTCGCCCCCACAGGAGCGAGCCGGAGCAGGACCTCGCCCGCGTGGAGCACCTGGCCGACCTCGCCGCCGAGGGACTCGACGACTCCCGCGATCGGCGTCGGGAGTTGCACGACCGACTTGGCCGACTCGAGCTCGACGACGGGCTGGTCGACGGTGACCTCGTCGCCGGGCTGCACCAGCCAGGCGACGACCTCCGCCTCGGTGAGGCCCTCCCCGAGGTCGGGCAGGATGAATTCGTGCGCGCTCATGCGAGGTCCCATTCCCACGAGGCGAGCGCGTCCAGCACCCGGTCGGGCGTCGGCAGGTAGTGCTCCTCGAGCTTCGGCGACGGGTACGGGATGTCGTACCCCGTGATGCGGAGGATCGGCGCGGCGAGGTGGAAGAAGTTCCGTTCGGTGAGCCGCGCTGCGACCTCGGCGCCGTAGCCGCCGAACTGCGCGGCCTCGTGGATGACGGCGGCCCGCGAGGTCTTCCGCACCGACGCGCTCACGGTCTCGTCGTCGAACGGCGAGAGGCTCCGCAGGTCGACGACCTCGACCGACAGCCCTTCGGCCTCGGCAGCGGATGCCGCGTCGAGAGCGGTCCGCACGGTCGGCCCGTACCCGATGAGCGTGACGTCCGTGCCCTCGCGGACGACCTTCGCCCGGTTCATCGGCTCCGTGCGGACGGGCAGCTCGAGGCTCGCCTTGGACCAGTAGCGGCTCTTCGGCTCCATGAACACGACCGGATCGTCCCTGTCGATCGCCTCGCGCAGCATCGAGTACGCGTCGGCGGGGTTGGAGGGCATGACCACCGTCAGGCCGGGCGTGGCGGCCCAGTACGCCTCGGACGAGTCGGAGTGGTGCTCGACCCCGCCGATGGCGCCGGCGCAGGGGATCCGGATCACCATGGGCAGCTCGAGGCGGCCCTTGGTGCGGTTCCGCATCTTCGCGACGTGCGAGACGATCTGCTCGAACGCCGGATAGCTGAACGCGTCGAACTGCATCTCGACGACGGGCCGCATGCCGTACATGGCCATGCCGACGGCGGTGCCGATGATGCCGGACTCGGCGAGCGGCGAGTCCCACACGCGCTCGTCGCCGAACCGGGACTGCAGGCCGTCGGTGACGCGGAAGACACCGCCGAGCGGGCCGACGTCCTCGCCGTAGACGACCACGCGGTCGTCGGCCTCCATCGCGTCGCGGAGAGCCGCGTTGAGCGCGCCCGCCATGGTCATCGGCTGGGCGGCGGCGGCCGCGGCGTCGGCGGCGCGTTCGGTCGCGGTGCGGCTCATCGGGCCGTCACCTCCTCGGCGCGGTGGGCGGCGAGCTCGGCCTCGAGGGCGGCGCGCTGTTCGGCGAGCGCGGTGCGCGGGGTCGCGTAGACGTGATCGAACAGCTCCAGCGGGTCGAGCTCGGGCTGCTCGTTCATCGCCTCCCGGGTGCGGGCGGCGAGCGCCTCGGCGGCCTCGCCGATCTCGGCCCGGACCTCGTCGGTGAGGGCCCCCTCGGACACCAGGTACTTCTCGAGGCGCTCGATGGGGTCGCGGCGCTTCCAGTGCTCGACCTCGCGGCCCTGGCGGTAGCGCGTCGGGTCGTCGGAGTTCGTGTGCGGTTCGATGCGGTAGGTGAGCCCCTCGATCAGCGTCGGGCCGCCGCCGGCTCGCGCCCGATCGACCGCGGCGGTGGCGACGGCGTACATCGCGGCGACGTCGTTGCCGTCGACATGGTAGCCGGGCATGCCGTAGCCGACCGCCTTGTCGGCGAGGGTCGTCGCGTGCGACTGGCGCGAGAGCGGCGTGCTGATCGCGAACTGGTTGTTCTGCACGAGGAAGACGGTCGGGGTCTGCCAGACCGCCGCGAAGTTGAACGCCTCGTGCGCGTCGCCCTCGCTGGTGGCGCCGTCGCCGAGGTAGGTGAGGGTCACGATCGGGTCGTGGCGCAGGCGCGCGGCGTGGGCGAGGCCGACGGCGTGCAGCGCCTGCGTGGCCAGGGGCGTGGCCTGCGCGGCGGTGCGGTGCGCCCGCTGGTCGTAGCCGTTGTGCCAGTCGCCCCGGAAGGACTGCAGGATGTCGGCCGGCTCGAGGCCGCGGGTGAGGAGGGCGATGCTGTCGCGGTAGGTGGGGAAGAACCAGTCGTCGGCGGTGATCGCCGAGACGACGCCGATCTCGCAGGCCTCCTGGCCGTACGCGGACGGATACGTGGCGAGCCGGCCCTGCTTGGTGAGCGCTGTGACCTGGACGTCGAACCGCCGGGCGATCACCATCCGCCGGTAGAGCTCGAGGAGGGTCTCGGTGGCGGGCAGCTCGAAGCCGCCGGTCTCGGGCCCGCGCAACGCGTGACCCGCGTTGTCGAGGAGTCGCACTGGCTTCTCGGAGGGCAGGACCCGTGATTCGTGGTGCTCGACGTTGAGGCTCATACGGCCATGGTGCGCCAGTCTGCAGCACCCCCGCTGGGGGTACGCGGCAACGGTGAACGAACGGCACGCGAGGGGGCGAACGGATGCCGCGCGTCCCTCGGGAGGGCGGTCAGGAGCGCCAGATGTCCAGCGACTGCGCAGGCGGCCGACCGTCGATCTCGGCGAGGATCAGGTGCGAACGGGTCGACACCACGCCGGGCATGTCGTGGATGTCCCGGAGGATGGCCTGGCTCAGCTGCTCGTGGTCGGGAGCGCTCACGGTGAGCATGATGTCGATGTCGCCCGAGACCGCCTGGACCTTCTCGACGAACGGCAGCGTCGCGAGCTTCGCCGCGATCTCCTCCCACGAGACGTCGCCGATGCGCACCACCACGAGCGCGGAGATGTTCAGGCCGATCGCCTTGCGATCGATCTGCGCACCGAATCCGGTGATGACACCGCGCTGCTGCAGTGCGAGCACGCGGTTGTGCGCCGCCGTCCGGGAGATGTGGACGCGTTCGGCGAGGGTGCGGACGGACAGCCGGCCGTCACGGCTGAGCTCCGCGACGATCCGCCGGTCGATCGCGTCGAGCGGTTCGCCTCGATGTGCTGCCTGCTGGGTCATCCTCGTCCTCGCGGTTCGGTTCCAGCGTACCGGCTGCGCCGACGGAGCCGTCGGAGCGAGACGCGCGTGGGCAGGGCCCGGAGCCTCGCCGGCACGATGCGGCGCGCGACGCCCAACCCCCGCAACCAGGCCGCGGCGACCCGCCGCGCACGAGGAGTCCAGCGGAACCCGTACGCCTCCCGAAGCGCCGGGGGGAGGAGCGCGGCCGTCAGCAGGCGCACCGCCGGCATGAGCGCCCGCAGCGAAGCCGGCAGTCCGGTCCCGGCGAGCAGGTCGCGCGCCACCGCTCGCGCGTCGTCACCCACCTCCAGCCGCGGCATCCGCTCGGCCCACCACGCATCGAACTCGCGACGCGTCGCCGGCCACCCGGCATCCGCCCCTTGCAGCCGCGCCGCGATCGGCGCATAACCGCGAACGAGCGCGTCCGCGGTCGCCGCATCCAGCGGGCGCCCGGTGAGCCGCTCCTCCAGCTCGAGCGCCACGGCGAGGATGGTCGCCGCGACCCACCGCTGCGCATCCGCATCACGCGCGTCGTACGGACGCGGGCGGTCGCCCCGCACGCGCGCATGCCGCGCGTCGACGACGCGGACCACGTGATCGATGTCGCGATCGTCGCCGAACACCAGCGCGGTCAGGTACTGGTGCGTCCCGTCCAGCCGATCCAGCGGACGCTCACGGAACGCGCTGTGCCGGGCGACGCCCGCCGCGACGCGCGGATCGGCCAGTTGCAGCAGGATCGCCGCCGCGCCGCCGGCCATGAGCGTCCCGTCCGCCGCATGCCGGCGCAGGATCGCGCGGTCGTGTGCCTCATCCATCCCATCCGTTCTACCGCGCCCGCATCCGGTCGGCTCGCAGGCTGGGCCGCGTAGACTCACCGGGTGCGCCGGAGCCTCCCCACGACCCTCGCCGCCCTCGCCCTCGCGGGCACGGCGGTACTCGCCGGATGCTCGGCCCCGGCCCCGGCCTCACCCACCCCGAGCGAAGCCATCACGACCCCGTCCCCGACGCCGACGCCCACCCCGCAGACGGCCGAGGAATGGGCGACCGACCGGGTGTCGGGCATGACGCTCGACGAGAAGGCCGCCTCGGTGCTCATGCTCCACGCCCCCGGAACCGACCCGGCCGCCATGCGCGCCCTCCTCGACGAGGGCATCGCCGGAGTCATCCTCATGGGCGACAACATGCCCGGCGACGAGGCCTCCCTCGCCGCCCTCACCGCCGACCTGCAGCACGACCCCGACGCGGCGACCCTCATCGGGATCGACCAGGAGGGCGGCATCGTCAGTCGGATCGACTGGGATCCCGCACCGGGCCCCGCCGAGGTGCGCGCGCAGCCCCCGCAGGCCGCGCAGGAGGCCTTCGCGGCGCGCGCCGCCGCCCTGTCGGCCGCGGGCGTCAACGTCAACTTCGGCATCGTGGCGGACGTCACGGCCGACCCCGCCTCGTTCATCTTCGACCGCGTCCTCGGCACCGACCCGGCCGGCGCCGGCGAGCGCGTCGCCGCCGCCGTCGCCGGGGAACGCGGCACCGTCGCGAGCACCGTCAAGCACTTCCCCGGCCACGGCGCCGCGCCGGGCGACTCGCACGTCTCCGTACCGTCCGCGCCCCTCACGCTCGACGAGTGGCGCGCCGGCCCGGCGCTGCCGTTCGCCGCCGCGATCGAGGCCGACGTCGAACTCGTCATGACTGGTCACCTGGCGTACCCCGCCGTCGACCCCGCGCCCGCCTCGCTCTCGCCCGAGTGGCACCGGATCCTGCGCGAGGAACTCGGCTTCGACGGGGTCGTCGTCACCGACGACATGCTCATGCTGCAGCACAACGGGCTGCCGGAGTACGCCGACCCGGGCGAGAACGCGGTGCGCGCGCTCGCCGCGGGCGGCGACCTGCTGCTCTACGTGCTGCCCGCCGATCCCGCGGAGTTCGGGATCAGCGTCGACGGGCTGGCCGCCTCGATCTCCGAGGCCGTCGAGTCCGGTCGGATCCCGGAGGCACGTCTCGACGAAGCGGCCGCGCGGGTCCTCGAACTCCGCCGGGAACTCATCGTCGGATCCGGGGAATAGATCCCACTCCTCCATGCGTTTGCATTGAACGTGGCCGGAACCGGCCGAGAATGCATCGAAGGAGCATGACCGAATGACGACGACCGAGACGACCATCGAGATCCCGGGCTACAAGGCCGGAACCTGGAAGATCGACCCGACGCACAGCGAGGTGGCCTTCAGCGTCCGCCACCTCATGATCAGCAAGGTCAAGGGCAAGTTCGAGCGCTTCGACGCGACCTTCGTCACCGGCGAGGACCCGCTCGACTCCCGCGTGACGGCCACCGCCGAGGTCGCCTCGATCAACACGAACGAGCCGAACCGCGACGCGCACCTGCGCACGAACGACTTCTTCCAGGCCGACCAGTACCCGACGATCGAGTTCGTCTCGACCGGCGTCCGCGTCGTCGACGGCGACTTCAAGGTGGACGGCGACCTCACGATCAAGGGCGTGACCAAGCCGGTCACGTTCGACTTCGACTTCGGCGGCTTCGGCACCGACCCCTACGGCAACTACAAGGGCGGCGCCACGGCGAAGACCGTGATCAACCGCGAGGACTTCGGCCTGTCGTGGAACGCGGCCCTCGAGACCGGCGGCGTGCTCGTCGGCGAGCAGGTCACGATCACGATCGAGCTGCAGGCGGCGCTCGTCCAGGACTGAACGCGCCGCGCGTGGTCGCGCTGAGGGCGGCCCGGGCTCCGGCCCGGGCCGCCCTCACTCGTCCCTGGCGACCCCGCGCAGTTCCACGCCGTGGAATCGCGCCCAGGCCGCGAGCGGACGCGTGAACCGATCGGATGCCGCCCGGCTCGACGGCTCGAACCAGCGGAGCTCCACCCGCGGCTTCGCGGCGGTGCCCGCGCGACGCCAGGTGCCGACCACGCGCCCGTCCAGCACGAGCAGCGGCTGGAACACGCCGTTCCCGCCGGGGATCACGCGATCGGCGAAGCGGGGATCGCACACGGGGGAGCGGTCGGCGTAGCCGAGGAAGTACTCGTCAAAGGCCGCGAGCGCGAGTGCACCCCGAGGGCGGGATGCCGCGGCATCCGTCGACCCGGCTGCGACGAAGCGGTCGGGCTCGGGCCCGAACCGCTCGACGCGGTCGCCCGCCGCCGCGAGCGCCGTCGCAGCGTCGGTCTTCGTGACCCCCATCCACCACGCGAAGTCGGCGACCGTCGCAGGACCATGGCCCGTCACGTACGCGGTGAACAGCTCGGCCAGCGTCTCGTCGCGCTCGGTCGGCTCGCCCCCGTCGGCGGGCGCCCAGTCGTCGAGCAGCGCGAATCGCTGGCTGCGCCCGTCGACGGGGCCGCAGCACAGCACCCCGTCGCGCGCGAGCCACGCGATGAGGTGGTAGGCACGCTGTCCGTCCGGACGGATGCCCGCGGCCGCCCACGTCGCCGCGAGCTCGTCTCGCGATGCAGTGCCGGATGCCGCGAGCAGCCGTTCGGCGGCATCGCGCGCGACTCGGTAGTCGGTGTCGTCGAGCTCGAGCTGCACGAGTCGGGATCGGGACGCGGCGGTGATCCGCGGGCCGGTGATCCTCAGCGCGGGCCGCAGCAGCCGGGCCGGCATGAGGTGGAGCGTGCCGCGCATCGGCCACGACCGCACGATGCGCCGGGACTCGATGGCCGCGTCGACCGCCGCCACCGACGGTCGCGACATCCGACTGCCCACCGCCCACTTCGCGGCACCGAGGTCCTGCGCCTGCACCGCACCCAGCCGCTCGACGACCGCGACGGGATCATCGGCGAGCTCACGGAATCCGTGCGAGGCGAGTCGTGCGGCGCGCATCGCGGGGGAGTCTCCGGCCGGCATGCCGCCAGTCTGCCGTGAACCGCCGACCTGCGGCATCCGTCACCGCCCGGTAGACTGGAGGGCTGTGCCGCTCGGCACGCCCACCCCGCCCATCCCGACCGGAGGTCGTCCGTGCTCGCCGTCCAGGACCTCGAGATCCGCGTTGGCGCGCGCCTGCTCATGGAGGGCGTCAACTTCCGCGTCTCCGACGGCGACAAGATCGGCCTCGTCGGTCGCAACGGCGCCGGCAAGACGACGCTCACGAAGACGCTCGCGGGCGAGACGCTGCCCACCGGCGGTCGCATCGACCGATCGGGCGAGATCGGCTACCTGCCGCAGGACCCGCGGTCGGGCGACCCCGAGATGCTGGCGCGCACGCGCATCCTCGACGCCCGCGGGCTCGGTTCGCTCGTGCTCGGCATGCGCGAGGCGTCCGAGAAGATGGGCTCCGACGATCCGGCGGTCGCCGAGAAGGCCATGAAGCGCTACGGCACCCTCACCGACCGGTTCCAGGCGCTCGGCGGCTACGCCGCCGAAGCCGAGGCGGCGTCGATCGCGTCGAACCTCAACCTGCCCGACCGGATCCTCGACCAGCCGCTGAAGACCCTCTCGGGTGGTCAGCGCCGGCGCATCGAGCTCGCGCGCATCCTGTTCTCCGACGCCGACACGATGATCCTCGACGAGCCGACGAACCACCTCGACGCCGACTCCGTCGTGTGGCTCCGCGAGTTCCTGAAGAACTACAAGGGCGGCGTCATCGTCATCAGCCACGACGTCGAGCTCGTGGGCGAGGTCGTGAACCGCGTGTTCTACCTCGACGCGAATCGCGCGCTCATCGACATCTACAACATGGGCTGGAAGCACTACCTCCGCCAGCGCGCCGCCGACGAGGAGCGCCGCAAGAAGGAGCGGGCCAACGCCGAGAAGAAGGCGGGAGCGCTGCAGGCGCAGGCGGCGAAGTTCGGCGCGAAGGCGTCGAAGGCGGCGGCCGCACACCAGATGGTCGCGCGCGCCGAGAAGCTGCTCGCCGGCCTCGAGGAGGTGCGGGCGGTCGACCGGGTGGCGAAGCTGCGGTTCCCGACGCCGTCCCCCTGCGGTCGCACGCCGCTCACGGCATCCGACCTCTCGAAGAGCTACGGGTCGCTCGAGATCTTCACCGCCGTCGACCTCGCGATCGATCGTGGCTCCAAGGTGGTCATCATCGGCCTGAACGGCGCCGGCAAGACGACGCTGCTGCGCATCCTCGCGGGCGTCGACCGACCCGACACCGGCGTCGTCGAGGCCGGCCACGGGCTGCGCATCGGCTACTACGCCCAGGAGCACGAGACCCTGGACGTCGCTCGCACGGTGCTGCAGAACATGGTCAGCGCGTCGCCGAACCTCACCGAGACCGAGGCGCGCAAGGTGCTCGGGTCCTTCCTGTTCACCGGTGACGACGTGCACAAGCCCGCCGGAGTGCTCTCCGGCGGCGAGAAGACCCGGCTGGCGCTCGCCATGATCGTCGTCTCGGGCGCGAACGTGCTCCTGCTCGACGAGCCCACGAACAACCTCGACCCGGCGAGCCGCGCGGAGATCCTCGACGCGCTCGCCCACTACGAGGGCTCGGTCGTGCTCGTCTCGCACGACCCGGGCGCGGTCGAGGCGCTGAACCCCGAGCGGGTGCTCATCATGCCGGATGGCACGGAGGACCACTGGAGCCGGGACTACCAGGAGCTCATCGAGCTCGCCTGATCGGCGTCGCGGTGCGGGCCGAGTTGGTCTCGGGCGCGCTTCGGGCAAGTTGTATCCTGCGCGCGATCGTTGCGTCCAAACGCGGGCAAACGCATGGATGATGCGCACGGTGGCGTTGTCGCGCTGTCGAGTTGCATCAGGCCGGTCTTTGACGCACACTTGCGCAGGCTCCAGATCGACCGGAGGGATTCCCCGCATGACCACGTCCGAACCGTCGCGCTCGCCCCGCCCCACCCGCATGCACGAGGTGTCCGCCGAGACCACCGACCTCGTCGACCTCGTGCTGGACTACTCGCGCCGCCGCCTGCTCGCCGACGACACCCCGCTCGACCGGCCGATCTCGGAGTTCGAGCTCGACCGTCGCGCCGGTCGCAGCATCGATGAGCACGGCATCGGCGCGGAGCAGGCGCTGTCGCGCTTCGAGCACGTGCTGGCACCGGCCTGCATCACGACCGACCACGCCCAGTACCTGTCGTTCATCCCGACCGCGCCGACCAAGGCCGCGATCGCGTTCGATCTCGTGGTGTCCGCGAGCGCCCTCTACGGCGGATCCTGGCTCGAGGGCGCAGGTGCCGTGTACGCCGAGAACGAGGTGCTCGCGTGGCTCGCCCGCGAATTCGGCCTGCCGGCCACCGCGGGCGGCGTCTTCGTGCAGGGCGGCACCCTCGGCAACCTCTCCGCGCTCGTCGCCGCGCGCGAGCACGCCCGCCTCGCGATGACCCTCGCGGGCGCGCCGATGCCGGATCGCTGGCGCGTGGTGTGCAGCGGCGAGGCCCACTCGTCCATCGCCTCCGCGGCCCGGGTCATGGACGTGGAGGTGGTCCCCGTGGCGCCGGGCGACGACGGGATGCTGCGAGGCGACGCCGTGCGCGCCGCGCTCGACGAACACGGGCCCTCCGTGTTCGCCGTCGTCGCGACGGCGGGATCGACGAACTTCGGCATCGTCGACGACCTCGCCTCGATCGCGGCCCTGAAGGACGAGTACGACTTCTGGCTCCACGTCGACGGTGCCTACGGCCTGGCCGCGATGCTCTCGCCCCTCGCGCGCGACCGGTTCACCGGGGTGGAGCGCGCCGACTCGGTCATCGTCGACCCGCACAAGTGGCTGTTCGCGCCCTTCGATGCCTGCGCGCTGATCTACCGCGACCCCGAGGCCGGCCGGCGTGCGCACACCCAGCACGCCGAGTACCTGGACACGCTCACCGAGACGAGCGAGTGGAGCCCGTCGGACTACGCCGCGCACCTCACGCGCCGGGCGCGCGGCCTCCCGCTGTGGTTCTCGCTCGCCACCCACGGTGCCGCGGCGTACCGGGACGCCATCACCGCCTCGATCCGGCTCGCGCACGAGATCGCCGCGGAGATCGACCGGCGCGACGGGTTCCGCCTGGTTCGCGACCCGCAGCTCTCCGTCGTCGTCTTCGAGCGCGAGGGCTGGACGAAGGCCGACTACGACGCGTGGTCCGCGCGGCTGCTCGAGGCCCAGCACGCGTTCGTCACGCCGAGCTCCCACGCCGGCCGACCGAACACCCGCTTCGCCATCGTGAACCCGCTCACGACGTTCGAGCAGCTCGCCGCCATCCTCGACACGATGCGATGACCCGATCGAATCGTGAACTCGGGTAACGATGCAGCAGGTTCCGATTCGCTCCAAGGGATGACGCGCCGACGCGTCATCGGCGATCGAGGATCTCGTCCTCCACGTCGGCGTCGCTCCGGCTGCGGGACGGCTTGGGCGGCCGCTTGGGCTCGGTCGACGGATGCCGCGGCGGGCCCGACCGCTCTGCGGCATCCGCGGCCAGCAGCTTGCGCTCCTGGTTGGCGAACCAGCCCAGGGCGACGAAGCCCATGAGGGCGAACACGAACCACTGCAGCGCATAGGAGAGGTGCGGGCCTTCGTCGCGCTCGGGGCGGGGCAGGGCTATGGGCGGCTCGGACGCATCCGCCCCGGTCTGCACGAGGATGCCGTAGGCGCCCGTGTAGGTCGGTTCGCCGACCCGCTCGGCGAGCTCGTCGAGGTCGATCGTGGCGAACTCGGCACCCGACGAGGTTCTGCCGGCGATCTGCTGCTCGCCCGCCTTGAGGCGCGCCGTCACCTCCACGCGGCCGTCGGGCGCGGCCGGGAACTCGGACGGGCGCCCTTCGGAGTCCTGCGGGATCCATCCGCGATCGACCACGAACACCGTGCCGTCGTCGAGCCGCAGGGGCGTCAGCACCTCGAAGCCGGTGCTCCCGGCCCCCGGGCGGTTGCGCACCACGACCTCCTCGTCGTGGAGGTATTCGCCCGACAGGGCCACGACCTGCCAGCGCTGGTCGATGTCGAACGAGTCGGGATCGGGCAGCGCCTCGGCGACCGGGATCGGGTCGGCGTCGTAGTTCGCGTCGATCCGCGCGACCTCGGCGAGCGCCTCGGCGCGGCGATTGAACTGCCAGGTGCCGAGCGCCGAGCAGGCGATCGCGAAGACCACCACGAGCGCGAGGTACCCCGCCCAGCGCGGCGAGGCGAGGAATCGCCATCGGCTCACGCCGAGCCACCCCCGACCGCGCCGGCGCCGGGCGAGGGCGCGGGTGCTGCGGCATCCGTCGCCTCGAAGGACGACACGCGCACCGGGAACGCGCGTGCGGCGAGGAACTCGCGCAGGTAGTCGACGTGCTCGTCGCACGCGAGCCAGGTCTTCACGCGGTCCTCGGCGTGGATCTTGGGGTTGCGCCAGTCGATGCGGCTGGTCGCCGCCTCGCGGCACCCCGCGCGGGAGCAGCCGCCCGCGGGGGCGGCGTCGAGCGAGCCGATCACGCGGCGTCCCCCCGGGAGCGCGGCTCGCGCGTCTCGTCGTCGCCCGCCGCCGCGTCGTCGGACAGGGGAGCGCCGGGCGAACCCGGGGGCAGCGGCATCAGTCCGCCGGGCCGCAGCACCTCCTGGTCGCGGCGCGACGTGCCGACGTTCGCGACGATCACCGCGAAGTAGGGGAGGAAGACCGCCCCGGCGGCGAAGACGAGGATCCACCAGCCCTGCGCGAACAGCAGCGCGAAGATGCAGGCGACGCGGATGCCCATCATGACCGAGTACTTGATCATGCGCGCACGCCGCTCGTCGTCCGGCGACGCCGGCAACGACGTGATCGACTGGGTGGGCTGGTGCTTCATGGTGGTCGCCGGGGCTGGCGGCGCTCCTCACCTCCAAGGGTACGTCCGATAGGGGCAGCGGATGCCGCTACACGGCAACCTCTATGCTGGGACGGGCCGTTCGGCCTTGACGCGCACCCCTTGGAGAGAGACGGAGTCCGCCATGACCACGAGCCGTACCGTTCTGGTGACCGGGGGCAACCGCGGCATCGGCTACGCGATCGCCGAGGAGTTCCTCGCGCAGGGGCACCGGGTCGCCGTGACGGCGCGCTCCGGCGAGGGTCCCGAGGGGGCGCTCACCGTGCGGGCCGACGTCACCGACGCGGAGTCGATCGACCGCGCGTTCACCGAGATCGAGGCCGCGCTCGGACCCGTCGAGGTCGTCGTCGCCAACGCCGGCATCACCCGCGACACCCTGCTCATGCGCATGAGCGAGGAGGAGTTCACGAGCGTCGTCGACACGAACCTCACGGGCGCCTTCCGCGTCGTCAAGCGGGCGTCGAAGGGCATGCTGAAGGCGCGCTTCGGTCGCATCGTGCTCATCTCGAGCGTCGTGGGGCTGTTCGGCGGTGCCGGGCAGGTGAACTACTCGTCGTCGAAGGCGGGCCTCGTGGGCATGGCGCGCTCGATCACGCGCGAGCTCGGCGCGAGGAACATCACCGCCAACGTCGTCGCCCCCGGGTTCATCGAGACCGACATGACGGACGCGCTGCCCGCGGAGCAGCAGGCCGAGTACAGGAAGAACATCCCCGCAGGCCGGTTCGCCACGCCCGGCGAGGTCGCGAAGGTCGTCGCGTGGCTCGCGGGCGACGACGCCGGCTACATCTCGGGTGCCGTCATCCCGGTCGACGGCGGCCTCGGCATGGGGCACTGACCACCGCCGACACGGGAGCGCGGTCGCGCCGGGATCAGCGGTCGATCCGGTTCGCCGAGTACTCGGCGCCCTGCGGCGGCGTGCCGAAACGCGCGTTCGGCAGGTAGAGCGAGTTCGCGTACGACGCGACGGTCGTGGGCACGTCGAACGCCTCGCTCGTGAGCTGGTCGACGTACCTCCCGCTCCGACCGTCGGCGGTGAGCTCCACCACACCGACGAGGTTCAGCCGGTTCTGCACCACGTACAGGGTGCGCCCCTCGACGAGGAGTCCGTCGCCGTTCGTGAGCGGCACGCCGCCGAGGTCGACCGCGGTCGCGACACCGGTGGCGGGATCCACCCGGAACAGGGTCGAGGTCGCGGACTGGATGACGAGCAGCGCCTTCCCGTCCGGCGTCACCTCGATGCCGTTCGCGTTGAATCCCGGCTGCAGGACGAAGTCGCCGGTGAGCGGAAGGGCCTCGACCGCGTCTTGCGGGGGCAGCGCCCCGGCCGGTCCGAGGGGGAGCCGGTAGAGCTGCGCCTGCTGGCTGTCGGTGAACCACGCGGCGTCCCGCGTGACGATGACGTCGTTGACGAACGTCGCGCCGGACCCGAGCCGGTAGCTCGCGAGCAACTCGCCCGTGCGCGTGTCGATGACGCGGGCGTCGCCGGCCGGGCCGCCGGCGACGAACAGGCGGCCGCGCTGGTCGACGTCGAGGCCGACCGACGGCGTGCCGGGGCCTTCGGCGATGACGTCGCCGGCGCCGCTGCGCACGTCGGCCGCGTAGATGTCGCCGTCGGCCAGCGACCCGAAGTACGCGGTTCCGCGCGCGTCGATGGCGATCCCCTCGGGCTGGAAGCCGTCGGGGAGTGGAATGGCGTCCTGCAGCGCCCCGCGTGGGGCGGCAGGCGCCGGCGCAGCCGAGGCGGCCGGGGCGATCCCGAGGGCGACGAGCGCCAGGGCGGCGAGGGAAGCGGACGAAACGACGATGGTTCGAGTCTTCATGCCCTCACGCTAGGCCGGACGCGAGCGCGATCCATGCATTCGGATGGAACTCGCAGACCTCGACCAGCCGGCAGCCAGATCGTCGACCGAGGGAGGGCCCTGGTCCCCGAAGCGCTACCCGCGGAGCCCGGCGAGCGCGAGCACGCCGCTGAGGTCGACGCGGTCGATCGCGACATCCGCCTGCGCCCGCACCACGGGCTTGGCGCAGAACGCGACACCGAGCGCCGCGCGATCGAGCATGCGCAGGTCGTTCGCACCGTCGCCCACGGCGATCGTCCGGGAGATCGGGGTGCCGGATGCCGCCGCCCACTCCTCGAGCGCACGACGCTTCGCCTCGGCGTCGACGACGTCGCCGAGCACGCGCCCGGTGAGCCGATCGCCGTCCGTCTCGAGCCGGTTCGCACGGCAGAAGTCGAGCCCGAGCCGCTCGGCGAGCGGATCGAGCAGCTCGTGGAACCCGCCGGAGACCACGCCGACGCGGCCGCCCGCGGCGTGCACCCCGTCGATGAGCTCCCGGACCCCCGGCGTGGGCGTGAGCCGGTCGCGGGCCGCCAGGACCTCGGCGACGGGCAATCCCGCGAGGGTTGCGACGCGCTCCCTGAGGCTCGCGGCGAAATCGAGTTCGCCGCGCATGGCGCGCTCGGTCACGTCGGCGACGTGCTGCAGGCTGCCGGCCGCCTCGGCGAGCAGCTCGATCGCCTCCTCGCGGATGAGCGTCGAGTCGGCGTCGAGCACGACGAGCAGGCCGCCCTCGCGGCCGGATGGGCCGGCGGTCACGCCGAGGCTCGCACGTGCGAGCCCTTGCCCACCACGGTCACGCCGCTCTCGGTGACGACGAAGCCGCGCGCGAGGTCCTCGGCGCGGTTCAGCCCGATGTGGGCGCCCTCCTCGACGACGACCTCCTTGTCGAGGATGGCGCGACGCACCGTCGCCCCGGCCTCGATGCGCGCGCGGTCGAACAGGATCGAGTCGGACACGTTCGCGCCCGAGCCGACGATCGCCCACGGACCGAGCACGCTCCGCTCGACGTGCGCGCCCGAGATGACCGAACCCAGCGACACGATCGAGTCGATGACCGTGCCGAGCGAACCGCGGGCGTCGCGCGTGAACTTCGCGGGCGGCGAGTTCACCTGCTGGCTGAAGATCGGCCACTCGCGGTTGTACAGGTTGAAGATCGGCAGCACCGAGATGAGGTCCTGGTGCGCCTCGAAGAACGAGTCGATCGTTCCCACGTCCCGCCAGTAGTAGCGGTCGCGATCGGTCGAGCCGGGCACGTCGTTGCGCTTGAGGTCGTAGACGCCCGCGTTTCCCTGGGCCACGAACGCGGGGATGATGTCGCCGCCCATGTCGTGGCTGGAGTCCGTGCGCTCGCCGTCGCGCAGCACGGCGTCGATCAGGGCGTCGGCGTTGAAGACGTAGTTGCCCATCGAGGCGAGCACCTCGTTCGGCGAGTCGGGCAGCCCTTCGGGGTCGCTCGGCTTCTCGAGGAACTGGTGGATGCGGTCGGGCGCGTTCGGGTCGACCTCGATGACGCCGAACTGGTTGGCGAGTGAGATCGGCTGGCGGATGGCGGCCACCGTGGCATCCGCTCCGGACTCGATGTGCGCCTCGATCATCTGGCTGAAGTCCATGCGGTAGACGTGGTCGGCGCCGACCACGACGATGATGTCGGGCTGCTCGTCGTAGATGAGGTTGAGGCTCTGCAGGATCGCGTCGGCCGAGCCGGAGAACCACCGCTTGCCGAGTCGCTGCTGCGCGGGCACCGAGGCGACGTACGACCCGAGGAGCCCGTCGAGGTGCCAGGTCTGCGACACGTGCCGGTCGAGGCTGTGCGACTTGTACTGGGTGAGCACCACGATCTGGCGCAGGCCCGAGTTCACGAGGTTCGACAGCGCGAAGTCGATGAGCCGGTACTGCCCCCCGAACGGCACCGCGGGCTTCGCGCGGTCCTCGGTCAGGGGCATCAGGCGCTTCCCCTCGCCGCCAGCGAGGACAATGCCGAAGATCTTGCGCGTCGCCACCATGTGCCCAGCGTAGTCAGACGGATGCCGCATGGCACAGGAGGTTGACGGCGCGTGACCGCGACGGGCTAACGTTGCCGCATGCGCGTCGACCTGCTCACCCGCGAGTACCCGCCCGAGATCTACGGAGGGGCCGGGGTGCACGTCGCCGAACTGGTCCGAGCGCTCCGCCGCGACATCGACGTGCGGGTCCGCGCCTTCGGCGCGCCCCGTGACGAGGAGGGCACGACCGGCTACGGCACGCCCGCCGAGTTCGCCGACGTCAACGCGGCGCTGTCGACGATGGGCGTCGACCTGTTGATGGCCGCGGATGCCGCGGGCGCCGACCTGGTCCACTCGCACACCTGGTACGCCAACTTCGCCGGCTTCGTCGCCAAGAAGCTGCACGGGATCCCGCACGTGGTCACCGCGCACAGCCTCGAGCCGCTCCGGCCGTGGAAGGCGGAGCAGCTCGGCGGGGGCTACCGCGTCTCGAGCTGGGTCGAGCGCGCCGCCTTCGAGGACGCCGACGCGGTGGTCGCGGTGAGCGACGGCATGCGACGCGACATCCTGCGCTCGTACCCCTCGATCGACCCCGCGCGCGTCTCGGTCGTCTACAACGGCATCGACCTCGAGGACTGGCGTCCGAACCACGACCCCGACCTGGTGCGCTCGCTGGGGGTCGACCCCGACCTGCCGTCGATCGTGTTCGTCGGGCGCATCACGCGGCAGAAGGGCCTGCCGTACCTGCTGCGCGCGGCGCGCTCGCTACCGGACGACGTGCAGCTCGTGCTGTGCGCGGGCGCCCCCGACACGCCCGAGATCATGGCCGAGGTCTCCGGGCTCGTCGCCGAGCTCGCCGAGACCCGCCGCGGCGTGGTGTGGATCGATCGGCACCTGCCGCGCGCCGAGCTCACGGCACTGCTCACCGCGGCGACGTGCTTCGTGTGCCCCTCGGTCTACGAGCCGCTCGGCATCGTGAACCTCGAGGCCATGGCCTGCGGGGCGGCAGTCGTCGGCACGGCCACGGGCGGCATCCCCGAGGTCGTCGAGGACGGCGTCACGGGGGTGCTCGTGCCCATCGACCAGGCCGATGACGGGACGGGTACGCCGCTCGATCCGGACCGGTTCGTGGCCGACCTCGCGGCGGCGCTCACGCGCGTCGTGAGCGACCCCGGGCGTGCCCGCGAGATGGGCGCGGCGGGGCGGGTGCGGGCCGAGCAGCACTTCGCGTGGGCCGCGATCGCCGACGAGACGCGCGCACTCTACGAGCGGGTCCTCGCCGGGCGCTGACCCCGCCGCCGGTGCGCGGGACGGGTTCGAACGTCCCACTAGCATGGTCAGCATGGCGTCTACGGTTCTGCAGTTCCAGCACGTGTCGGTGGTCCGCGACGGGAACGCGATCCTCGACGACATCGACTGGAACGTCGCCTCCGACGAGCGCTGGGTGATCCTCGGGCCGAACGGTGCCGGCAAGACCACGCTGCTGCAGATCGCCGCCGCCGCCATGCACCCGACCAAGGGGTCCGTCGAGGTCCTCGGCGAGCCGCTCGGCAAGACCGACGTCTTCGAGCTCCGTCCGATGATCGGGTTCGCCTCCACCGCGATGGCGCGCCGGATCCCGAAGAACGAGACCGTCATCGACTCGGTCCTCACCGCCGCGTACTCGGTCACGGGCCGGTGGAACGAGGAGTACGAGACGATCGACGACCGCCGCGCCCAGCGGGTGCTCAAGGAATGGCAGCTCGAGGGCTTCGCCGACCGACGCTTCGGCAGCCTCTCCGACGGCGAGCAGAAGCGCGTGCAGATCGCCCGCTCGGTCATGACCGACCCCGAGCTGCTGCTGCTCGACGAGCCCGCGGCGTCGCTCGACCTGGGTGCGCGCGAGGAGCTCGTCGAGCTGCTCGGCGGCTACGCGTCGTCGGCCTCGTCGCCGGCGATCGTCATGGTGACCCACCACGTCGAGGAGATCCCGCAGGGCTTCACGCACGCCATGCTGCTCGCCGACGGCACCATCCGGTCCGCCGGGCCGATCGGCGAGGCGCTGACGTCCGAGACGCTCACCGAGACGTTCGGACTTCCGATCGAGCTCACCGAGCGCGACGGGCGCTACGCGGCGCGCGCCGCCCGCTGACGCGCCATCCGCTCACCCTCTGCTAGACTTGTGTGCTGGCCCGACGGCCGACATGCTTTCCCTGCCCGAAGGCGGGGCGAATCCGAATCCGAATCAACAAGGAAGTCTCCATGAAGACCGACATCCACCCCGCCTACAACGCCGTCGTCTTCCGCGACCTCGCCTCGGGCGAGACGTTCCTCACGCGCTCGACGGTGACCAGCGACAAGACGATCGAGCTCGACGGCCAGACCTACCCGGTCATCGACGTCGAGATCTCGTCGGCCTCGCACCCGTTCTACACGGGCAAGCAGCGCATCATGGACTCGGCCGGTCGCGTCGAGAAGTTCAACCAGCGCTTCAAGAACTTCGGCAAGTAAGACCCTGCCGCACTCGAAGGCCCCGTCGCATCGACGGGGCCTTCGTCGTGCCCGCGCCGCCGCAGCGGACGCGCCCGCCGATCACGCCCCGTGGGCGGCGGTGACGCGGAGGTAGCGAGTCGCCTCGTCGATCGCGGCGAGCTGCGCCTCGTGCGGGGTGATCCGCCCCGCGTCGAGCTCGTCGCCGATCTCGAGGAAGCGGCGCGCCTCGCCGGGGTCGGCGTCGCCGACGACGCCGCGCGCCCAGTCGACGAGCTCGCGCACCGAGATGCGGTCGCGGAGCAGCAGCGCCGCGAGTGCGCGCATCGCCATCGGACGGGTTCCGGGGTCGGGGTCGGGTACCGGGATGCCGAGTTCGCCCAGCGCGCGTTCCAGGGCGGCACGCAGTTCCCACGCCTCATCGGAGTCCGACAGGCCGGCGAGTTCGTGGAGCGCGGGAGCGTCGAGTCCCGCGACGACCGCCTCGACGGCGGCGTCGATGAGGAACGACGGAGGGCTGTCGCCCACGAGCCACAGGGCGCTCGCCTCCGTGAACGCGTCAACTGCCGGTCGGTCCTCGAGCGGGCTCGTCATGGATCCAGCGTCGCAGACGAACGCGATCCGCGCGACGGCCGTTCGTCCCGTCCGGCGAGGTGGAGCGCAGCCGTGCCGCGGCTCAGCGCAGCGGCCACGCCCCCGACGTCGTGAACTCCGGCTCGCCGTTCGCCCGCCGCCACTGCTGATAGCTCTCGGCCTGCTCCCGGCACCAGTCGACCTGGCGTGCGTGCAGTTCGGCGACCGCGATCGCGGCGAGCTCGGGGAACGCCCGGGCGATCGCCTGCGCCACCCGCCCCGCGGCGATCGCGTCGGCGCCGGCGTCGTGCGCCGCGGTCAGCTCGACGCCGTAGTGCTCGCACGCGGCGGTGAGCGTGCGCTTGCCCCGGCGGAAGCGGTCGACGGCCTTGTCGATGACGAGGGGGTCGACCACGTGCGCCGGCCCGCAGAACGCCTCGTGTCCGTACCGCTCGGCCTCGCGGTGCAGGACCGAGAGGTCGTAGGCGGCGTTGTACGCCACGATCGGCAGGCCCCGCGCCGCGGCATCCGTCAGCGCCTCGATGATCTCGGCCACGCCCTGCACGGCCGGCACCCCCTCGAGCCGTGCGCGCTCGGTCGTCACCCCGTGGATGAGCGTGGCCGCGGTCGGGATCTCGACGCCGGGATCGACGATCCACTGCCGCTGCTCGAGCACCTCGCCCGAGGGGCCGATCACGCCCACGTGGGCGGTGACGATGCGGCAGGTGTCGATGTCGATGCCGGTCGTCTCGAGGTCGAAGACCGCGAGGGTGTCGGCCCAGGATGCGGCGGGGGAGTGCTCCATGCCCGTCACGGTATCCACGCCCTCCGACAGCGCTCGGCAGCCGCGCCGTAGGATGGCCGGGATGATCGCCTCTCCGTACGCCGACGACCTCGCGCGCATCCCGGTCCGCGAACACCGTGCCCTCGTCGCGGGCAGCGACACCGCGTGGTGGGAGTACGGCGACCGCGACGCCCCCGCCATCGTGATGGTGCACGGCTTCCGCGGCGACCACCACGGGCTCGAGCCCATCGTCGCGAAGCTGCCCGGCTACCGCGTGATCGTGCCCGACCTGCCCGGCTTCGGGGCGTCGTCGACGTTCGCCGGCGCCGAGCACGACATCGACGGCTACGCGGCCTGGCTCACGGCGTTCGTCGCCGCGTCCGGCGCGACGGATGCCGCCGCCCGAGCCGCCGGCGGCTACACGCTGCTCGGCCACTCCTTCGGCTCGATCATCGTCTCGGCGGCGGTCGCGGGGGGCCTCGAGCCCGACCGGCTCGTGCTGGTGAACCCGATCGGCGCGCCCGCGCTCGACGGACCCCGCGCGATCATGACCCGTCTCGCGATCGGGTACTACCGCGCCGCCGCCGCGCTCCCCGAGAGGCTCGGCTTCGCGCTGCTGCGCAACCGGGCGATCGTCCGCGTCATGAGCGTCACCATGGCCAAGACCGAGGAACCCGCCCTCCGCCGGTTCATCCACGACCAGCACGACCGCTACTTCTCCGCGTTCAGCGACCGCGACGCGGTGCTCGCCGCGTTCCGCGCGTCGGTGAGCCACGACGTGCGCGAGTACGCGCCCGCCATTCAGGTGCCGGTCCTCCTCGTGGTGGCCGAGAAGGACGACATCACCCCGCTCGCCGCCCAGCACCGCCTCGCGCCGCTGTTCGCCGACGGCACCATCGCGGTCATCGACGGGGTCGGCCACCTCATCCACTACGAGACGCCCGCCGAGGCGGCCGGGCACATCCGCGTGTTCATCGAGGGGGAGCGAGCGTGAGGCTCGTCGTCGACTGCCGCTACGTGCGCGTCGGGCACCACGACGGCATCAGCCGGTTCACCGCCGGCCTCGTGCGCGAGCTCGCGGAGCGGCATCCTATCACGATGCTGATCAGCGACCACCGCCAGCTCGAGAAGCTCCCGGCGCTGCCGTGGGAACTCGTCAGCAGCCCGACGAGCGTCCGCGAGCCCTGGGTCGCGCGGCAGGTGCGCAAGCTGCGGCCCGACGTCGTCTTCTCGCCCATGCAGACCATGGGCTCGTGGAGCCGCGACTACGCGCTCGTCCTGACGCTGCACGACCTCATCTACTACGAGAACCGCACCCCGCCGCGCGACCTGCCGGCGTTCGTCCGCGGCCTGTGGCGCCTCTATCACCTGGCGTGGTGGCCGCAGCGGATGCTGCTGAACCGGGCCGACGCGATCGTGACCGTCTCCGACACCACCGCGGGCCTCATCCGCTCGCACCGGCTCACGCGACGCCCGGTCACCGTCGTGCCGAACGCCGCCGACGAGCTCGGCACACCCCACCTGCCGCGCACCCGGCCCGAGCGGCCACGGCTCGTGTACATGGGATCGTTCATGCCGTACAAGGGCGTCGACACGCTCGTACGCGCAGCCGCCCTGCTGCCCGACCACGAACTGCACCTCATGAGCCGGGTCCGCCCCGAGGAGCGCCGCCGGCTCGAGCAGCTCGCACCGCAGGCCCGGCTGGTCTTCCACGACGGGGCGACCGACGCCGAGTACGCCGACGTGCTCGCGGGCGCCACGGCGCTCGTCACCGCGTCCAAGGCCGAGGGGTTCGGGATCCCGCTCGTGGAGGCCATGCGACTCGGCACCCCGGTGGTCGTGAGCGACATCCCGATCTTCCGCGAGATCGGCGGTGACGCCGCCCTGTTCTTCCCCGTCGACGACCCCGCCGCGCTCGCCCAGGCGATCGGCGCGCTCGAGCGGCCGGGGGAGTGGGAACGCCGCTCCGCGGCATCCGTCGACGCCGCGGCGCGATTCACGTGGGCGGCATCGGCCGATCGCCTGCTCGAGCTGCTTCGCGAGGTCGCCGCGCGCCGCGCCCGCTAGCTCCCGGTCGCCTCCACGGGCGCGACCGCGTCGGAGGCAACCAGCTCGAGGCCCGAGGCCGACACGCGCAGCTCGTGCACCGAGCCGTTCGTGACGGATCCGCTCGGCAGGGACGCGCGCTCCCACAGATGCAGCAGCACCGACTGGATCACGCCGCCGTGCGTGACCGCGACCACCGCGCCACCGGGGTGGCGGGCCGCCAGCCCGAGCAGCGCGGGCACGACACGCGACACCACGGACACGCGCGACTCCAACCCCTCGATGGGGACCGCCTCGGTCTCGAGCCGACGCCGTTCGGCGGTCGTGAGCCCCTCGAGCGTGCCGTGACGGCGCTCCGCGAGGGCCGGCAGGAGGTCCGGCTCGTCGAGCCCCAGGCGATCGGCGATGATCGTCGCGGTCTCGGCCGAGCGCGACAGCGGACTCGTGACGACCGCATCCCAGCACCCGCCGGCGAGGCGTTCGGCCGTCGCCCGCGACTGCGCCCGGCCCCGGTCGTTCATCGGGATGTCGGTCGCCCCCTGGATGCGGCGCTCGCGGTTCCAGTCGGTCTCGCCGTGGCGCACGAGCGCGATCGTCGTCGCGGGCGCCGCGCCGGCGACGGGCACGGCGACCCCCGGCCCCCAGAGGCGCACCGTCATGCGCCGAGCGCCTCCGCCATCGCGGTCAGCGTCTCCGACGCGCCCGCGTCGAGCTTCACGGTCGCGCGGTTGTCGCCCTTCGTGACGCCGCGGTTCACGACGACGATGGGGATCCGCCGGCGACGCGCGATCTCCAGCAGCCGGACACCCGAGTTCACCACGAGCGACGACCCGGCCACGAGCAGCACGTCGGCACGCTGCACGAGCGCCGCCGCCTGACGGTAGACCGGCGTCGGCACGAACTCGCCGAAGAACACGACGTCGGGCTTCAGCACGCCGCCGCAGACCGTGCACTCGGGCAGCACCATCGACAAGACGTCGTCGACCTCCGCATCGCCGTCGGGGTTGATCCGCGCGGGCTTCGACAGGTCGATGTGCGGGTTCAGCAGCTCGAGCCGGTCGGCCACCGACTGCCTCGCGAACATCTGCCCGCACGCGAGGCAGGCGACCCGGTCCGATGCACCGTGCAACTCGACCACGTGCGAACTGCCCGCCTTGCGGTGCAGGCCGTCGACGTTCTGCGTGACGACCCCCGAGACGACGCCCGCCGACTCCAGGCCGGCGAGCGCCCGGTGCCCGTCGTTCGGCTGCGCCGACGCGAACGCGCGCCACCCGAGGTGGCTGCCCGCCCAATAGCGCTTCCGAGCGGTCTCGGACGACAGGAACGTCTGCACGGTCATCGGGTTGCGCACCGGCGCGCCCTCGCCGCGGTAGTCCGGGATGCCGGAGTCCGTGCTCACGCCCGCGCCCGTCAGCACGGCCACGCGCGAGCCGCGCATGAGGTCGATCGCCTCGTCGAACAGCGCGCCCGGCGACGTGGGCGCCTCGATGCCAGTGACCACACGGCTCCCTTCGACGGTGCTTGCGGTTCCCAGAGTCTAAACACCGCGCGTTATCGGAATGTTTCCGCCGACTGGCAGGCTGTCCTCGGAGGGTCCATGCGCATCGAACGAGTCCGCGACGCGGCATCCGACACCGTCGCCGACTACGCCCGGTTGACGGATGTCGCACTGCGATCGATCACCGAACCCGAACGCGGCGTCTTCATCGCCGAATCGGCCAAGGTGATCCGTCGTGCCATCCAGGCTGGGCACACGCCGCGGTCGGTGCTCATGGAGGAGAAGTGGCTGCCCGGCCTGCGCGATGCGCTCGAGCCGTTCGACATCCCCGTGCACCTCGCCGACCCGGCCGAGCTCGAGGCGATCACCGGCTATCGCGTGCACCGCGGCGCGCTCGCCGCGTTCGAGCGCCCCGCGCTGCCGGATCCGGGGACGCTGCTCGCCGCGTCCCGACGGGTCGTGATCCTCGAGGACATCGTCGACCACACGAACGTCGGCGCCATCATCCGCTCCGTCGCCGCCCTCGGGGCCGACGCCGTGCTCGTGACGCCCCGGTGCGCCGACCCGCTCTACCGACGGAGCGTCCGCGTGAGCATGGGCACCGTGTTCCAGGTGCCGTGGACCCGGCTGCCCGAGTGGGGCGAGGCGCGCGAGGTGCTCACGGCGCACGGCTTCACGGTGGCGGCGCTCGCCCTCGCCGACGAGGCGGTCACGCTGCGCCGGCTCGCGGCCGGTCCGCCCGAGCGCCTCGCGCTCGTCTTCGGCGCCGAAGGTGACGGGCTCTCGCGCCAGGCGCTCGCGGCGGCGGACACGGTGGTCACGATCCCGATGGCGCACGGCGTGGACTCGCTGAACGTCGCCGCCGCCGCGGCCGTCGCGCTGTACGCGCTCGCCTAGCCCGGGTCGGTATCCTGCAACGGATGTCACGCACGCTCGATCCGGCCCCGCCCGCGGTTCCCGCGACCCCCGCCCGTCCCTCGCCGCGGGTGTACCGTCGACGCCGCATCGCCGTGTTCGGCACTCTCGGCGTGCTCCTTGCGACGCTCATCGGCGGGGGTGCGTATGCGACCACGACGCTCACGGCACCCGTGCCGGAACACGCGCCCGTCGTCGTCGACCCGGCGCCGATCGCGGCGACGGCGCAGGCCGTCGCGCAGCCGGGCTTCGGCACGTGGGCGGTCGGCGCGGTCGGCTTCGACGGGCTCCTCGCCGCCGGCGGTCAGGACACGCCCATGCCGATGGCGAGCATCGCGAAGGTCGTGACGGCGCTCGTGATCCTCGAGGCGCACCCGATCCCGGCGGGCGAGAGCGGGCCGGGCATCGCCTACACCGACGCCGACATCGACCTCTACTGGGACATGGTGGCGCAGAACGGCTCGGTGGCCCCGGTGGCGGCGGGTACCACGCTGAGCCTCCGCGAGAGCCTCGAGGCGATGATGCTACCGTCGGGCAACAACTACAGCATCTCCCTCGCGCAGTGGGCGTTCGGCTCGGTCGACGCCTACCTCGAGCGCGCGCGGGCCTGGGTCGCCGAGCACGGCCTCGCGAACACGGTGATCGCCGACACGAGCGGTCTCTCGCTCGAGAACACCAGCACCGCGGCCGACCTGGTCACGCTCGGACAGCTCGCGCTGGAGGATCCGACCCTCGCCGAGATCGTCGCGACGAAGCAGGTGGAGATCCCCGGGCTCGGCACCCTCGAGAACTCCAACAAGCTCCTCGGCGCGCACGGGGTCGACGGCATCAAGACCGGCACGACGGATGACGCGGCGAACCTGCTCTTCTCGGCCGACGTCCCGGTGGGCTCCGGTTCGGTCACGCTCGTCGGGGTCCTTCTCGGCGGTGCGAACCACCCGCAGGTGCGCGAGGGGATCGCCGCGATGATCGACACGATCGCGCCCGGCTTCCACGAGGTCGTCGCCGTCGAGGCCGGCAGCACCCTCGCGACCTACGAGACCGTGTGGGGCGACACCGCCACCGCCCGCGCGACCGAGAGCGCGACCGTCGTCGTGTGGTCCGACACGCCCGTCGACGTCGCCGTGAGCGCCGAGCCGGTGGCCCTCGCCGCCGACGGTTCGCCCGCGGGGACCGCCGTCGTCACCGCAGGCGCGCAGCGCGTGGAGGTGCCGCTCGAGCTCGACGGTACGCTCGACGACCCCGGCGCCTGGTGGCGCCTGACGAATCCGGGCGGGCTGGACTAGCCGCGCTGCGGTCCGGGAGCGTCCGCACCGTGCACGCCGGCCTCCGCCGCTTCCGCCGCGGGCAGGGCGTACGGACCGGCATCCGGTCGCTTCGCGGTGATGAAGTCGCCCGACGACTGGTGGCGGATGCGACGGATGACCCAGGGCACGAGGTACTCGCGCGCCCAGGAGAGGTCCTGCGTGCGGGCCTGCCGCCACGACCGGTCGGGCAGGGGCTCGGGCTTCATGGGCTCGAGGTCGTTCTCGACGTTGAGCGCGCGCAGCACCATCCGCGCCACCTCGTGGTGGCCGAGCGCGTTCAGGTGCAGCCGGTCGCGGTCCCACATCCGCTGGTCCTGGATCTCGGCGAGGGCCCACTGGTCGGCGACGATGCAGTCATGCTTCTGGGCGATCGCGCGGAGGTTCTCGTTGTAGATCGCGACCTTGCCCCGGATGCCGCGGAACACGGGGGAGAAGCCGACGTCGACGCCGGTGAAGATCACGATGGTGGCGCGGTCGCGGGCGAGGCGTTCGACGGCGTACTCGAACCGCGCAGAGATCTCGTCCGGATCGGTCCGCGGGCGGATCACGTCGTTGCCGCCGGCCGAGATGGTGATGAGGTCCGGGCGGAGTTCGAGCGCGGGCTCGACCTGCTCGTCGATGATCTGCTGGATGAGTCGCCCGCGGATCGCGAGGTTGGCGTAGGCGAAGTCCTCGGTGCCCCGCGACAGCACCTCGGCGACGCGGTCGGCCCACCCGCGGTGCCCGCCCGGCACCCCGGGCTCGGGGTCGCCGATGCCCTCGGTGAACGAATCGCCGATCGCGACGTATCTCGACCAGGGATGCTGCTGGGTGACCATCCCTCCATTCTGCACAGTGCGCGAGTCAGGCGCGGGCCATCGGCCTGCACGTGTGTGCGCGATGCGGCCGGTCTGTCGGGCGCCTCGACTAGAGTGCTGCAGAGTGAGCAACGCGACCCCCTCCGGCCATCACCTGCCGGGCACCTCGGCCGCCGAGCACCTCTCACCGTCCTTCCCGGCGCGCGCACCGTGGGGTACCGCGTCGAAGCTCCGCGCCTGGCAGGCCGAGGCGCTCGACCGCTACTTCGAGACGGAGCCGCGCGACTTCCTCGCCGCCGCGACGCCCGGCGCCGGCAAGACGACGTTCGCACTCCGCCTCGCCGCCGAACTCCGCGCCCGCCGCACGATCGACCGCATCACGGTCGTCGCGCCGACCGATCACCTGAAGCGCCAGTGGGCGGATGCCGCGGCGCGCGTGGGGATCCGGCTCGACCCCGGGTTCCGCAACGCGCACGGCCGGTCGGCGCGGCACTACCACGGCGTCGCCGTCACGTACGCGCAGGTCGCCGTGCGGCCCGCGCTGCACCGCGAGCTCACGCTGTCGGGCCGCACCCTCGTGATCCTCGACGAGGTGCACCACGGCGGCGACACGCTCTCATGGGGCGATGCGATCCGCGAGGCGTTCGAGCCCGCGACACGGCGGCTGTCGCTCACCGGAACGCCGTTCCGCAGCGACACCGCCCCGATCCCGTTCGTGCACTACGAGCCCGATGCGCAGGGGATCCGCGTCTCGAAGACCGACTACGACTACGGCTACGGGCGGGCCCTGCAGGACGGGGTCGTCCGCCCCGTGCTGTTCATGGTCTACGCCGGCAGCATGCGCTGGCGCACCAAGGCCGGCGACGAGATGGAGGCCCGGCTCGGCGAGGACGCCACCAAGGACATCCACTCGGCCGCGTGGCGAACAGCGCTCGAACCCACGGGTGAGTGGATCCCCGCGGTGCTGCAGGCGGCCGACCGAAGACTCACCGAGGTGCGCCACGCGATCCCCGACGCCGGGGGCCTCGTCATCGCCACCGACCAGTCCATGGCCCGCGCCTACGCCGAGATCCTCGAGCAGGTGTGCGGCGAGAAGGTCACCGTCGTGCTCTCCGACGAGAAGGAGGCGTCGGGCCGGATCGAGGAGTTCTCCAACGGCACGAGCCGCTGGATGGTCGCGGTGCGCATGGTCTCGGAGGGCGTCGACGTGCCGAGACTGGCCGTCGGGGTCTACGCGACGAGTTCGTCGACGCCGCTGTTCTTCGCGCAGGCCATCGGCCGCTTCGTGCGCGCACGCCGGCGTGGTGAGACCGCGTCGGTGTTCCTACCCAATGTTCCCGTGCTGATGGCCCTCGCCGGCGAGCTCGAGCGGCAGCGGGACCACGCGCTCGACCGGCGTTCGGGCGACGGCGACGACGACCCCGGGCTCGACGACGGACTGCTCGAGTCGGCCAACCGCGACGAGAAGGCGTCCGACGAGCTGCAGGACGAGTTCACCTGGCAGGCGCTCGCATCGGATGCCACGTTCGACCGCGTCGTCTACGACGGCACCGACTTCGGCACGTTCGCCGAGCCCGGCAGTGATGAGGAACTCGACTTCATCGGCCTCCCCGGCATCCTCGAACCCGACCAGGTCGCCGAACTGCTGCGCCATCGCCAGGCGCGGCAGGCGCGGCGCGCGTCCGAGCGACGCAAGCACGCGGCATCCGCCGACGAGGACGAGACCGCGCACGCCGAGCCGGTCGCCCTCTACCGCACGCTCAAGGAGCAGCGCTCGCTGCTGAACAGCCTGGTGGGGCTGTACGCGAGGCAGACGGGGCAGGCGCACTCGCTCGTGCACGCCGAACTGCGCCGTGCGTGCGGCGGCCCGGAGGTCGCCCAGGCGACCGTCACGCAGCTGCAGGCGCGCATCGAGTTGCTGCGCAAGCGGCTCTCCGGTCGGTGAGGCCGGCGCCGGGGTCCCGCTCGACCCGGGTCGCGTCACCGGGACGACGTAGCATGGCGCGCATGGATCGCCGCGCTCGCGTGCTCGTCATCGCGATCGTCGTCGCGTTCATCGCCTTCCTCGACGGTGCGGTCATCAACATCGCGCTCCCGGCCATCGAAGCCGACCTCGGGGGCGGACTCGCGCTGCAGCAGTGGGCGGTTGACGCGTACCTGCTGACGCTCGGATCGCTCATCCTGCTCGCGGGCTCGCTGTCCGACTCGTTCGGGCGCCTGCGCATCCTGCGGATCGGACTGTACGGCTTCGGGCTCACCTCGGTCGTCTGCGCCATCGCGACGGACGGCACGATCCTCGTCGTCGCCCGCGCGCTGCAGGGTGCGGCCGGCGCCCTGCTCGTGCCGAGCTCGCTCGCGCTGATCATCGCGACGTTCCCGCGCAGCGAGCAGGGTCGCGCGATCGGCCGGTGGACCGCCTGGACGACGAGCGCGTTCCTCGTCGGGCCGCTGCTCGGCGGTGCGCTCGTGGACCTCGTGTCCTGGCGGCTCGTGTTCGCGATCAACGTGCTGCCGATCGCGGCCGCCCTCGTGATGCTGCGCCCGCTCGGTCGCGACGAGCCGAATCCCGATCGGGCCCGCGTCGACTGGCTGGGCGCGGCATTGGGGGTGTTCGGCCTCGCCGGCACCGTCTTCGCCCTGATCGAGCAGGGGCGACTCGGCTGGGCCGACCCGCTCGTGTTCGTACCCATGACGGTCGGACTCGTGTCGCTCGTCGCGTTCGTGGCCTGGGAGCGCCGGGCGCCGGCTCCCATGCTGCCGTTCACGCTGTTCCGCGCCCGGAATTTCGCCGCGGGCAACCTCGCCACCCTGTTCATCTACGCCGCGTTCTCGCTCGGACTGTTCGCGCTGCCGATCTTCCTGCAGGAGTCCGGCGGATTCCCGGCGACCCTCGCGGGGCTCGCGACCCTGCCGCCGACCGTGATGCTGGTCCTGCTCGGATCGTGGTTCGGCGGACTGGGCGGTCAGTACGGGCCGCGGCTGTTCATGGCGCTGGGGCCGATGATCGCCGCGATCGGCTGGCTGCTGACCCTCGCCCTCGACCTGCCGGTGGACTACTGGTGGCAGGTGTTCCCCGGCATGGTCGTCGCCGGGCTCGGCATGGCGATGACCGTGGCGCCGCTCACGGCGGCGATCCTCGGCGCAGTCGACCCGGCGCGCGCCGGGATCGGGTCGGCCGTGAACAACGCCGTCGCCCGCATCGCCGGACTCGTCGCGATCGCCTCGATCGGCGTCATCGTGGCCGGGCGGCTCGACGTCGACGGCTACCACCGGGTCGCGATCGCGACCGCCCTGCTGCTGGTCGTCGGCGGGGCGGTGTCGTGGATCGGCATCCGCAACCCCGCCCCGCCCGCGGACGAGGGCGATCAGCCGGCGACGCCGGCCTCCGGGACGGCGGGAGCCGACGAGCGCCCCAGGTCCTGAGGCACGGCCGCCGCATCCAGTGCGGCCATGAGGTCGGCGGTCAGGTCGTCGACGTGCTCGAGGCCGATCGAGAGTCGCACGACGCCGGCGTTCGGCTTGGCGTGCGCGGCGACGGGACGGTGCGTGAGCGAGGCGGGGTGCTGCACGAGCGAATCGACGCCGCCGAGCGAGACGGCGTGCGTCACCAGCTCGCACGCCTCGGTGAACCGACAGGCGGCGTCGTAGCCGCCCGCGAGTTCGATCGCGATGATCGAACCGGGACCGGCCATCTGGCGGCCGACGAGCCCCTGCGGGTCCTGGCCCGGAAGACCCGGGTATCGCACGCTCGCGACGGCCGGGTGCGTCTCGAGGCGGCGCGCCAGCTCGGCGGCCGTCTCCTGCTGCGCGCGGACGCGCACCGGGAGGGTCCGGATGCCGCGGTGCAGGAGGTACGCGCCCATCGGGTGCAGGAGCCCGCCGGTGAGCGCACGGACGCGCCGGAGCTTCTCGACCCAGTCGATGGGGCCGGCGACCACGCCGCCCATCGCGTCACCGTGGCCGCCGAGGTATTTCGTCGCGCTGTGCAGCACGAGGGTCGCCCCGTGCTCGATGGGGCGCTGCAGCACGGGGGTGGCGAAGGTGTTGTCGACGAGGAGCGGCACGTCGCCTGCGGCATCCGCGGCACGTCGCAGGTCGATGAGTTCGAGGGTGGGGTTCGCGGGCGTCTCGACGATGACCAGTCCGGTGTCGGGGCGGACCGCGTCGGCGATGCCGTCGACGTCCGTCCAGGTCACCCGGGTGCCGAGCAGGCCGCTCTCCAGGACGTGGTCGGAGCCGCCGTAGAGCGGACGCACGGCCACGACGTGCGGGCGACCGTCGGAGACGGTGGCGATGAGCGTCGCGGCGAGCGCGGCCATGCCGGTGCCGAACGCGACCGAACCCTCGGCGCCCTCGAGGTCGGCGAGCGCCGTCTCGAATCGGGCGACACCCGGATGCCACAGCCGCTGGTAGACGGCGGACCGGCCCTCGGTAAGGCAGCCGCCCGTGGCGAGCTCCTCGTAGGACAGTCCGCCGGTCTCGACGTCGCCGAGCGGGTTGGTCGTGGAAAGATCGATCGTGGGAACGTGCGAGCCCTGCTCGCGGACGCCCTCCATGCCGGCGTGGACGGCGCGGGTCTCGAGGTTCGACGACGGTGTCAACATGACAGCAGGCTACAGAATCTGTGGCTCGACGAAGGTCTGTCCGAAGATGCTTGCGGATCGACCGGATTTGGCGCAGAATCTTCTGAATTGAGCTGAGAGGATCCGCATCATGCCGCAGAAAGCCGAACTGGATCGGGTCGACCGAGCGCTGCTGGCGGCGCTGTCGAAGAACGCCCGCGCCTCCGGTGCGGCGCTCGCGGCCGAGGTGGGCGTCGCCGAGTCCACGGTGTCGCT
This sequence comes from Agromyces sp. C10, assembly GCF_023217995.1. NCBI lineage: Bacteria > Bacillati > Actinomycetota > Actinomycetes > Micrococcales > Microbacteriaceae > Agromyces > Agromyces sp. C10. The sequence continues at coordinate 27,706 of NZ_JALPSX010000012.1, read as the reverse complement.
CCGGCTCCGCCGTCTGCAGAGCCTCGGCACGGTGAAGGGATACCGCGTCGACGTCGACCTCGCCTCGCTCGGCGTCTCGCTCCAGGCCCTCATCGCGATCCGCCTCGTCAAGCACGACCGCAGCGAGATCGACGCCTTCCGCAACGCCGTTCCGCACCTGCCCGGCGTGCTCGGCGTCTTCCACGTCGCCGGCGCCGAGGACTACCTGCTGCACGTCGCCGCGCGCGACGCCGAGGAGCTCCGCCAGTTCGTGCTCGCACACCTCACCGGTCATCCGGCCGTTGCGCACACCGAGACGAACCTCATCTTCGAGTATGCCGACGGCGACGGCTGGCAGTCGCTCGTCGGCTGAGCGCGCGGCATCCGCTCACGAGGGCCTGCCGGGCGGGCCCCCGGTTCGGCGATCCGAAATGCTGCCAATTCCTCACGCCGGGCCGCTCGGACGCCATCCGCCCCGCTAGCCTTTCGGAGGCCCCGCGGGGCCGACACGCGACGAGGCGGGCGCCGGACCGCCCAGGTCGCGACCGTCGCCCGCGACCGGATGGAGCACGATGACCGCCCACGAACCGCAGGGGACCCCCGCCGACCGCGCGCGCTGGAAGCGCTACCTCGCCGACGAGCGCGCCGAGGCCGCCGTCTACCGCGAACTCGCGGCTCGCCGCGACGGCGAGGAGCGCGAGATCCTCCTCGCCCTGGCCGCCGCCGAAGGACGCCACGAGGCGCACTGGCTCGCGCTGCTCGACGGCGACGACGGGGGGATCCCGCGCGCCGACCTGCGAACCCGCCTGCTCGCAGGGCTCGCCCGCCGATTCGGCTCCATCTTCGTCCTCGCGCTCGCACAGCGCGCCGAGGCGCGGTCGCCGTACTCGACCGACCCGCACGCGACCGCCGCGATGGCCGCCGATGAGCGCATCCACGGCGAGGTCGTCCGCGGGCTCGCCGCGCGGGGGCGCCGCCGCCTCGCGGGCACGTTCCGCGCCGCGGTCTTCGGCGCGAACGACGGGCTCGTCTCCAACCTCGCGCTCGTCCTCGGCATCGGCGCCACGGGCGTCCCCGCCCCCGTCGTGCTGTTCACCGGCATCGCCGGCCTCCTCGCGGGAGCCCTCTCAATGGGCGCCGGCGAGTACGTCTCGGTCCGGTCGCAGCGTGAGCTGCTCGAGGCATCCGCCCCCGACCCCGGCGCGCGCGAGGCCCTCGTCGACCTCGACATCGACGCCAACGAGCTCGCGCTCGTCTACCGCGCGCGAGGCATGGCCGAGCAGGACGCCGTCGAGCAGGCGGCCCTCGTCGTCGCACGCGTCCAGGCGGCCGGTCGCACGCCCGCCCCGACCGACGCGATCGGCGTCGTCGAGCACGACGACGAGGCCGTCGGGACGGGGATGAGCGCGGCCGTCTCGAGCTTCCTCTTCTTCGCATCGGGCGCGCTGATCCCGGTGCTGCCGTGGATCCTCGGCATGTCCGGCACGGCGGCGATCGTCACCGCGACGGTGCTCGTGAGCCTCGCACTGCTGCTCACGGGCGCCACCGTGGGCCTGCTCTCCGGGGCGTCGCCGCTGAAGCGCGCGCTCCGGCAGCTCGCCATCGGCCTCGGCGCCGCCGCGGTCACCTACCTGCTCGGCCTCGCATTCGGCACCACCCTCGGATAGGAGCGCCCATGGCCCGACCCGTCGCCCTCGTCACCGGAGCCGGTCGACGCAACGGGATCGCCTACGCCATCGCGTCGGACCTCGCCGCCGACGGCTGGGACGTCGCGTTCACCTACTGGCGCGCCTACGAGCACCGGATGTCCCTCGGCGGCGACCCGGAGGCGGACCCGACGAGCCTCACCCGCGAGCTCGAGGCCGCCGGGGCCCGCGCGCTCGCGATCGAGGCGGACCTCGCCGACCCCGAGACCCCGGGCCGGATCGTCGGCGCGGTGCGCGACGAGCTCGGCCCGGTGCGCGCACTCGTGCTCGCGCATTCGGAGAGCGTCGACAGCGGCGTCCTCGACACCTCCGTCGACGCCTTCGACCGGCACCTCGCCGTGAACGCGCGGGCCGCCTGGCTGCTGATCCGCTCCCTTGCCGAGCACGTGCCCGCCGACGGCGCCCGGATCGTGGCGCTCACGAGCGACCACGTCGTGGGCAACCTCGCCTACGGCGTGAGCAAGGGGGCACTCGACCGCGTCGTCCTGGCCGCCGCCGGCGAGCTCGCGGCTCGGGGCATCACGGCGAACTCGGTGAACCCGGGTCCCGTGGACACCGGGTGGATGGACGACGCCACCCGCGCCGCGCTGGTCGCGCGACAGCCGACGGGACGCCTCGGTACGCCGCACGACGTCGCCCGCCTCGTCCGCTTCCTGGTCTCGCCCGACGCGGGCTGGGTGACGGGCCAGCTGATCACCAGCGACGGCGGCTTCTCCATCTGAGGCGCCGGCGCCGACGGGTCGCGGCCGCCCGCCTGAGGATCACCCGGGTGCGGTGACGAAGTCGATGAGCTCCTCCACGCGGCCGAGCAGGGCCGGCTCGAGGTCGCCGTACCCGCGGACGCGGCCGAGGATGTGCTGCCAGGCACGGGCGATGTCGGCCTGGTCGGCGTGCGGCCAGCCGAAGGCCGCGCACACGCCGTGCTTCCACGACGTGCCGCGTGGGATCGTCGGCCAGGCGTCCATCCCGAGGCGGGCGGGCTTCACGGCCTGCCAGATGTCGACGTAGGGGTGGCCGACGACGAGCACGTCACCCCGGTGCCGGCCGCGCATCACCGCGTCGGCGATGCGCTGCTCCTTCGAGCCGGGCACGAGGTGGTCGACCAGTACGCCCACGCGGCGACCGGGGCCCGGCCGAAACTCGTCGAGCACGTCGTCGAGGACGTCGACGCCCTCGAGGTACTCGACCACGACACCCTCGACCCGGAGGTCGGCGCCCCAGATCTTCTCCACGAGCTCGGCGTCGTGGCGGCCCTCGACGAAGATCCGGCTCGGCAGCGCCACCTTCGCCGGCCCCGATTCGGCCGCGAACGAACCCGACGCCGTTCGGAGCCGGCCCCGGGGCGCGGACGGCGTCGGGGCGACGAGCTTCACGGGCTCGCCGTCGACGAGGAAGCCGTGCCCGAGGGGGAACATGCGGGTCCGCCCGTGGCGGTCCTCGAGCGTCACCGTCTGCTTCTCGACGCGCACCACGGCACCGCAGTATCCGTCGGCGGCGAGTTCGACGACGAGGTCCCGCTCCGCGGCCACCTCGCGGATGGTGCGGCGGCCGGTGGCACGCCAGTCGCCGGCGAGCACGTCGGTGCCGTATCGGTCGGGTCCGGATGCGTCGAAGGGAGGCACCGCACGAGATTAGCCCGATGGCCCGCCGCAGGATCGGTGACACGGCCGTGAGACGCTCAGTCCGGACGAGGGCGCCGCCGATATGCGAGACCGGCCGTCCACGCTGCTCCGCCGCCGGCGATCGCCGCGGCGACCGCGAACGCCCACGGGATGCCGAACGGCGCCGCGACCAGCCCCAGCAGGATCGGCCCGATGCCGAGTCCCAGATCGATGGCCGCGCTTCCCGTCCCCGCCGCGATGCCTCGCTCGCTCGGCGTCGCCGTCGCGAAGATCGCCGAGAAGAACGCCGGCGTGCTGAACGAGACGCCGACCGCCATGATGACGGTCGCGACCAGGAAGCCGGCCGGCTGCTGCCAGACGGTCGCGAGGGCCGCCCCGAACCCGATCGCGCAGAGCGCAGCACTGCCCAGCACGAGTGGAGGGACGCGATCCGGGACCCGGGCGAATGCGACTCGGCACACCACGACGGTTCCGCCGTAGACGAAGAGCACCACGCTCGGGTTCGGGAAGCCGAGTCGAGTCGCGTGCAGCGAGGCGAACGCGAGCAGACCTCCCATCGCGATGAGCGAGGTCAGGAATCCGAGCGCTGCCGGGATCGCCGGCCGGTGGATGATGCGCAGCGGTTCGCCGACGGCTGGTCGGGCCACGCGCGTCTCGCCGACGATCGACACGACGACGGCGGCCACCGCCGCCAGGAGCGCCGCGCCGACCCAGACAGCTCCGAACGCGCCCGTCTCGAGGAGCAGTTCGCCGAACGGTGGTCCGAGCGCCAGCCCGAGGTAGAGCCCGAGCGAGTTGTACGACAGCGCTTCGCCCATCCGTTCGGCAGGCGCGATGTCGGCCAGAGCGGCGAAGCTCGCCACGAAGAAGGCCGCCTCGCCCACGCCGGCCACCAGCCGGAGCGCGACGACGGCGATGAGGGAATCGGCGATGCCGGTCAGGGCGAGCGCCGTGGTGGCGAGCAGAGCACCGCCCGCGAGCAGCGGCCGTCGACCGAACCGGTCGGCGAACCGTCCGGCGATGGGGCGCAGGACGAGGGCGGAGACCGCGAATGCGCCGAAGGCGATACCCGCCGAGGCCTCGTCGCCGCCGACGGGGCCGACCACGAACAGCGGAAGTGCGAAGATCGCCGCGCCGGCCGCGGTGAAGTAGGCGAGATCGGCGATCGCGAGGGCGATGAACGACCTCGTGAAGAGTGGTGCCCGCGATCGCGGCGCCACTGGATTCCCGATGTTCGAGCGGCGTCCGTCGCGCCCGGGGCGCGCGGCCATGCTCCAGCGTACCGCCGACATGCGAACGGATCATCGGAAGTCGCGCGACCGGTTCGTGGTCGACACGGTGAGCGGCTCGAACCGGTCGGCGACGAGGTTCACGACTCCCTCGGGCGAGCGCTCCAGGATGCCGCGAACGACCACCGCGGGCGCCTCCCGGGCGATCCGCCGGTACCGGCTCCACACCCCGACGCTCGCGATCACGTTGAGCGTGCCGGACTCGTCCTCGAGGTTCATGAACGTGATGCCGCTCGCGGTCGCCGGCCGCTGCCGGTGCGTGACCACGCCGCCGACCTCGATGCGGCGCCCCGACTCGGCCCGCTGCAGGCGGTCGATGCGCACCACGCCGCGCTCGTCGAGGCGGTCGCGCACGTGGCGGATCGGATGGTCGTCGGGGGAGATGCCGGTCGCCCACAGGTCGTACACCACCTGCTCGGCGTCGTTCAGCATCGGCAGCAGCGGCGGCTGCACCACGACGACCGCACCGGGCAGGTAGTCGGCGCGGTCCTGCGCCGCTTCGCCGGCGAGCCACAGCGCCTGGCGCGGCTGCAGGTCGAAGCACTCGAACGCGCCGGCCGCGGCGAGCGCCTCGAGCTGCGTCGCGTCGAGGCCGGCGCGCCGGGAGAGGTCGGCCATGTCGCGGTACGGCCCGTGCTGCTCGCGCTCGGCGACGATGCGCTCGGCGACCTTCTCGCCGATCGAGGTGACGTCGGCGAGGCCCAGCCGCACGGCGAACGCGCCGTCGCGGCGGTGCTCCGTCGAGCGGTCGGGCGCCGCCCGGTCGAAGTCGCCGACGGGCGGCTGGGTCGGATGGGCGCACTCGGGCATGCCCGTGGGGCGACGGATGCCGCGTGCCCCCGCCGCGGCATCCGTCGCCGGCTCATCGCGGCCGTCGCCGTCGACCGGCTCGAGCCCCGCGTGCACGCCCGAGCGCGCGAGATCGGGCCGCCGCAGCTCGACGCCGTGCCGGCGCGCGTCCGACGTGAGCGTGTGCGGCGAGTAGAAGCCCATCGGCTGGGCGCGGAGCAGGGCGGCGAGGAACGCCGCCGGGTAGTGCAGCTTCAGCCACGAGCTCGCGTAGACCAGCAGCCCGAAGCTGATGGCGTGGCTCTCGGCGAAGCCGAAGTTCGCGAACGCCTCGATCTTCTCGTAGATGGAGTCGGCCACATCGGGCTCGATGCCGTTGCGGGCCATGCCGTCGTAGAGCTTCGCGCGCAGCCGCTCGATCTTCTCGACGCCGCGCTTGGAACCCATGGCACGCCGCAGCAGGTCGGCGTCGGCGGCATCGCAGTCGCCCACCGCGACGGCCATCTGCATGAGCTGCTCCTGGAACAGCGGCACCCCGAGGGTGCGCCGCAGCACGGGCACGAGCTTCGGGTGCAGGTAGCTGATCGGCTCCTCGCCCGTGCGCCGGCGGATGTACGGGTGCACCGCGCCGCCCTGCACCGGTCCGGGGCGGATGAGCGCGATCTCGACGACGAGATCGTAGAAGCAGCGGGGCTTCAGGCGGGGGAGGGTGCCCATCTGCGCACGCGACTCGACCTGGAACACCCCGATCGAGTCGGCCCGGCACAGCATGTCGTAGACGGCCGGCTCCTCCTTCGGGATCGTCGCGAGCTCCCACTCCTCGCCGGTGCACTCGCGCACGAGGTCGAACGTGTACTGCAGCGCCGCGAGCATGCCGAGGCCGAGCAGGTCGAACTTCACGAGTCCCATCCACGCGCAGTCGTCCTTGTCCCATTGCAGCACCGTGCGGTTCTCCATGCGGGCGTGCTCGATGGGGCACACCTCGCCCACGGGCCGGTCGGTGAGCACCATGCCGCCCGAGTGGATGCCGAGGTGCCGCGGGAAGGTGAGCAACTGCTCGGCGAGCTCGACGACCGCGTCGGGGATGTCGTGGTCCTCCGTCTCGACCACGGCGCCCCACCGCTCCACCTGGCGCGACCACGCATCCTGCTGACCCGTGGAGTAGCCGAGCGCCTTCGCCATGTCGCGCACCGCGCCCTTCGGGCGGTAGCTGATCACGTTCGCCACCTGCGCGGCGTTCTGCCGACCGTACTTGCCGTAGACGTATTGGATGATCTCCTCCCGTCGGTCGGAGTCGAAGTCCACGTCGATGTCGGGTTCCTCGTCGCGCAGCGACGACAGGAAGCGCTCGAACGGCAGTTCGTAGAAGATCGAGTCGACCCCGGTGATGTCGAGCACGTAGCAGACCGCCGAGTTCGCCGCCGAACCGCGACCCTGGCACAGGATGCCGCGGCGTCGAGCCTCCTGCACGAGATCGTGCACGATCAGGAAGTAGCCGGGGAAGTCCTTCTGCTCGATCACGTCGAGCTCCTTCGCGAGCCGGTCGCGGACGTGGTCGGGGAGTCCCGGATAGCGTCGCTCGGCGCCGCGCCACACGAGTTCGCGGAGCCACGACATGGGCGTGTGCCCCTCGGGCACCTCCTGTCGGGGCAGCTTCGGCCGGGCGCTGCGCAGCCGGAACGACAGGTCGCGCGCGAGGGTCGCCGAGTGGGCGACGGCACCCGGGTAGCGGTCGAACCGCGCGAGCATCTCGGCGCCGGAGCGCAGGTGGAGTCCGTCGGTCGCCGGGAGCCACCCGTCGAGCTCGTCGAGGCTGCGCCGTGCCCGCACCGCCGCGAGCGCCGACGCCAGCCGGTGCTCGCCGGGGGTCGCGTAGTGCACGGCGTTCGTCGCGAGCACGGGCAGGTGCGCCCGGGCGGCGAGCCCGGCGAGCGCGTCGTTGCGGACCTGGTCGAGCGGGTCGCCGTGGTCGGTGAGCTCGACGACGACGTGGTCGCGGCCGAACAGGGCGACGAGCCGGTCGAGTTCGCGCCACGCGGCATCCGCCCCGCCCTCGCCCGCGAGCGCACGTCGCACCGCGCCCTTGCGGCACCCCGTGGAGACGACCCAGTGCCCGTCGCTGCGTTCGGCCAGGTCGTCGAGGTCGTACACCGGGCGGCCCTTCTCGCCGCCCGCGAGCTGGCCCGCGGTGATCGCCGACGCCAGCCGGTGGTAGCCCTCCTCGCGCCCGGCGAGCACGAGCAGGTGGTCGCCCTCGGGGTCGGCGGCGCCCATCTGCGGTTCGGTGAGGCCGAACGACAGCTCGGCGCCGAAGACCGTGTCGAGATCGGGGTACGCCTCGGCGGCCTCGGCGAAGCGCACGACGCCGTAGAAGCCGTCGTGGTCGGTGATGGCGATGCCGCTGAGGCCGAGCCGGTGCGCCTCCTCGACCAGCCGTTCCGGCCCCGACGCGCCGTCGAGGAAGCTGAACGTCGAATGCGCGTGCAGCTCGGCGTACGGCACGATGGGGCCAGCCGGTCGTTCCTCGACGTCGCCCGAGGGGCGGTACGGATGCCGCTTCCGGCTCCATCCCGGGCTGTCGCCGCCGTCGGCGACGACCTTGGAACCGCTCGGCCGCTGCCGGTCGGAGAGCCGGCGTTCGAGCTCGGACCATGGGATCTCGGGGTTGTTCCAGCCCATCAGTCGTACCTCGCCTCGGCCCACCAGCCCTCGGCGTCGCGCACGAGCAGCCACGCGCAGCCGTCGTGGTCGACGACCTGGAAGCGGTGGACGCGCCGCGCGCGCTCCGCATCCCACCAGCGCTCGACGACCGGCCACGGCCCCGCCCACGCCCGGACCGGCGCCGGCCGTGCGGCGCCCGCCGCGAACGACACGGGTGCCGCCGAGATCGCCCCACGGGCGTCGACGGCGACGGGCGAGCCGCCGTCGTCGACGAGCGTCACCGGCATCCGTTCGCGGAACACGCTCGCGGGGGCGAGCGCCGGGAGGCTGCCGGGCCACGGCGCCGCGGCCGTCGCGCGCTCCGGTGCGCGGTCGCCCCACGGCACGAGCACCTGCCGGTCGGCGAGCATGCGGCCGCCGCCGACCGCCGCCGTCACGACGCCCTCGTGCCCGAGCATGCTCTGCACGCGGGTGAGCCCGTGGTGCACGCGCTCGTCGGGCCCGCCGCCCCACAGGCCGGCCTCGTGGTTGCCCGTCGAGTCGACGCGCTCGGGTACGACGCGCAGCCGCACGATCGGGGAGTCGAGCCCGGCGTCGGCGGTACCCGCGCCCTGCAACTGCCACCGCACCCGGTCGACCACGTCGGCGGGCGTGAACCAGTGCGGATGCAGCCAGCTTCGGCTCGAGTGCCCGCCGCGCTCGTCGTCGAGCTCGACGCGGATGCCCGTGCACACGAGCCGGACCGCCCGCATGCGCTCGATGAACTCATCGGCCCGCACGCGGAACGCGAACGCGAGCTGGTCGATGCGGTCGAGCGGCGGCTCGAAGTGCTGCTCGATCTCGAAGTCGGGCGGGGGAGTGCGGGGAGCCACCCGCGACTGCTCACGGCCTGCGGCGCGGTCGTGGGCGAACGCACCGGCCGCGCCGAAGCGCCGTCGCACGTCGTCGTCGGGCAGCGCGGCGAACTCGCCGAGCGTGCGCACGCCGAGCCGGTGCAGTAGCGTCGCCGTGCGCGCGTCGACGACGAGCGACACGGGCAACGGGGCGAGGAAGGCGGCCGCCCCGCCCGTCGCCACCAGGTGCACGGGCGACCGCGAACCGGCACGGGAGGCCGCACGCGCCGCCTGCTCGGCCGCGAACGGTCCGTCGGCGACCCCGACCCGGGCGCCGACCACGCCGAGCCCGGTGGCCGCGTCGAGCAGCGCCCGAGCCGCCGCCTCCTCGCCGCCGTAGTACCGTGCCGGGCCGCGGGCGCGCATCGCGAGCGTGCCCGGTCGCAGCACCTGCACGCCCGGCACGATGGCCTCGATGCCGCGCACCACCGGCTCGAACGCGCGATGGTCGAGCGCGGCGTCGTACTCGAGCACCGTGAGGGCGGTCGAGCGGTACTGCGCCTCGCGGAGCTTCAGCCCGCGCGTCACGCCGTCGCGCCGGGCGGCCGCCGAGCACGAGTGCACGAGCCCCTTCTCGGTGAGCGCCACCGGGAGGGCGGGGTCGACGCCGTGCTCGCGGCACGCAGCGAGCACGGGCCAGTCGGGACACCACAGCACGATGGTGCGCACCGCCGCGCTCATGACGCCCTCGCGCCGAAGTCGGGGCGATGCACGACGGATGCCGCACCCGGGCCGACCGCGTCGGGCGTCGCGTCGACCGCCGCGAATCCGAGGTCGCCCGCGGGCAACCGCAGGCGCCGTCGGCTGCCCCGGCCGATCTCGCCGCGACCCGTGACCCGGACCACGACCTCGCGCTCGGCGAGGTGCCCGTGACCGCGGTCGAGCCCGGTCCAGTCGCTCTGCTCGAGCTCGAGGCGCGCATCGCTGCCGGGCCAGTCGCCGTCGACCAGCAGCAGGGCGCCGCGCTGGCGGAGCCGCGCCGCGAACCGCGACGCCTCGGCGGGCGCCAGGCGCCCCGCCGGGCGCACGGCCACCACCGGGATGACGTCGGCGAGCGCCGCCGCGACCGTGAGCCACTGCCGGCCGGGATCGGGCACGAGCACGAGCCGCTCGAGGTCGATGCCGAACCGCGAGGCCGCCTCGACGCCGAACTCGGGGATGCCCGAGACCGCGACCCAGCGACCGCTCCGCGACGGACCCGCGAGCGCCGCCATGAGCAGCGTGATCGACCCCTCGACCTGCACCACCGCGCCCTCGCGCAGGGCACCGCCGGGCAGCACCGCGGCGAGCGCCGGATGCGTCGGCACCGCCCGCGAGTCGAGCCGCGTGGCCTGCATGCCCCGGATGCGCGCTTGGAGCTCCTCCACCCGCTCGACCCGGCCCGCGGCCGCGACGGAGGCGGTCGGCACGGATCGGGGAGCGGTCATCGTCACCACTCAATGTTCGAACACATGTTCGAATACGGCAAGTCCCGGATGCCACGCGTCCGCGCCCCGTGCAGGGGTCGCCCACCGCGGCGGCACCCCGCGGCATCCGTTCGCACCCGCCGACCGCGGCGCGCGACGCCGCGACACCGGGATGCCGCGACGCGGTGCGGCCTCGACGCCATGCTGCCGCGACACCGTGCTGCCTCGACGTGGGGATGCCGTTCTCAGGAGATCTCGGCCGGATCGCACGTTCCTCAGGACGACACGCCGTGCCGGACGGCGACCGGCCGGGGGGGCTCCTGAAAACGGGTTCGAAACCCCGGAAACGCGAGAAGGCCGGATCCGAAGATCCGGCCTTCTCGACAACGCGTGCGCGAGGGGGGACTTGAACCCCCACGCCCTATACGGGCACTAGCACCTCAAGCTAGCGCGTCTGCCAATTCCGCCACCCGCGCGTTGTCTCGGCCCTGATCGCTCAGCGGCCGTAGAAGACATTAGCACGGTTTTCGAGGCCCACTGAACACGGCCCGGCGCTAGCGTGGACCGCATGGCCGAGACCACCCCGACCGACGCCCGCCCGACCACCGGAGGCGCCGCAGCCGGCCTTCCGGACGGCCTCGACGAGACCGCGCTGATCGCCCGCGACCTCATCCGGTTCGACACGACCAACCACGGCGAGGGCCGGTCGAACGGCGAGCGCGAGGCCGCCGAGTACGTCGAGGCGCGGTTGCGGGCCAAGGGCCTCGAGCCGGCCGTGTACGAGTCCGCGCCCGGCCGCGCGAGCGTCGTGGCGCGGGTTCCGGGCGCGAACCCGGACAAGCCCGCCCTGGTGCTCCACGGCCACCTCGACGTGGTGCCGGCCGACCCGCGGAACTGGAGCGTCGACCCGTTCGCGGGCGAGATCCGCGACGGCATGCTCTGGGGCCGCGGCGCGGTCGACATGAAGGACATGGACGCGATGATCCTCACGGCGGTCGGGGACATCCTCGCCGAGGGCCGACTGCCCGAGCGCGAGCTCGTGCTCGGGTTCTTCGCCGACGAGGAGGCCGGCGGCCTCTACGGCGCGAGCTGGCTCGTCGACGAGCACCCCGAGCTGTTCGCCGGCGCCACCGAGGCCATCAGCGAGGTCGGCGGCTACTCGATCACGGTCGGCGGGCAGCGCGCCTACCTGCTCCAGACGGGGGAGAAGTCGCTCGTCTGGGTGCGCCTCGTCGCGCACGGCACGGCCGCGCACGGCTCGCGCCTGGTGGGCGACAACGCCGTCACGAAGCTCGCCGAGGCGATCGCCCGCATCGGCCGCCGCGAATGGCCCCTGCGACTCACCGACACGACGCGCGAACTGCTCGCGGCGATCGCGGCGGCCATCGGCGCCGACCCGGAGCAGGTCTCGCCCGACGAGCTGGCGCTCGCCACCGGATCCGCCTCCGGCTTCATCACCGCGACGCTCCGCACGACGTCGAACCCGACGCTGCTCGACGCCGGGTACAAGCACAACGTCATCCCCGACCGCGCCGAGGCCCTCGTCGACATCCGGACGCTGCCGGGCGAGGAGGAGGCGGTCCTCGCGGAGATCCGCGAGCTCATCGGCCCCGACATCGAGATCCAGACCGTGCACCGCGACGTCGGACTCGAGGCGCCCACGCACGGACCGCTCGTCGATGCGGTCACGAGCGCCCTGCACGCGCACGATCCGGAGGCGACCGTGTTCCCGTACCTGCTGAGCGGCGGCACCGACAACAAGTCGCTGTCGCGACTCGGCATCGCCGGCTACGGGTTCGCGCCGCTCCGCCTGCCCGACGGGCTCGACTTCCCGGCGATGTTCCATGGCGTCGACGAGCGCGTGCCGCTCGACGCACTAGTCTTCGGTAGGCGGGTCCTGCGCGACCTGCTCCTCGCGTACTGACGTCCTCGTACCGAAGCGCGCTCCGACACACTCCGACCACGACGGTCCCGTGCCCTCCGCCGTCCGGAGGGCGGAAGGGCGATATCCAGTTGATCGAAGCGATCATCCTCGGCCTCGTGCAGGGCCTGACCGAGTTCCTGCCGATCTCCTCGAGCGCGCACCTGCGGATCCTCGGCGAGTTCCTGCCGAACGCGGCCGACCCCGGCGCGGCCTTCACCGCGATCACGCAGCTCGGCACCGAGGCCGCGGTCGTCGTCTTCTTCTGGCGCGACATCGTCCGCATCGTGCGCAACTGGTTCGCCTCGCTCGCCGGCCGCGTGCCGCGGAACGACCCGGACGCGCGCATGGGCTGGCTGATCATCGTCGGCTCGATCCCGATCGTGGTGCTCGGCCTGCTGTTCCAGGACCAGATCGAGACGGTGTTCCGCTCGCTCTACGTGGTGGCGACGATGCTCCTCGTGTTCGGCATCGTGCTCGGCCTCGCCGACTGGGCGGGCGCCAAGCGCCGCAAGCTCGACGACCTCACCGTGCCGCACGGCCTCTACTTCGGGCTGGCGCAGTCGCTGGCGCTGATCCCCGGCGTCTCGCGCTCGGGCGGCACGATCACGATGGGACTTCTGCTCGGATACGAGCGGGCCGCGGCGGCGCGGTACGCGTTCCTGCTGGCGATCCCCGCGGTGTTCGGCTCGGGCTTCTACCAGCTGTTCAAGAGCTGGGGCGAACCGGCCGTCTACGGGCCGCTCGAGACGGCCGTGGCGACCGCGGTCGCGTTCGTCGTCGCCATCCTCGTGATCGCGTTCTTCATGAGCTACATCTCGAAGCGCAGCTTCCTGCCGTTCGTGATCTACCGCATCGCGCTCGGGCTCACGATCTTCGTCCTGCTCGGCACGGGGGTGCTGCAGCCCTAGGCGAGCGGATGCCGCGCCGCGGGCGTGCGCGCGGCATGCCGGCTTCCGCCCCGGCCGGCCGGGGTCCGGCGGCTCAGGCCCCGTCGCGCGGGCGCCAGGGGCCGCTGCCGCCGGGCTGGTCGCCGCGGCGGCGCAGGTACCGCTCGAACTCCTGCGCGATCGCCTCGCCGGAGGCCTCGGGGGCGTCGGCGGCGTCGCGGGCCTGCTCGAGCTGCTGGATGTAGCCGGCCATCTCGTCGTCGTCGGAGGCGAGGGCGTCCACGCTCGCCTCCCAGGCCTGCGCCTCGTCCTCGAGGGAGCCGCGCGGGATGCTGAGACCGGTGAGCTCCTCGACCTTGCCGAGCAGGGCGAGCACGGCCTTGGGGGAGGGCGCGTTGTGCACGTAGTGGGGCACGGACGCCCAGAGCGAGACGGTCGGGATGCCGACCCGTTCGGCCTGGTCGGCGATCACGCTGAGGATCCCGACGGGGCCCTCGTAGGTCGATCGCTCGACGCCGAGCGCGGCGCGGACCTCGGGGTTCTCGCTCGAGGCGAAGACGGCGAGCGGGCGGGTGTGGGGCGCATCCGCGAGCATCGCGCCGAGCAGCACGATGCCCTCGATGTCGGCCGACAGCGCGGCGTCGACGAGCTCGGCGGCGAAGCCCTTCCACGTGCGCGCGGGCTCGGCGCCGAGGAGCACGTGGAGCGTGTCGGCGCCCGGTCCGGTGACGCCCTCCTCGTCGGGCTCGGCGGGGATCCCGCTCGGGCCGAGGATCGCCGCGCCGGGCCAGGAGAGCCGCCGCGAGCCGTCCGGCTCGGACTGGATCGTCGGGCGCGTGAACTGGTAGTCGAAGTAGAGCTCGGGATCGACGGCCGCGACCTCGACGAGGCGGAGCCGCTCCGCGAGGAGCCGGGCGGCGCCGGTGGCCGCCTCGCCCGCGTCGTTCCACCCCTCGAATGCGACGATGAGGAGTCGTCCGCCCTGGAACCCGGTCGGCTGCTGCACTCGGTTCGCCCCGCTTCCCGAACCCGGGACCTCCGGGCTCACCTCCACAATAGGCCGTGCGGATAGAATCGCCGGTTGTGACCCCAGCCCTCCCCGCCGCCGTCCTGTGGGACATGGACGGCACCCTCGTCGACACCGAGCCCTACTGGATGCGAGCCGAAGGCGAGCTCGTCCGCGAGTTCGGCGGCAGCTGGACCGACGAGGACGCCCTGCAGGTCGTCGGCGCCGGCCTCTGGGAGGCCGCGGCCGTGTTCCAACGCGCCGGGGTCGACCTCGACGCCGATACGATCGTCGCGCGCCTGACCGCGCGCGTTCGCGAGCAGCTCGCCGAGCACGGCGTGCCGTGGCAGCCGGGCGCGCAGGCGCTGCTGAAGTCCGTCCGCGACGCGGGCATCCCGACGGCGCTCGTGACCATGTCGGTGCGCTCGATGGCCGAGGACATCGTCGCGGCCATCCCGTTCGAGGCGTTCGACCTGCTCGTCACGGGCGACGAGGTCGCCGAGCCGAAGCCGCACCCCGAGCCGTACCTGACGGCCGCCGAGCGGCTCGGCGTGGCCATCGGCGACTGCGTCGCGATCGAGGACTCGGTGCCCGGGCTCCGTTCCGCGGCATCCGCCGGCACCGTCGCGATCGGCGTGCCGCACATGGTGCCCCTCGACCCGGCCGCCGCGCAGGTCATCTGGGACTCGCTCGACGGGCGGACCGTCGACGACATCGCCCGCGTCGTGGCATCCGCGAGGGAGACCGCATGAGCCGCGGGGAGGCGAGCGGACCCTTCCGCGCCGGCGACCGCGTGCAGCTGACCGGCCCCAAGGGACGCCTGCACACGATCACCCTCGAGCCGGGCAAGCTGTTCCACTCGCACAAGGGCGCGATCGCGCACGACGACCTCATCGGCCTGCCCGACGGCTCGGTCGTGGCCAACCAGGTGGGTGTCGAGTACCTGGCGCTCCGGCCGCTGCTCAGCGACTTCGTGATGTCGATGCCGCGCGGGGCGGCGATCGTATACCCGAAGGACGCGGCGCAGATCCTCGCGCAGGCCGACGTCTTCCCGGGCGCGACCGTCGTCGAGGCCGGTGTCGGTTCCGGCGCGCTGTCGCTGTGGCTGCTCCGCGCGATCGGCGCGAACGGCCGGCTGATGTCGTTCGAGCGTCGCGAGGAGTTCGCCGACGTCGCCCGCGGCAACGTGGCCACCTTCCACGGCGAGGACCCCGAGAACTGGACCATCACCCTCGGCGACCTCGCCGAGGCGCTGCCGGAGCAGGCGCCCGAGGCGTCCGTCGACCGCGTCGTGCTCGACATGCTCGCGCCGTGGGAGTGCATCGACGCCGTGTCGACCGCGCTCAAGCCCGGCGGCGTGCTGCTCTGCTACATCGCGACGGTCACCCAGCTCTCGCGCGTCGCCGAGGCGATCCGTGCGACCGGCCGGTACACCGAGCCGCAGGCGAGCGAGACGATGGTCCGCGGATGGCACGTGCAGGGCCTCGCGGTCCGGCCCGACCACCGCATGATCGCGCACACCGGCTTCCTCCTCACCGCACGCCGGCTCGCCCCCGGCACCGTGCTGCCCGAGCTCAAGCGCCGCCCCTCCAAGACCGAGTTCAGCGACGAGGACGTCGAGGCGTGGACGCCCGGCGCGCTCGGCGAACGCAACGTCAGCGACAAGGTGCTGCGCAAGCGCGCACGCGCAGCGGATGCCGCGGCCCGCCGCTCGCGCGGCGACGACGACTCCCGACCCGACACCGAAGCGCCCGACGCCGACTAGGCTGTCTGCGCCCGTTCCACCCAGACGAAACGAGGACCCGTGCGACTCCCGCTCGCGCTTCTGGCCACCGCGACCGCCGTCGCGGTCACGCTCACCGGCTGCACCGCGGCACCCGAACCCGAGGCGACCGCCGGCGCGTCGTCCGACCTCATCGAGGTCGAGGGCGACTTCGGCCAGGAGCCCCGGGTCGACTTCCCGACGCCCGTCTCCCCGGCCGAGACGCAGTGCACCGAGATCATCGAGGGCGACGGCGACCGGCTCGTGGCCGGCCAGCAGGCGCTCGTCGGCCTCGCGGTGTACAACGGGACGACCGGCGAGGAGATCGACGTCAACGGGTTCGGCGACCAGGAGCCCGTGCCGATCCTCCTCAGCGAGGGCGGGCTCCCCGGCATCCGCAAGGGCCTCTCGTGCGCCAGCGAGGGCTCGCGCGTCGTGATCGTCGCCCCGCCCGCCGACGCCTTCGGCGAGCAGGGCAACGCCCAGCTCGGCATCGAGCCCGACGACAGCCTCGTCATGGTGTTCGACGTGCACCGCGCGTTCCTCCTCAAGGCGAACGGCGCGCCGCAGATCGCCCGCGACGGCTTCCCCGCCGTGGTGACGGCGCCCGACGGGCGTCCGGGCATCACCGTGCCCGACACGGAGCCCTTCGAGTCGACCGAGGTCGAGGTGTTGAAGGCCGGCTCCGGCGCGGTGGTCGAGGACGGCGACCAGGTCGTCGTCCACTACACGGGCGTCCTGTGGGACGACAACTCCGTCTTCGACTCCACGTGGGAGCGCAACGGCCCGACGGCGTTCGTCGTCGCCGAGGGCGAGGGCTCGCAGGTCGTGCCCGGGTTCGCCGAGGCGCTCATCGGCCAGAAGGTCGGCTCGCAGGTCGGAGTGGTCATCGCCCCGGAGGACGGCTACGGCGACGCCGAGCAGGCGGGCATCCCGGCCGGCTCGACGCTGTTCTTCGTCATCGACATCCTCGGCGTGGTGTGACCGGCGGGCGCGTCGTCCGCCCGTCGCACGCCGGTCAGTATGATCGCTGACGTGGCGTCATCCAAGCGCTCGGGGGAGCCGAGGATCCCGGTCGAGGACCGGCTCTTCAGCCTCGTCCTGGCGCTGCTCGCGACCGAGACCGGGCTGCTGAAGTCCGAGATCCTGTCGACGGTGCGCGGCTACGCCGAGCGCTACGACGATCGGGGCGGCAACGCCAACCTCGAGCGCCAGTTCGAGCGCGACAAGGACGAGATCCGCGACCTCGGCATCCCGCTCGAGACGATCGAGTCGCCCGACCGACCGGGCGACAACCAGGCGCTGCGCTACCGGATCCCGAAGGGCGACTACGATCTCCCGGTCGACGTCCGGTTCACGCCCGATGAGCTCGCCCTGCTCGGCCTCGCCGCCGAGGTCTGGCGCGAGGCCTCGCTGTCCTCCGACTCGCAGCGTGCGCTCACGAAGCTCCGGTCGCTCGGCATCGAGCCGCGTGAACCCGTGATCGGCTACGCGCCGCGGCTCCGGGTGCGAGATGCCGCGTTCGAGCCGATCCGGCAGGCACTCGACAAGCGGCAGCGCGTCCGGTTCCGCTACCTGAAGCCGGGGGAGCGCGAGCCGAGACTGCGCACCGTCGAGCCGCACGCGGTCGTGCTCCACGAGGGTCGCTGGCACCTGCACGGCCGTGACGTCGACGCGGGCGCCCCGCGCACGTTCCTCCTCTCGCGCATCGTCGGCGACGTGCAGTCGCTGGCCGGCAGGCCCTTCGATCCGCCGCCCGCCGACGTGCAGGACCGGGCGCTCGCCGACCTGCGGGCGCTGCGGCAGGCCAACAGCGCCGACCTCGCGGTGACCGCGGGCTCCGACGCCGAGGTGCGCCTCGGCAAGCGGGCGGTGGAGGCCGACGACGACGCGGGCGTCATCCGGCTGCACTACACGGATGCCGCCGTCTTCGCCGACGAACTGGCCTCGTACGGCCCGGAGGTCCGTGTGCTCTCGCCCTCGACGCTGCGCGACGCCGTCCGCGAGCGGCTCGCCGCGGTCGCGGCCTCCCATCGCCCGGGAGCCGATCGATGAGCGCGTCGCCGCGTCGGCCCGCTGGAATGCGCGGGCCCGACAAGCTCGTGTTCCTGCTCGCCCTCGTCCCGTACCTGCTCGAGCAGCGCGTGGTCGACGTCTCCGAGGCGGCCGCGCACTTCGGGGTGGGGGAGGAGGAGATCCGCGACGCGGTCCGGCTGATCGCCACGTCGGGCCTGCCGGGCGCGACGGGCACCTACCAGCCGAACGACCTGTTCGACATCGACTGGGACTCCTTCGAGGAGGACGACGTCATCGTGATCGTCCACCACGTGGCGATCGACGACGCCCCCCGGCTGTCGGCGCGCGAGGCGGCGGCGCTCATCGCCGGACTCCAGTACCTCTCGGCGTCGCCCGAGAACGCCGGGAGCGCCTCGCTCGCCGCGCTCACCGAGAAGCTCCGCGCGGGCGCGTCCGCGGCTCCCAGCCGGCTCGCCGTCGCCGAGGAGGCCGCCGATGCGTCGCTCGCCGTGGTTCGGCGGGCCGTGGCATCCGGTCGTCAGCTCGAGTTCGACTACCTCAACGCGCGAGGGGAGCGCCGACGCCGGCGCGTGGATCCCCTGCGCATCGCCTCGCTCGGCGCCGACTGGTACCTGCAGGCGTTCGACCACCTCCGGGAGGAGGTCCGGAACTTCCGCATCGACCGGATGAGCGGGCTCGAGGTCGCCGACGAGCCGATCGCCAACCACTCCGACCGGGCGATCCCCGAGACGCTCTTCCAGGCGTCCGACACCGATCTCGAGGTCGTCGTCGACGTGGCCCCGGCGACGCTGCCGCTCCTGGCGGACTACCTCGCCGACTCGACCACGACCGAGGTCGACGGGCGGCTCCGCGTGACCCTCCGCCTCGCCCACGTGCACGGGCTCAAGCGCCTGGTCGCGGGTCTGCCCGGACTGGTGACCGTCGTCGCCCCGGAGGAGGCGCGCGCGGTGGTCGCGGAGTGGGCCGAGGCGGGCCTGGCAGGTTACCCGGACGACGACCCCCGTGCGTCGTCCACGCCGGCCGACGGGTGAGGCGAACGCCGCCGGCGACCGGTTAGACTGAGCGGACCATCCCGCCAGAATTGGACGAGCACCTATGTTTGGAAACGCCTTCACCGGTTGGCACGCGCTGATCATCCTGCTGGTGATCCTGCTGCTGTTCGGTGCGCCGAAGCTTCCCGCCCTCGCGCGGAGCCTGGGCCAGTCGATGAAGATCCTGAAGAACGAGGTCCGGTCGGACTCCGACGAGCGCACCGACGCGTCCGACGGCACGACGACCACCGACGCGCCCGTCACGGGCACGTCGACCGCGTCGAACGCATCGACCACCACGCCGCCCGCGTCGTCGACGACCGGTGATCCGGCGAAGCGCACGGACGCCGGCCCGAACGCCTAGCCCGTGTCGGCCGTGAAGGATCGCGGCACCGCGAACCGCGAGAAGCGGATGTCGCTCGGCGCGCACCTCCTCGAGTTGCGCAAGCGCCTCTTCACGTCGGCGATCGCCATCGTCGTCGGTGCGGTCGCCGGGTGGATCCTCACCGACCTGTTCGTGTGGAACGCGCTGCAGGCGCCCGTCGAGGCCGTGGCCGAGGCCCAGGGCGGCGGCGGGATCATCTTCCCGACCATCTCGAGTGCGTTCGACCTGCGGCTCCAGGTCGCGTTCACCGTGGGGATCGTGATCTCGAGTCCGGTCTGGCTGTACCAGATCTTCGCGTTCCTCGTGCCGGGGCTGAATGCGCGCGAGCGCAAGTTCTCGTTCATCTTCCTCGGTGCGGCGATCCCGCTCTTCCTCGCCGGTTGCGCGGCCGGCTGGTTCGTGCTTCCCAACATCGTGAAGCTCATGACCGGCTTCGTCCCCGAGGGCAGCGAGTCGCTCCTGACGGCGAAGGAGTACTACGACTTCGTGCTGAAGCTGGTCCTGGCGATCGGCATCGCGTTCGTCGTGCCGGTGTTCATCGTGCTGCTGAACCTCGCCGGGGTGCTCAGCGCGGCGTCGATCATCAAGAGCTGGCGGGTCGCCATCCTCGTCATCACGCTGTTCACCGCAATCGCCACCCCGTCGGCCGACGTCGTCTCGATGTTCATGCTCGCGATCCCGATGATCGGGCTCTACTTCGCGGCGTGGGGCATCGCGCATCTGCACGACAAGCGCGTCGCCAAGCGCAATCAGCTGGAGTTCGGCAGTCCTGTCTAGGCTGGGGGGATGAGCCTCTCGCCGGCGGAACGCTACGCATTGTCCCGGCAGCAACGGCGCCAGCCGAGGCTGCAGGAGTTCGCGGCGAACCTGTCCTTCGACCTCGACCCGTTCCAGCGCGCCGCGTGCGGCGCCCTCGACGAAGGGCGGAGCGTGCTGGTCGCCGCACCCACCGGCGCGGGCAAGACGGTGGTCGCGGAGTACGCGGTCTACCTCGCGATGGAGTCGGGCGACGAGAAGGTGTTCTACACGACGCCCATCAAGGCGCTCTCGAACCAGAAGTACCAGGAGTTCGTCGACACCTGGGGGGCCCGCAACGTCGGCCTGCTCACCGGCGACACGAACATCAACTCCGGCGCTCGCATCGTGGTGATGACCACCGAGGTCCTCCGCAACATGCTCTACGCCGACTCGCCGCTGCTCGACCGGCTCGCGTACGTCGTCATGGACGAGGTGCACTACCTCGCCGACCGATTCCGCGGCGCGGTGTGGGAGGAGGTCATCATCCACCTCCCGGAGGTGGTGCGCCTGGTCTCCCTGAGCGCCACGGTGTCCAACGCCGAGGAGTTCGGCGACTGGCTGCAGGCCGTGCGCGGCGACACGGACGTGATCGTCTCCGAGCAGCGGCCGGTGCCCCTCGAGCAGCACGTGCTCGCGGGCGGGAAGCTCGTGGACCTCTTCGACTCATCGGGGCAGGCGGCCACCCATCGGGTGAATCCCGAGCTCCAGCGCCTCGCCCGCGCGGGCGGGCGGTCGATCCGGGGCCGTTCGGAACGCGGGCGGCGCGGAAGCGACCGCGGCCGGTTCCACCAGGGCGGGCACGGTGCCTCGCGCATCGACCGGCCGGATGTGGTCGCCCTGCTGCACTCCAAGCACCTGCTGCCCGCGATCGTGTTCATCTTCTCTCGCGCCGGCTGCGACCAGGCGGTCCGCCAGGTGCTCCGCAGCGGCATCCGCCTCACCGACACGGCTGAACGAGACGAGATCCGATCCATCGTCGAGGAGCGCGCCCGGATGCTGCGCGACGACGACCTGGCCGTGCTCGGCTACTGGGAGTGGCTCGAGGGCCTGCAGCGAGGCGTGGCGGCGCACCACGCGGGCATGCTGCCGACCTTCAAGGAGATCGTCGAGGACCTCTTCCAGCGCAAGCTCCTGAAGGTCGTGTTCGCCACCGAGACCCTCGCGCTCGGCGTCAACATGCCCGCGCGCTCGGTCGTGCTCGAGAAGCTCGAGAAGTTCAACGGCGAGGCGCGCGTGCCCATCACGCCGGGGGAGTACACCCAGCTCACCGGTCGAGCGGGGCGACGTGGCATCGACGTCGAGGGCCATTCCGTGATCCAGTGGGTCGACGGGCTCGATCCCGAGGCGGTGGCCTCGCTGGCGTCCCGACGCAGCTATCCGCTGAACTCCAGCTTTTCGCCGACCTACAACATGGCGGTGAACCTCGTCGACCAGTTCGGCCGCGAGCGGACTCGTCAGGTGCTCGAGCTGTCGTTCGCGCAGTTCCAGGCCGACCGCGCGGTCGTCGACCTCGCCCGAACCCTGCGCAAGCAGGAGGAGTCGATGGCCGGCTTCGAGCGCGCGATGCAGTGCCACCTGGGAGACTTCGGCGAGTACGCGGGGATCCGTCGGCGCATCGCCGACCTCGAGCGGCAGCAGGCGAAGGGCAACCCGACCCACGCCCAACGCGAGCGGATGCAGCGGGAGCTGGCCTCCGAGCGCAAGCGCCTCCGGGCGCATCCGTGCCACGGTTGCGCCGAGCGCGAGCAGCACGCCCGCTGGGCCGAGCGGTGGTGGCGCCTGAAGCGCGACCACGACGACCTCAGCCGTCAGATCCGGACCCGGACCGGCCAGGTCGCCAAGCGGTTCGACCGGGTCGCCGAGGTGCTCGTACAGCTCGGCTACCTCGAGTCGGACGGGCAGGGCGGGCTCGTCTCCACGGCGGCGGGTCGCACCCTGAAGCGCATCTACGGCGAACGCGACCTGCTCGTGGCCGAATCCCTCCGGCGCGACCTGTGGGCCGGCCTCGACGTCGCGGGCATCGCCGCGATGGCGGCCGCGCTCGTGTACGAGCCGCGTCGGGACGAGCGCGGCCTGCAGTTCCGGCTCCCGAAGGGACCGTTCCGCGCGGCGTTCGATCGCACGACCGATGCGTGGAGCGAACTCGACGACGTCGAGCGCGACCACCGCCTGCCGGGGACCGAGCAGCCGTCTCCGGCGCTCTCGGCGGCCATGCACGCCTGGGCCCGCGGCGCGGCGCTCGGCAGCGTCCTGTCGGAGACCGAGCTCGCCGCGGGCGACTTCGTGCGCCTGTCCAAGCAGGTCATCGACCTCCTCGACCAGATCTCGATCGTGGCCGACGCCGAGCTGGGCGCCACCGCGCGCGCCGCGATCGACGCCGTCCGGCGCGGCGTGGTCGCGTACGGTGCCGCCGCATGAGCACCACTCCGATGCGAACGGATGCCGCAGCCGAGGCATCCGCTGACCGCCCCCGGCCCGTCATGCCGCTGTGGGCCGCGCTGCTCGTGTCGGCGCTCGGCGGCGTCGTGTACGACCTCGGGTTCCCCGGAGCGAGCGTCTGGCCGCTGGCGTTCGTCGGCATCGGCATGACGCTCGTCTCCCTGATCGGGCGTTCCTCCTGGGCGGCCTTCCACATCGGGCTCGTCTTCGGGCTCGGCTTCTACCTCACGCACGTGTCGTGGACCTCGTTGTACCTCGGGCCCGTGCCGTGGCTCGCCCTCTCGATCCTCCAGTCGTTGATCGTGGCCGGCGGAGCCGTCCTCATCGCCCTGGCGTACCGGTGGCTGCCGCGCGCGACGTCGTCCCGCTGGGCTCGCCTCGTGCTGCTGCCGCTCCTCGTCGCCGGATTGTGGATCGTGCGCGAGACCGCGACGGGCAGCATCCCCTACGGCGGATTCCCATGGGGGCGCGCGGCCCTCAGCCAGTCCGAGAGCCCGTTCGCGCAGGTCGTGTCGTGGGTCGGCTCGAGCGGTCTGGGCCTCGTCATGGTCGCGCTCGTCGCCGGTGTCATCGAGTGGGTGCGGTTGCGCGGGTGGCGCGACGTCCGCAGCGCGGTCCCGGTCGTCGCGCTCCTCGTGGTCGCCGTGGCGGTGCCCGCCTGGCCGACGACACCGACGGGGGAGCTCCGCGTGGCGAGCGTGCAGGGCAACGGGCCGTCGGGCTACTTCGACGAGCGCGAACCCGGCGACATCCTCGCAGCGCAGCTCGACGCGACCGAGCCGGTGCTCGACGAACCCGGCATCGACGTGCTGCTCTGGCCCGAGGGCGGCTCGGACGTCGACCCGACCCGCAGCGCCGAGGCCGCGCGCACCTTCGACGACCTGAGCGAACGCATCGGCGCGCCCGTCGTGCTGAACACGGTGACGGTCGACGACGAGGAGCGGTTCTACAACACCTCGCTGCTCTGGGAGTCCGGCGCCGGAGCGGTCGACCGGTTCTCGAAGCGGAACCCGGTGCCCTTCGGCGAGTACATCCCCGACCGCTGGTTCTACGACGCCCTCGTCCCCGAGCTCACGGGCCTCATCCAGCGCGGCTACTCGCCGGGCACGGAACCACCTGTCTTCGACGTGGGCGGCGCGGTCGCCGGGCTCGCGATCTGCTTCGACGTCATCTACGACGGCCTCATCTGGGAAGGCGCGCGCGACGGCGCGGAGCTCTACCTCCTGCAGACCAACAACGCCGACTTCCGCGGCACCGACGAGAACCAGCAGCAGCTCGCGATCGCGCGGCTGCGCGCGATCGAGACCGGCCGCTCCGTGGTGAACATCTCCACGGTCGGCACCAGCCAGGTCATCGACCCCACCGGTCGCACCATCGACGAGCTTCCGGCGTACGAGGCCGAGGCCATGGTCACCGACGTCGAGTTGCGCGAGGGACTCACCCCGGCGGTCGTGTTGGGCGGGTCCGTGCCGACGATCACGGTGATCGCGGCGATCGGCGGTCTCATCGCGGTCGGCGTCCGGGGGCGGACGCAGAACGCCCCGCGCCGGACGGGATCCGGGCGGGGCGACGGCGGGGAATCGGCGGCCTAGGCGCCGATCTTCTGCTGGCCGCGTCGGGCCCGCAGGTAGTTGAGGCGCTCCTGCAGGAGTTCCTCGAGCTCGGCGCGCGTGCGGCGCTCGAGCAGCATGTCCCAGTGGGTACGGGCGACCTTCTCGCCCGACCGGTCGATCTCGACCGGCTTGGAGTCCACGAGGAGGACCGCGGAGCTGCCGCAGTGGCGGCATTCCCACATCTCGGGGATCTCGGCCTCCGTCGAGAAGGTCATGATCGTGTCGCGCCCGCACGCCTCGCACTGGTAGGTGTAGTCGGCACGGTCGGCGAACACGACGCCGTCCTCGCTCTGCAGGCTCTGGGCGCCGATTCGCATGCCCCGAAGGCTCCGGTCCGCCATGGCGTACTCCTCTCGATCGTCAATCAGGTATAGACGATCAAGCTGGGCGTATTCTTCCCGGGGGCTGGGGTTTTGCCGGGGAACTCTCAGGTTCCCGACACGACCCGCAGCGCGAGATCGGCCCGGTCGGTGACGATGCCGTCGACGCCGAGGTGCAGCAGCCGCCGCATGTCCGCCTCGGCGTTGACCGTCCACACGTGCACTTCGAGGCCGGCGGCGTGCGCGCGTTCGAGCAGGCGGGGCGTCAGCAGCGGGACCCGCCCCACGCGCTCGGGGATCTGGAGCACCTGAGCACCTGCCACCGCCCGACGCAGCACGGCCGGGTTCCCGACGACGGATGCCGCCCGCGCCCGCAGCACGGACGCGCGCCCCGCCGAGGTCACGACCCCCGGAAGCATCGCCGCGAGCCGGCGGCGCCGCGCGTCGGAGAACGCCGTGAGCAGTACCCGGTCCCGGGCGTCGGCAGCCCGGATCGCCTCCACCGTCGCGGCGACCGCCGGATCCGTTTTGACGTCGATGTTGAATCGCGCCGCGGGGAACGCATGCAGTGCTTCGATCAGGGTCGGGAAGCCCTGGCCGTGACCGAGGTCCACCCGGCGCAGCGCGTCCGCCGTGAGGTCGGCGACCCGCTCGGTCCGACCGGGTGCGACGCGCCCGAGCTCGGGGTCGTGCGCGATCACGGCCTCGCCGTCGGCACTGAGGTGCACGTCGGTCTCGAGGTAACCGGCACCCGCGCGCACGGCGTGCTCGAAGGCGAGCAGGGTGTTCTCGGGTGCGTCGAGCGCCAGCCCGCGGTGCGCGAGCACGCGGGGCGCCGCCGGTTCGAACCAGGGCGAGCCCACGGGAGGATCAGCCGGGCAGGTCCGTGCGGGTACCCGGTGCGCCGGTCGCGCCGTCCTTCGGCGTGAACGCGCCGCCGATCCCCTTCAGGGCCTCGGTGAGCTCGCTCGGGATGATCCAGAGCTTGTTCGACGCGCCCTCGGCGAGCTGGGGGAGCATCTGCAGGTACTGGTAGCCGAGCAGCTTGGGGTCGGGGTCGCCCTTGTGGATGGCGTCGAAGACCGTGAGGATCGCCTCGGCCTCACCCTGTGCACGGAGCACGGCGGCCTTGGCGTCGCCCTCGGCCTTGAGGATCGAGGCCTGCCGTGCACCCTCGGCCTCGAGGATGGCGGACTGCTTCGTGCCCTCGGCGGTGAGGATCGCGGCGCGGCGGTCGCGCTCCGCGCGCATCTGCTTCTCCATCGAGTCCTGGATGGACAGGGGCGGATCGATCGCCTTGAGCTCGACGCGGGAGACGCGGATGCCCCACTTGCCGGTCGCCTCGTCGAGCACGATGCGGAGCTGGCCGTTGATGTTGTCGCGGCTCGTGAGCGCCTCTTCGAGGTTCAGGCCGCCGACCACGTTGCGGAGCGTGGTCGTGGTGAGCTGCTCGACCGCGCCGAGGTAGTTGTTGATCTCGTAGGTCGCCGCGCGGGCGTCGGTGACCTGGAAGTAGACGACCGTGTCGATCGACACGACGAGGTTGTCCTCGGTGATCACCGGCTGCGGCGGGAACGAGACGACCTGCTCGCGCATGTCGACGAGCGGCAGCAGCCGGTCGATGAAGGGCACGAGGAGGTTCAGGCCGGGGGAGAGGGTCTTGTGGTAGCGGCCGAGCCGTTCCACGACGCCCGAGTACGCCTGCGGGACGATCCGAATGGATCGCGCGATGACCACGATCGCGAAGATCGCGATCGCCGCGACGACGACCAGGGTGATGATGGGGCCGATGTCGTTCACGCCTGGGCGCTCCTCTCAATGGGCACGACGACCGCCGTCGCGCCGTCGATGCCGGTGACGAGCACGCGCTCGCCCGCGGCGACGTCCGCCTGCTCGGTGATGGGCGAGAGCCGCGCCGTCCAGACGTCGCCGTTGTGCAGCTTGACCTGGCCGCCGGCGGCGGTGACCGTGCGCACTACGCTGCCCTCGGCGCCGATCAGCGCATCGACGTTGCTGCGCGCCGAATCCGCACCGCGGCGCAGCAGCCGCAGCAGCGATGGTCGCAGCGTCAGCAGCAGTGCGACCGCGACGACGGCGGCCACGATGAACTGCGCCCACCAGGGGATGCCGGTGAGGCCGGAGAGCAGTCCCGCGACGCTGCCGAGCGCGAGCATGAGGAACGTCATCTCGAGGGTGAACACCTCGATGGTCGCGAACACGAGGATCAGCACCAGCCAGGCGATCCACGCGTACTGCGTCAGCACATCCACTTCGACTCCTTCGGGCTACCTCGAACCTATCAGCGCGCGGGACGCCGGTGGGGGAGTTGGTAGTCTCGGGGGCGGCGCGTCCGCGTGGCGCTCAGCCATCCCCGCACCGCATCGAGGAGCCCAACGTGACCAACCCGCTCGCCCCCGGATCGCTCGACGGTCGCGTCGCCGTCGTCACGGGCTCGTCCCGCGGCATCGGCGCCGACACCGCACGGTATCTCGCCGAAGCGGGCGCCGCCGTCGTGATCAACTACCGCAGCAAGGCGCCGCGCGCCGAGAAGATCGTCGGCGAGATCACCGCCGCGGGCGGTCGGGCGATCGCGGTCGGCGCCGACCTGACGGATGCCGCGTCGGTCCGGGCGATGTTCGAGCGCGCCGTCGACGAGTTCGGGCCGATCGACCTCCTCGTGCTCAATGCCTCGGGCGGCATGGAGTCCGGCATGGGGGAGGACTACGCGATGCGCCTGAACCGCGACGCGCAGGTCAACGTCGTCGAGAACGCGCTGCCGCACCTCGCCGAGCACTCGCGGATCGTGTTCGTCACCAGCCACCAGGCGCACTTCATCCGTACGACGCCGACGATGCCGGAGTACGAGCCGGTCGCGCTCTCGAAGCGAGCCGGTGAGGACGCACTCCGCGCGAAGCTGCCCGAGCTCGACGCGAAGGGCGTCGAGTTCGTCGTCGTCTCCGGCGACATGATCGAGGGCACCATCACCGCGACGCTGCTCGAGCGGGCCAACCCGGGTGCCATCGCCGCGCGCAAGGAGGACGCGGGCAAGCTGTACAACGTCGCGGAGTTCGCCGCCGAGGTCGCGGCCGCCGCCGTCGACCCGGTCCCGGACGACCACACGCGC
This sequence comes from Agromyces sp. C10, assembly GCF_023217995.1. Lineage (NCBI taxonomy): Bacteria > Bacillati > Actinomycetota > Actinomycetes > Micrococcales > Microbacteriaceae > Agromyces > Agromyces sp. C10. Next base: position 35 of record NZ_JALPSX010000012.1, on the reverse strand, counting down.
TACGTCGGCGACGTCTCCGGCTTCTCGCCCGAGCG
>NZ_JALPSX010000011.1:0-165755 GCF_023217995.1 Agromyces sp. C10 | reverse complement strand
GGTGGCGGCGGTCGCGGTCGCGGCCCCGGCGGCGGCACGGCCGGCGCGTTCGGTCGTGGCGGCGGCAAGAGCAAGGCCCGCAAGTCGAAGCGCACGAAGCGGCAGGAATTCGAGATGCGGGAGGCGCCGTCGCTGGGCGGCGTGAGCGTCCCCCGCGGCGACGGCAACACCGTCATCCGCCTGCGTCGCGGCGCGTCCATCTCGGACTTCGCCGACAAGATCGACGCGAACCCCGGTTCGCTCGTCACCGTGCTCTTCCACCTCGGTGAGATGGCCACGGCGACCGAGTCGCTCGACGAGGCCACCTTCGAGGTGCTCGGCGCCGAGCTCGGCTACAAGATCCAGGTCGTGTCCCCGGAGGACGAGGACCGCGAGCTGCTCGAGGGCTTCGACATCGACCTCGACCAGGAGCTCGAGGACGAGACCGACGAGGACCTCATGCCGCGTCCGCCGGTCGTCACCGTCATGGGCCACGTCGACCACGGAAAGACGCGCCTCCTCGACGCGATCCGCAGTGCCAACGTGGTCGCCGGCGAGGCCGGCGGCATCACGCAGCACATCGGTGCGTACCAGGTGCACACCGAGCACGAGGGCATCGACCGCGCGATCACCTTCATCGACACCCCGGGTCACGAGGCGTTCACCGCCATGCGAGCCCGTGGTGCGCAGGTGACCGACATCGCGATCCTCGTGGTCGCGGCCGACGACGGCATCATGCCGCAGACGGTCGAGGCGCTGAACCACGCCCAGTCGGCGAACGTGCCGATCGTGGTCGCGGTGAACAAGATCGACAAGCCCGACGCCAACCCGGCCAAGGTGCGCCAGCAGCTCACCGAGTTCGGCCTCGTGGCCGAGGAGTACGGCGGCGACGTCATGTTCGTCGACGTCTCGGCGCGCGAGAACATCGGCATCCAGGAACTGCTCGACGCGGTGCTCCTGACCGCCGACGCCGGACTCGACCTGCGCGCGAACCCCGACAAGGACGCCCGAGGCGTGGCCATCGAGGCCAAGCTCGACAAGGGCCGCGGCGCCGTGGCGACCGTGCTCATCCAGTCGGGCACGCTCAAGGTCGGCGACGCGATCGTCGCGGGCACGGCCTACGGCCGCGTCCGCGCGATGAGCGACGAGAACGGCGACCCGGTGACCGCCGCGACGCCGTCGCGCCCGGTGCAGGTGCAGGGCCTCTCGAGCGTCCCGCGCGCCGGCGACACCTTCCTCGTCACCGAGGAGGACCGCACGGCACGCCAGATCGCCGAGAAGCGCGAGGCCGCCGAGCGCAACGCGCAGCTGGCGAAGGCCCGCAAGCGCATCTCGCTCGAGGACTTCACGCGTGCGCTGGAGGAGGGCAAGGTCGAGGCGCTCAACCTCATCATCAAGGGCGACGTGTCGGGTGCCGTCGAGGCGCTCGAGGAGTCGCTGATGAAGATCGAGGTCGACGACTCGGTGCAGCTGCGCATCCTCCACCGCGGTGTGGGTGCGGTGACCGAGAGCGACATCGACCTGGCCACGATCGACAACGCGATCGTGATCGGGTTCAACGTCCGCCCCGACGTGAAGGCGCGCGAGCGCGCCGCCCGCGAGGGCGTCGACGTGCGCTTCTACAACGTCATCTACAACGCGATCGACGACATCGAGAACTCGCTCAAGGGCATGCTCAAGCCCGAGTTCGAAGAGGTGCAGTCGGGTGTGGCCGAGATCCGCGAGGTGTTCCGCTCCTCGAAGTTCGGCAACATCGCCGGTGTCATCGTGCGGTCGGGAACGATCACGCGCAACGCCAAGGCCCGCGTCATCCGCGACGGCGTGGTGGTCGGCGACAACCTCGCGATCGAGTCGCTGCGTCGGTTCAAGGACGACGTCACCGAGGTCCGCACGGACTTCGAGGCGGGCATCGGCCTCGGCAAGTACAACGACATCCAGGTCGGCGACGAGATCGAGACCATCGAGATGCGCGAGAAGCCGCGGGCCTAGCCCACGGCACGGGGCTCCGCTCGTCACCGCGATGAGCGGGGCCCCGTCCCCTTCCCCACGACGAAAGGCAGGGAATCATGGCCGATCCGCAGCGCGCCAGGAAGCTGGCGGACCGCATCAAGGAGATCGTGGCCAAGCGGCTCGACAAGGGCCTGCGCGACCCGCGACTCGGATTCGTCACCATCACCGACGTGCGCGTGACGGGCGACCTGCAGCACGCGAGCATCTTCTACACCGTCTACGGCACCGACGAGGAGCGGCGCGACTCCGCGCTCGCGCTCAAGGCCGCGACGGGCATGCTCCGCAGCGAGGTCGGCCGCAACATCACCGCGCGGCTCACCCCGACGCTCGAGTTCATCGCCGACGCGATCCCGGAGAACGCCGAGCACATCGAGGAGCTCCTCCGCGAGGCGCGCCAGCGCGACGCGGAGACCTCGACGCTCGCCGCGTCGGCGCAGTACGCCGGCGACCCGGACCCGTACCTGACGCCTCGCGAGGCCGAGGAGCGGGACGAGGACGACCGCGACGCGCCGGCGGCGAGCTGACCGCGTCAGTCGTCCGCAGACGACGAGGCCGCCGACCGCCCGAGCAGGGCGTCGGCGGCCTCGGCCATGCGCGCACGGAGGGCGGCGATGAAGGCCACGGCCGTGGGCTGCCGGAGGGCCTCCGGTCGGCACACGAGCCAGTACGGCAGGCGCTCCTCGATCCGATCGGGGAACAGGCGAACGAGGTCCTCGTGCGGATCGGCGAGGAAGGCCGGCAGCAGCCCGTACCCGGCGCCCGCCCGGGTCGCGTCCACGTGGACGTACACGTTGGTGCTCGAGACGGCGTCGATCATGCCGCGCGTGGACCGGCGTGCGGCATCCAGCGCGTCGACCTGCAGCATCGACTCGATGAAGTAGACGAGCGGGCCGCCGGCCAGGTCGTCGAGCGTCTCCGGCGTTCCGTTCCTCTCGAGGAACGCGCGGCTCGCGTAGAGCCCGAGCACGTAGTCGCCGAGGTGGATCGCCTCCGCGCGCTGCACGTGCGGCCGGCCGACGACGACCTCGAGGTCGACGCCGACCCGCTGCTGGGCGGCGCGACGCGTCGCCGCGACGATCTCGAGCGAGACATCCGGATGCCGCGCCCGGAGGGCGGCCATCGCCGGCGCGGCGATGAACCCGCTGAACCCGTCGGTCGCGGAGAGCCGGACGACGCCGCCGAGGGCCGGCGCATCGGGGGAGAGGCGCCGCAGGGCGGCCTCGACCTCCTCGGCCGCCGCGAGGGCGTGCTCGCCGAGCGGGGTCAGCACCCAGCCCGCGGTGCCGCGCACGAGCACGCGGCCGCCGAGCGCCTGCTCGAGCGACTCGATGCGGCGCGCGACGGTCGTGTGGTTCAGCCCCAGGCGGCTCGCGGCGCTCGTGTAGCGGCCCTCGCGGGCGACGGCGAGGAGCACGATGAGGTCGTCGGCGCTGGGTGCGCGGCGGGGAGTCGTCAGCGACATGGTGTGCAGTTTCGCACATCTGCGATGCGGATCTCGCCATTGGCTCTGCGTATCGATGCAGGCCAGACTCGGCCGTGACGCGAACCGCGTCCACATCCCCCGTGGTCCATGCAAAGGAGCATCGAATGACCCAGGCACCCGTTCGGGAGGCGAGCGCGAACCCGACCGCGTCGAGCCTCCGCCGCGTCGTGACCGCCTCGATGGCGGGCACGGTCGTCGAGTGGTACGAGTTCTTCCTCTACGCCTCGGCGGCGACGCTCGTCTTCGGCACCGTCTTCTTCGCGCAGACCGGCAGCGCGCTCGACGGCATCATCGCCGCCTTCCTCACGTACGCGGTCGGCTTCATCGCGCGTCCGCTCGGCGGCATCGTGTTCGGCCACTTCGGCGACAAGTACGGCCGGAAGCGGCTGCTGCAGTTCAGCATCATCCTCGTCGGCGTCGCCACCTTCCTCATGGGCTGCCTGCCGACGTACGCGCAGATCGGCATCCTCGCGCCCATCCTCCTCGTCGTCCTGCGGTTCCTGCAGGGCTTCGCGGTCGGCGGCGAGTGGGGCGGCGCGGTGCTGCTCGTCGCCGAGCACAGCCCCGCGAAGTCGCGCGGCTTCTGGGCGAGTTGGCCGCAGGCGGCCGTGCCCGTCGGCAACCTCCTCGCGACCCTGGTGCTGTTCGTCCTGTCGTCGACGCTCACCGAGGAGGCGTTCCTCGGCTGGGGCTGGCGCGTGGCGTTCTGGCTCTCGGCGGTGATCGTGTTCGTCGGCTGGTACATCCGCACCAAGATCACCGACGCGCCGATCTTCCTCGAGATGCAGGCCGAGCGCGAAGCCGCGAAGGCCACCTCGTACGGCGTGTTCGAGGTCGTCAAGCGCTACCCGCGCGGCGTGATCACCGTGATGGGCCTCCGCGTGGCGGAGAACATCCTGTACTACGTCGTCGTCACCTTCTCGATCGTCTACCTCACGCAGGTCGTGCAGGAGGGCACCTCGAACACGCTGCTCATGCTCGTCGGCGCGCACCTCGTGCACTTCGTGGTGATCCCGCTGTGGGGCCGGCTCTCCGACCGGGTGGGACGTCGCCCGATCTACGCGTTCGGTGCCGTGGCGGGGGCGACCTGGGCGTTCTTCGCCTTCCCGATGATGGACACGGGCGAGCCGGTCGTGATCTGGCTCGCGATCGCCCTCGGCCTGACCTTCCACGCGGCGATGTACGCCAGCCAGCCGGCGATCATGGCCGAGATGTTCCCGACCCGCATGCGGTACTCGGGCGTCTCCCTCGGCTACCAGGTCACCTCGATCTTCGCCGGCTCCCTCGCCCCGATCATCGCCACGGGCCTGCTGTCGCAGTACGGCTCGAGCGTGCCCGTCGCCGTCTACGTCGCCGTCGCCTGTGCGATCACGCTCGTCGCGGTGTGGGCCGCCCGTGAGACGCGCGGCCTCGACCTCCGCGACGTCGACGACGCCGACCGCGAGCGGGTGCAGGCCGCCGCAAGCTGACGAGGCGGCGAGACGGCGAACGGATGCCGCGGGGCGGGGGCCCCGCGGCATCCGTTCGCCCCTGTCCGCCGCGTGGCCCCGGCGGTACACTGCCCCCGATCGCTGCCCGGAGCAGCGGAGGAGGCGCGCATGTCGGCTGCGACAGCACCACCCGTGATCCTCGTCGTCGCACGGGATGCGGACGCGCGCTCGGCCGTCGTCGCCGAGCTCGCCCGCCGCTACGGCGCCGACTACCGCATCGACGAGGTCGCCGACGAGCACGAGGCCGCCCGCCGGATCGAACGGCTGGTCGACGGCGCGGGCCCCCTCGCGCTCATCCTCGCCGACCGCGCGGGCGACATCGGCGGGCGGAGCGTGTTCGCGGTCGCGCGGTCGTGGTTCCCCGACGTGCGGCGCGGGCGCCTCATCGAGTGGGGGCAGTGGGGCGATGCGGGCGTGCGCGAGGAGATCCTCGCGCTCATGGCCGCCGGCGAACTGGAGTACTACGTCATCCGGCCGTGGCACACGCCCGACGAGTACTTCCACCGGACCATCACCGAGTTCCTGCTCGAGTGGGAACGCTCGATCGGCCTGCGGCCCCGCGAGGTCACGGTGATCGGCCGGGCCGGCCTGGCGCGCACGCACGAGTTGCGCAGCCTGCTCGCGCGCGGCGGCGTGCCCCACGACTGGCTCGAACCCGCCGACGTCCGGGCGCGGGAGCGCCTGGAGCGAGCGGGGATCGACGAGGTGCCCGATGTGCCGGTGGTGGTCATGCTCGACGGGCGCGCGTTCGTCGACCCGGGCAACGCCGAGCTCGCCGCCGCCTACGGGCTCGACACCTCCGTCGACGTCGACCGGGTCGCCGACGTGGTGGTCGTCGGGGCCGGACCCGCGGGCCTGGCCGCGGCGGTGTACGCGGCATCCGAGGGTCTCGACGTGCTCGTGGTCGAGCGGGAGTCGATCGGCGGCCAGGCCGGATCCAGCTCGCTCATCCGGAACTACCTCGGCTTCTCGCGCGGCATCTCGGGTTCGGAGCTCGCCCAGCGCGCGTACCAGCAGGCGTGGGTGTTCGGTACGCGGTTCGCGCACGCGCGCGAGGTCGCGGGGCTCGAACGCGACGCCGAGGGCTACGTCGTCCGCATCGCGCCCGACCTCGCCGTGCGGTGCCGCAGCGTCGTGCTCGCCACGGGCGTGTCCTACCGCCGGCTCGGGGTGCCCGAACTCGAGCGGCTCGAGGGGGCGGGCGTGTTCTACGGCGCGTCCGCCGTGGAGGCGCAGGGGATGGCGGGCCGGCCCGTCTTCGTGGTCGGCGGCGGCAACTCGGCCGGGCAGGCGGCGCTGCACCTGGCCCGGTACGCGGCATCCGTCACCCTGCTGGTGCGCGGCGAATCGCTCGCGGACAGCATGTCGCAGTACCTCATCGACCAGCTCGCCGCGCAGGGCGTCGCGGTGCGCACCCGCGCCGAGGTCGTCGGCGGGGGCGGCGACGGCGTGCTCGAGCGCATCGTCGTCCGCGACCGCGAGACGGGAACCACGAGCGAGGAGCCCTGCGGCGGCCTCTTCGTGCTCATCGGGGCGGCGCCGCGGACCGGCTGGCTGCCGCCCGAGGTGCTCCGCGATCGGTGGGGGTACGTGCTCACGGGCCCGGACGTCGTCGCGGAGGGCGGTCGTCGCGCGTGGCCGCTCGATCGCGAGCCGGGCGCGCACGAGACCAGCCTGCCCGGGGTGTTCGCGGTCGGCGACGCCCGCCGCGGCTCGGTCAAGCGGGTCGCCTCGGCGGTCGGCGAGGGATCGGTCGTGGTGTCCGCGGTGCACGCGCACCTCGCCGAGGCGCGGGCGCAGGGGGAGCAGAGCGGGGCGGCATGACCCGCATCGCGCCCGGGACCGGCCCGGTGGCCCCGCCGCCGACCGGGCGCCGCGTCGCGCTCGTCGCCGCCATCCTCGCCGTGCCCCTCCTGGGGCTCTGGCTCCTCATCGCCCGGCCCGCGCTCGACCTGCAGTGGGAGCACCAGCCCGCGCACTTCTGGATCGTGCTGGCCGCCGGGGCGATCAACGCGGCCCTGGCCTGGGCCGTCGGCTCGGCCGCGCGACTGCGGCGCGACGCGCGCCTCGTGCTCGTGTCGCTGTCGTTCCTCGCCGCGGCGGGGTTCCTCGCGCTCCACGCGCTCGCGACGCCGGGCGTGCTGCTCGAGGCGTCGAACACGGGGTTCGCCCTCGCGACGCCCGTCGGACTCACCGTCGCCGCGGTGTTCGCGGCGTGGTCGAGCCTCGACCTCGACGGTGCCCGCGGCGAACGCGTGGTGCGGCTCGCGCCGTGGCTGGTCGGCGGCCTCGTCGTCGTCATGCTCGGCTGGGCGGCGGTGTCGCTGCTGCGGCTGGGTCCCCTGGATGCCGCGGCGCCGCCCGAACGCATGGCCGTGCCGTTCGCGGCGCTCGCCGTGCTCGGACTCGTGCTCTACGGCGTCGCGGTCGTCCGCTACCTGCGGATGCCGCGCCACGCCGCCTCGCCGCTGCCGCTCGCCTTCGCCGCGGCGTTCACGCTGCTCGCCGAGGCGGAGGTGGCCGTGGCCCTGGGCCGCAACTGGCACCTGTCGTGGTGGGAATGGCACGTGCTCATGCTCGCCGCGTTCGTCATCATCGCGGTCGCGGCGCAGCGGTCGTGGCGCGAGGAGCGGTGGGCGGGCCTCTACACCCACGACACGGCCGCCGGCGAGCGCGACGTGTCGGTGCTGTTCGCCGACCTCGCCGGCTTCACGCGGTTCTCGGAGTCGCACGACCCCGCGGAGGTGACGGCGATGCTCAACACGTACTTCACCGACGCGATCCCGCCGCTCGTGGAGCGCTTCGGCGGGCGCGTCGACCGGCTGATCGGCGACGCGGTCATGGCGGTCTTCGAAGCGGATGCCGCATCCGGGCCATCGCACGCGCACCGCGCGGCGGGCGCCGCCCTGGCGCTGCAGCAGGCCACGGGCGCCGTGGCGGCCGCCCATCCCGACTGGCCGCGGTTCCGCGTGGGCGTCAACTCGGGGACCGCGAACGTCGGCATCCTCGGCACGGGCGGCGGGCGCACGTACACGGTGATCGGCGACACGGTGAACGTGGCCTCGCGCATCGAGCACCGCGCGCCGGTGGGCGGCGTGGCGATCGCCGCCGCCACCCGGGCGCGCCTCGGCGACGCGGCGGTGACCGAGCCGCTCGGCGACCTGCAGGTCGCTGGTCGCGACGCGCCCGTCGAGGCCCACCTGCTCGTCGGGCTCGCCGGCTGAGCGGATGCCGCGGCGCGCGGGCCGCGCCCGGATCAGGCGTGCGGGAGCGCGTACCCGTCGGGCGAGGCGACCGCGAGGCCGTCCGCGACGAGACCCTCGAGCGCGCGACGGAACCGTTCGGGGTCGTCGGGGAGCACGCGGCGGAACTCCTCGGCGGGGACTGGGCGGTGGGCCGCTCGCAGCTCCCGCATCACGAGGCCGCGCGCCTCGCGGTCGCTGCCCGCGAACCGCGCCTGCCGGGTACGGCGCGGTCCGTCGTAGGCGGGGTACCCGCGAGCCCGCCAGGCGCACAGGTCGGCGACGGGGCAGGCGTCGCATCGCGGCGCCCGCGCCGTGCACACCGTGGCCCCGAGTTCCATGGCTCCCGCGTTGAAGCGGTGCGCGGCGTCGCGGTCGGCGGGCAGCAGGCGCTCCATCGCGGCCAGCTCGCGAGCGGTCGCCGGGGGACCGGCCTCGGCACGCCCGTCGACGGCGCGGGCGATGACGCGTCGCGTGTTGGTGTCGACGACCGGGTGTCGGTCGCCGAATGCGAACGCCGCGACGGCGCGCGCCGTGTACGGGCCGATGCCCTGCAGCGCGAGCAGGTCGTCGAGGTCGCGGGGCACCTCGCCGCCGTGGCGCTCGACGATCTCGGTCGCGGCGCGGTGCAGCCACAGCGCCCGCCGCGGATATCCGAGCCGGTCCCACGCGCGCACCGCCTCGGCGGGCGGCTCGGCCGCGAGGGCCGCGGGGGTCGGCCAGCGCGCGATCCACGCCTCCCAGCGCGGTTGCACGCGGCTCACCTGGGTCTGCTGCAGCATGAACTCGCTCACGAGCACCGCCCACGGCGACACGTCGGCCGCGCGCCACGGCAGCGGACGCGCCGCGTGCGCGAACCACTCGACGACCGCCGGCGCGAGGCGGTCCGGGTCGGGGGCGTCCCCGGTGGCGGCGGGCTGCGGCATCCGCTCAGCCTATTCGCCGCTGCCGACCCGAGCGCCTCCGCCGGAACCGGCGTCCGGCCTCCGAACGACGGAGTGGACCGGTTCGAGTGCGCGAACCCGGTTCGAACGGGAGACCCGGGCGTACGCTCGGAGCATGGAGCTGGTCACGACCCCGCGCGTCGCGTTCCTCCGGCGGGTGGCCGACGGATTCCTCGCCCACACGGGGCGCGGCCGGGTCATCGTCGCGATCGACGGCCCGGTGCGCAGCGGCAAGACGCAGCTCGGCGACGACCTCGCCGACGTGCTGCGCGAACGGGACCTCGCCGTGTTCCGCGCGAGCGTCGAGGACTTCCACCGCTCGCGGGAGGCGCAGGCCGAGTTCGGCCCCGACACCCCGGAGCGGTACTTCGGCTACGGCATCGACGAGTCCGCCCTGCGGCGCACGCTCGTCGACCCGTTCCGCATGGCGGGGTCGACGGCGTTCGTCACGAGCGCGTTCGACCTCGTCCGCGACGCGTGGGTGGAGCCGAAGTGGCGCACCGGCCCGGCCGACGCCTTCCTCGTGCTCGACGGACGGTTCCTGCTCCGACGCCGGCTGCGCGACCTGTGGGACGTGCGGATCGCGGTCGACGGCGATCCGGTCGATCCCGCGGATGTCATCGCCTACGGCGAGTCCGATCCGCGCGAGCAGGCCCAGGTCGTCATCGACCTCGGCGACCCGGCGCGGCCCCGGCCGGGCGGTTCCGCCGGCTCCGGCGGCTAGCGGCGAGCACGGCGGTCACGCGCTCGGCGGGCAGCGGGGCGCCCGCGCGCTCGACCTCGTGCACGAGCGCGACGAGCGCGCGGTTGACCGGGGCGTCCAGGCCCGAGGCCTCCGCCTCGCGCACGACCGCGCCGTTCAGGAAGTCGATCTCGGTCGGCTGCCCGCGACGGAGGCTCTGCTGGGTCGAGCCGAGGTTCGGCACGTCGCCCATGCGCACGCGCATCGACCACGGAAGCAGCTGCCCGAGCGCCAGGGGGAGCCGTGCGAAGAACCTGAGCCGCCGGTCGCCGAGCCCCTGCAGTGACCCGAAGCGGATGCCGCGGGCCATGCCCACCCGCACGGTCTCGCGCATCGACGCGGCGACCACGCGGCGGAGGGCCCGGTCGTCGACGACGTCCTGCACGCTGCGGCCCACGATCGCGGGCACCGCGTTCAGCATGTTGACGACGAGCTTCGTCCACTGCGCGCCCCGGAAGTTCGGGATCGCCACCACCGGCACGGCCTCCGAGAGCAGCGCGGCCACGCGCCGCACCTCCTCGTCGGGCTCGCCGTCGCCGCGACCGAGGTAGCTCGCGGCGGTGGTCGTGACCCGGACGGAGCCCGGCTCGGTGTAGTTCGCCGCGATGATCGAGAGCATCCCGAGGCAGGTCGAGCGGGGGAGCAGTCGCTCGGCGGTGGCGACGCCGTCGAGGCCGTTCTGCACGACGACGACCGTCGCGCCGTCGACGGTGTCCGCGTTCGCCGCGATCGCGGCCTCCGCGTCCTGCGCCTTGGTGCACACGAGCACGAGATCGGGCCGCGCGGTGAGGCGCTCACCCGCGGCGGGGTGCACGTGCGCGTCGCCGTAGCCGCCCGAGAGGCGGATCCCCCCCGCGCGGATCGCCTCCAGCCCGGCCCCGCGTGCGGTCACCTCGACGTCGTGGCCCGCGCGGGCGAGCAGCGCCGCGAACGTGCCGCCGAGCGCGCCCGCGCCGATGATGCCGATCCTCACCGGTCCAGCGTAGGACGCTCGGGCGGCGGCATCCGCTCGCGCTGTTAGCCTGTACGGCGTGAACAGCGGCATCCTCCTCGTCGACAAGCCGCGGGGGATGACCAGCCACGACGTCGTCGCCCGCATCCGGCGCCTCGCGGGCACCCGCAAGGTCGGCCACGCCGGCACCCTCGACCCCATGGCCACCGGGCTGCTCGTGATCGGCGTCGACTCCGCGACGCGCCTGCTGCACCACCTCGTCGGTCTCGACAAGGAGTACCTCGCCACCGTGCGGCTCGGGTGGGGCACGACCACCGACGACGCCGAGGGCGAGGCCCTCGCCGCCGCACCCGCCTACGCGATCGCGGCCGTCACCGGCGAGGCGATCACCGCGCGCATGGCCGAGCAGACCGGCGTCATCGAGCAGGTCCCGAGCGCGGTGAGCGCCGTCAAGGTCGACGGCAAGCGCGCCTACCAGCGCGTGCGCGACGGCGAGCAGGTCGAGCTGAAGGCCCGCACGGTCACGGTCACCGCGTTCGAGCTGCTCGACACGCGAGCCGGCGACGGATGGCTCGACCTGGACGTGCGCGTCGCGTGCTCGTCGGGCACCTACGTCCGCGCGCTCGCGCGCGACCTCGGCGCCGCGCTCGGCGTCGGCGGCCACCTCACGGCCCTGCGCCGCACCCGGATCGGCCGGTTCGACGTCGCCGAGGCCGGCAGCCTCGAGGGGTTCGACGTCGCCGCGCGACGACTCGCCCCCGCCGAGGCGGCCCGCCGCGCCCTGCCCGTCGTCGTGATCGACGACGACGCGGCCCGCGACCTCCGCCACGGCAAGCGCATCGACGCGCCCGCCGACGCGGGCGACGGGCCCCTCGCTGCGATCGGCCCCGGCGGCGTGCTCGTCGCGATCGTCGAGCGCCGCGGGCCGCAGCTGAAGGTCGTCACCGGATTCCCCGCCGAGGAGGGCGCATGATCGAGTGGTTCGCCTACGTCCAGGTCGCGGTCGCCGTCGTCGGCGGCCTGCTCTGCGTCGTGCTCGGGCTCGCGAAGCGCGTGCCCAACGACCTCGTTCTGGGCGTGCTCGCACTCGTCGAGCTGCTGCTCGTCGTGCAGGTCGTCGTCGCGATCATCGCACCGGGCGCCGGCAACCCGCCCACGGGGAGCCTCCTCGAGTTCTGGGTGTACCTCATCAGCGCGCTGCTGCTGCCGCCCGCGGCCGCCTTCTGGGCACTGCTCGAGCGCAGCCGCTGGGCGACGGTCGTCTGCGGCGTCGCCGCGCTCGCCGTCGCGGTGATGGTGTACCGCATGCTGCAGATCTGGACCGTGCAGCAGGCGTGAGGCACGGTCTGGGAGAATCGACGGACATGAGCGACGCACGCAGCACCACCGAGCCCGCCGCGAAGCCGGGCCGCATGAGCGGCATCGGCCGCGTCCTCGTCGCCGTGTACGCGGTGCTCGCGCTCGCGGCCACCGGTCGCAGCTTCACCCAGATCGTGCAGCGCTTCGACGAGGCGCCGCTCGCGTACACGCTGTCGGCGCTCGCCGCGGTCGTCTACGTCATCGCGACGATCGCGCTCGTCCGCCCCGGCCGCACCTCGTACCGGGTGGCGTGGGTCACGATCGTCTTCGAGTTCACGGGCGTCATCGTCGTGGGCACGCTGAGCGTCATCCGCCCCGACCTCTTCCCGGATGCGACCGTGTGGTCGTTCTTCGGCATGGGCTACCTGTTCATCCCGCTCGTCCTGCCGCCCCTCGGCATGTGGTGGCTCGCCACCCACCCGCCGCGAACGGATGCCGCGGCGCCGGCCCCTGGCGCGGCATCCGATGCCCGTCGCGCCGCCTCGGGAGGCCGCTCGTGAGGACCTTCGACGGGCTCGACGCGATCCCGCACGGCTACGGGCCCTCGGCCGTCACGATCGGCAAGTTCGACGGCGTGCACCAGGGGCACCGCGCGGTCATCGCGAAGCTGCGCGAGATCGCCGAGGAGCGACGGCTCGAGGCCGTCGCCATCACCTTCGACCGGCACCCCGCCGCCTTCCACGCACCCGACCGGTGCCCGCCCCAGCTCATCAGCACCCGGCAGAAGCTGCAGCTGCTCGCCACGACGGGGCTCGACGCGACCGTGCTCCTGCACTACGACGCCGCGCTGGCCGCCAACACGGCCGATGAGTTCGTGCGCCGCTACCTCGTCGAGGCGCTCGGCGCGCGCGTGCTGCTCGTCGGCCACGACTTCCGCTACGGCCGCGGCAACGAGGGCGACGTCGGGCTGCTGCGACGTCAGGGCGAGGAGCTCGGCTTCGAGGTCGTCGTGGTCGACGACGTGGTGCCCGAGGGCGGGCGGCGCGTGTCGTCCACGTGGATCCGCGAGCTGCTCGAGGCCGGCGAGGTCGAGCACGCCGCCGAGCTGCTCGGTCACGTGCCGACCATGAGCGGGCTCGTGGTGCACGGCTTCAAGCGCGGGCGCGAGCTCGGCTACCCGACCGCGAACCTGGCGCCCGACGCCGAGGGCTTCATCCCCGGCGACGGCGTCTACGCCGGCTGGCTCGTCGACGGCGGGGTGCGGTATCCGGCCGCGATCTCGGTCGGCGACAACCCGACGTTCGAGGGCGTGCGCCAGAAGCAGGTCGAGGCGTACGTGCTCGACCGCGACCTCGACCTGTACGACCACGTCGTCGGCATCGAGTTCGCGCACCGGGTGCGCGGCATGGAGAAGTTCGACGGCGTCGACGCGCTCATCGCGCAGATGGGTCTCGACGTCGAGCGCGTGCGCGAGCTCGTCGCCTGACGTCGGCCGGCGGGCCGCGCCGCGCCTCAGTCGACGGCGCCGGCCTCGTCTGGCCGCGGCCGATGCGGCGCGACCGTGCCGATGCCGGTGAGGAACCGCAGCAGCCCCGCGGCGGTGTCGACGAGGGCCGGTCCGTGGCCGAACTCCCATCCGGCATCCGTCGCCCGCAGGCGGTGCCCGGCGATGACCGCGCGGATCTCGGTCGGCGCGGCCGCGGCGCGACGCAGGGCGACGGCGCCGGACGCGCGGGGCGAGATCGGCACGACGGCGCCGACGGCGTCGCCGATGAGGAGCGCGGCGACGACCGCGTCGTCGAGCTCGACGACGTTCGTGGGCTTCGCGCGATCGCGCACCTCGCCGGCGCGGAGGGCGATGCGGTCGGCGGCCTCGACCGGTCCCGGGAGCCGGGTGAGCTCGGCGAGCCGGCGGGCCTCGCCGCCGCGCGCGATCCGGTCGGCCGCGTCGAGCGCGCGCCGCGTTCGCGAGCGCCCGAAGTCCTCGACCAGTTCGGAGGCGACCTCGGCGACCTGCCAGCCGGGCCGCGCGGTGCCGGCGGTCCAGGCCTCGCCGTCGCTCGAGCGGAGCACGGCGGCCAGCGCGATGAGCACCTCGGCGGTCTCGGCGCGACGGTCGGCGGTCACGCCGGACTCGTCGGCGTCGGGGCGTCGGCTGAGCGGAAGGTAGCGCGAGAGGTCGGCCACGCGACCAGCCTAGACTCGGCGGGTGACGAACGCCCCCCTCCGCCCGCTCTGGGCGGGGCGCGCGCTCGCGCTCCTGGGCATCGTCGCGGTCGCGTTCAACCTCCGCACCGCGGTCGCCTCCCTGTCGCCGATCCTGGTGCAGCTCGAACGCGACATCCCGCTGACGGCGGTGGCGGTCGGCTTCCTCGGCATGCTGCCCCCGCTGTGCTACGCGCTGTTCGGCATCGTGACGCCCGTGCTCGCCCGGCGCGCGGGGCTCGAGGTGACGCTCATCGCCGCGCTCGCCGCGCTCGTGGTCGGGCTCGCGGGGCGCGGGCTCGCGCCGTCGGCCGGGCTGCTGCTCGCCGCGAGTGCGCTGACGTTCGCCGCGATCGGCGTCGGCAACGTGCTGCTCCCGCCGCTCGTCAAGCGCTACTTCCCCGAGCGCATCGGCCTCATGACGACCGTCTACGTCACGGCGATGTCGGTGAGCACGTTCCTGCCGCCGCTCGTCGCGGTGCCGGTGGCGGATGCCGCGGGCTGGCGGGTCTCGCTGGCGTCGTGGGCGGTGCTCGCCCTGCTCTCGATCGTGCCGTGGGTGGCCCTGCTGGTGCACCCGCGCCGCGAGGTCCCGGCCGAGTTCCCCGAGGAGGCGGAGCCCGGCCTGCTGCGGCGCGCGTTCCGGTCGCCGCTCGCGTGGGCGCTCGCGGTCGTGTTCGCCGTCTCGGGCTTCAACGCGTACGCGCTCTTCGCCTGGCTTCCGGTGATCCTCCAGGAGACGGCCGGGTCCTCGCCGCTCGAGGCGGGGGCGCTGCTGTCGCTGTTCGCCGC
The DNA here is from genome assembly GCF_023217995.1 of Agromyces sp. C10. NCBI lineage: Bacteria > Bacillati > Actinomycetota > Actinomycetes > Micrococcales > Microbacteriaceae > Agromyces > Agromyces sp. C10. Next base: position 150,617 of record NZ_JALPSX010000011.1, on the reverse strand, counting down.
GACCGGCCTGCCGGCCGCCCTCGCCGTGCCGGTGCTCGCCGCGCGCCGTGGCGCCGTGCGGGTCCTCGTGGCGGTGGGGTCCGCGGGCATCGTCCTCGGGTACCTCGGGCTCATCCTGGCGCCGGCGACGGCCACGTGGCTCTGGGTCGGCCTGGCGGGCATCGGACCGCTGTTCTTCCCGCTCGCCCTCGTGCTCATCAACCTCCGCACCCGCACGCACGCGGGCGCCGTCGCGCTGAGCGGCTTCGTGCAGTCGGTGGGGTACGTGGCGGTGGCGGTCGGGCCACTCGCGGTCGGCCTGCTGCACGATGCGACCGGCGCCTGGACCGTGCCGCTCCTGCTGCTGCTCGCGTCAGCGGTGCCCGCGGCGATCGGCGGGGCGATCGTGGCGCGCCCGAGGTTCTTCGAGGACGAGGGCGCCCGAACCCCCGACTGAACGGCGGCGCGACGGGCGGGGCGGGACCGCGCCCGCCCCGCCCGTCCCAGCTCAGGCGGCCGCGCCCGCGCCGACCGGGGTCGGCGTCGGAACGGCGTCGTCGTGCCCGGCAGGCACGGGGTCGAGCGCGACGTCGCCGCGCTGGGCTCGACCGGCCGGGAGGAGGAGGGCCAGCGCGAACGCCGCGGCGAGCACGGCGGCACCGGTCGCGATCGCCGGGATCGCGGCATCCACGTACCGGTCGGGCGTGAGTGCGCCGCCCGCGCCCGTGAAGACCGCCGTGAGCACCGCGATGCCGAGCGCGCCGCCGATCTCGCGGAGGGTCGAGTTGGTCCCGGAGGCCTTCGCGTGGTGTCGCTCGGGCATGTGCGCGAGCACGGCGGTCGCCATCGGGGCGAAGACGAGCCCCATGCCGATCCCGGCCAGCACGAACGGCGGGACGAGCGTGGCGAACGCCACGTCGGCATCGAGGATGCCGGCCATCCAGAACAGGGCGATCGACTGGGCGCCGAGTCCGGCGACCATGAGCGCTCGGGTCCCGACTCGCGGTGCGATGAACCCGGCGAGCGGGGCCACGACCATGGGGGCGATGGTCCAGGGGGTCGTCATGAGCCCGGCCTCGAGCGCGGACCGGCCCTGCACGACCTGGAGGAACTGCACGAGCAGGAAGATCGAGCCGAACATGCCGAAGCTGAAGGTGAGGCCGACCGCGTTCGCCACGCTGAAGCTGCGGTCGCGGAAGAGCCCGAGCGGGAGCACGGGCGACGCGGTTCGCGTCTCCCACACGAGGAACGCGATGAGGAGCACGGCGCCGGCGGTGAGCGAGGCCACCACCTCGGTGCTCGCCCAGCCGGCCTCGTTGCCCCGCACGATGCCGTAGACGAGCCCGAGCACGCCGACACCGGCCAGCGCGACGCCGGCCAGGTCGATCGGCCGTCGCTCGCCGCGCGCGTCGGCCAGCACCGCGAGCGCGAGCGGGATGGCGACCGCACCGATCGGCACGTTGATCCAGAAGATGGTCTGCCAGTTCCAGCCCTCGATGATGAGCCCGCCGATGAGCGGGCCGAGCGCGACGCCGAGCCCCGAGACGCCGCCCCAGATGCCGATCGCGGCAGGCCGGAGGCGCGCGGGGACGGCGCCCGCGAGCAGCGTGAGGGAGAGCGGCATGATCGCCGCCGCGCCGATGCCCTGCACGGCGCGGGCGCCGATCACCATCCACGGCTCCGTGCTCAGCGCGGTGAGGATGCTCGCGGCACTGAACACGGCGATGCCGGCGACGAACACGGTGCGACGTCCGACGCGGTCGCCGAGCGCGGCCGCGGGGAGGATGAAGGTCGCGAAGGCGAGCGTGAAGGCGTTGAGGAACCACTGCAACTGCTCGATGTCGGCGCCGAGGTCGGCGGCCATCACGGGCAGCGCGTTGGTGATCACGAGGTTGTCGAGGGTCGCCATGAACATCGGAAGCGAGGTGGCGACGAGGACGAGCCAGACGGGGGCCCTGCGGACGGATGACATGGCGTGCGCTCCTGCGGTCGGATGAAGTAATCGAATGATTACAACAGGGAGAGTAGTAATCGACTGATAACATGTCAAGCATGAGCACCCGTTCCGACCGCATCTCCGCCGACGAGCGGCGCGAGCAGATCCTCGACGCGGCCATCGCCGTCTTCGGGGAGTTCGGCTACGCCGGCACCAGCACCGACCGCGTCGCGCGCGCGGCGGGCATCAGCCAGCCGTACGTCGTGCGGCTGTTCGGCACCAAGGAGCAGCTGTTCATCGAGACGCTCCGGCACACGCTCGAGCGACTCCTCGCGACCTTCCGCGCCGCGCTCCCGGTCGACGCCGAGGAGGCGTCGGTCGAGCAGCGCCTGGGCGAGGCGTACCTCAGGCTCGTCGAGGACCGCGGGGTCCTGCTCACCCTGCTGCACGGGTTCATGCTGGGATCCGACCCGGGGATCGGGCCGGTCGCGCGCGACGGGTTCCTCCAGGTGTTCCGGATGCTGCGCGACGAGGCCGGCCTCGCGCCCGAGCAGATCCACCGGTTCCTCGCCGACGGCATGCTCATCAACACGCTGCTCGCGACCGGCATCGGCGTCGATGCGGCCACCGATCGGGACGCCGCCGACCTGATGGAGTGCACGTTCGGCGAGCGCGTCGGCGAGGTGCTCGCGCGCGCCTCCAGCTGACCCGGCCGTCGGCCCCGCCAGCATACGGGCGCACCATCCAGCACCGACTGCTCATATGAGCAGAACCGCCCGCGCATGTTGCCGCGCGCGCACCGCGAGCCTACGCTGGAAGACGGCGGAAGGAGACGAATGGACGAGACCGACGAACTCCTCTCGATCCGGGCGGCGGAGCTCTACTACGAAGAGAACAAGACGCAGGACGAGATCGGCCAGGCGCTCCGCCTGACGCGCTGGAAGGTCGGGCGCCTGCTCGCGCAGGCCAAGCAGCGCGGATTCATCCGCATCGAGATCCTGCACCCGCGTGCCCGACGGCTGCCCATCGAACGCCGTCTCCGCGAGGAGCGCGGCCTCGACGACGCGATCGTCGTCTCGTCCGCGGGCGTCAGCTCCGCCGACGAGCTGCAGGCGCGCACCGCCCAGGCCGCGGCCGACTACCTCACGGCGCTCCGGCCCGTGCCGCGCACCCTCGGCGTGAGCTGGGGGCGCACGCTCTTCGAGATCTCGCAGCACCTGCGCAGCGGATGGGCCACCGGCGTCAACGTGGTGCAGATCAACGGCGGCGTCAGCCTGAACCGCCGTGCCGGCACCGCTGCGGCCACGGCCGTCGCGATGGCGCAGAAGGGCGGCGGCAACGCCACCCTGCTTCCGAGCCCCGCGATCCTCGAGCACCTCGCGACCAAGGAGGCCATCGAGTCCGACCGCGTCGTCGCCGGCGTCATCGAACTCGCCCGATCCGCCGACGCCTACCTGTTCAGCGCCGGCCCCGCCGACCACTCCTCGGTGCACATCGAGAGCGGCTACCTCACCGACGCCGACGTCGACCTCCTCGTGCAGAAGGGCGCCGTGGGCGACGTCGTCGGCCGCTACATCGACTCCGACGGCAACATCGTCGACCCCGCGCTCGACGCGCGCACCGTCGGCCTCACCCTCGAGGAACTCCGCGAGGGCCGGCTGCGCATCGCCGTCATCGCCGGGCAGTCCAAGCACCCCGTCGCCGACGCGGTCGTCCGCTCCGGCCTCTGCTCCGTCCTCGTCACCGACGAGGCCACCGCACTCCACCTCCTCGACGGCTGAGCCGCGCCGCGGCATCCGTCACGACCGAAAGCCAGGAACACATGTCAGGCACCTCACTGGTCACCGCCCGCGAGCGCGCGCTCGCCGTGCTGGGCGGCGAGCCCGACGACGCCACCCTCCGCCGGTACCTCCACGGCATCGCGGGCGTCGACGCGGTCGGCCTCGAGCAGCGCGCCGCCGCGCTCGGCACCCGATCCATCAAGACGACGTCCAAGAAGTGGGCGCTCGACCGCATCATCTCGCTCGTCGACCTCACGACCCTCGAGGGCGCCGACACCCCCGGCAAGGTCCGCTCGCTCGTGGCCAAGGCCATGGTGCCCGACCCGGCGGATGCCACGACCCCCCGTGTCGCGGCCGTCTGCGTGTACGGCGACATGGTCCCGTACGCGGTCGACGCGCTCGGTGCCCTGCACGGCGACCCCGACGACGGCCGCATCGCGGTCGCCGCGGTCGCGACCGCCTTCCCGTCCGGCCGGTCCTCGCTCGAGATCAAGCTTGCCGACACCGCCGAGGCCGTCGCCAACGGCGCCGACGAGATCGACATGGTCATCGACCGCGGGGCGTTCCTCGCCGGCCGCTACGGCCTCGTGTTCGACCAGATCGCCGCCGTCAAGGAGGCCTGCCGCCGCCCAGACGGCACGAGCGCCTCGCTCAAGGTCATCCTCGAGACCGGCGAGCTCGTGACCTACGACAACGTCCGCCGGGCCTCGTGGCTGTCGATCCTCGCCGGCGGCGACTTCATCAAGACCTCCACCGGCAAGGTGCAGCCCGCCGCGACGCTGCCCGTCACGCTGCTCATGCTCGAGGTCGTCCGCGACTGGCACCTCATGACCGGGCAGCGCATCGGCGTGAAGCCCGCGGGCGGCATCCGTGCGTCGAAGGACGCGATCAAGTACCTCGTGACCGTCGCCGAGACGGTCGGCGAGGAATGGCTGCAGCCGCACCTGTTCCGGTTCGGCGCGTCGAGCCTGCTGAACGACGTGCTCCTGCAGCGCCAGAAGATGACGACCGGCCACTACTCCGGCCCCGACTACGTCACGATCGACTGAATCGAGAACCGAGAACCATGAGCTTCCTCGAATACGCCCCCGCACCCGAGTCGCGGGCGATCCTCTCGCTCCGCGACAGCTACGGCCTCTTCATCGACGGCGAGTTCGTCGACGGCCGCGGCACGCCGTTCACCACCTCGTCGCCCGCGACGGAGGAGCGCATCGCCACGATCGCCGCCGCGAACACCGCCGACGTCGACGACGCGGTCGCCGCCGCCCGGCGCGCGTACGACCGCACCTGGTCGCGCATGTCGGGCCGCGACCGCGGCAAGTACCTCTTCCGCATCGCCCGGCTCATCCAGGAGCGCGCCCGCGAGCTCGCCGTCGCCGAATCGCTCGACAACGGCAAGCCCATCAAGGAATCGCGCGACGTCGACGTGCCGCTCGTGGCCGCCTGGTTCTTCTACTACGCGGGCTGGGCCGACAAGCTCGACCACGCGGGCCTCGGCGCGAACCCCCGCGCGCTCGGCGTCGCCGCCCAGGTGATCCCGTGGAACTTCCCGCTGCTGATGCTCGCCTGGAAGATCGCGCCCGCCCTCGCCGCCGGCAACACGGTCGTGCTGAAGCCCGCCGAGACCACGCCGCTCACGGCGCTGCTGTTCGCCGAGATCGTGCAGCAGGCCGACCTGCCGCCCGGCGTCGTGAACATCATCACGGGCGCCGGTGACACCGGGGCCGCACTCGTCGCGCACGAGGGCGTCGACAAGGTGGCCTTCACCGGCTCGACCGCCGTGGGCCGCGCGATCGCCAAGCAGGTCGCCGGCACGAACAAGAAGGTGACGCTCGAGCTCGGCGGCAAGGCCGCGAACATCGTCTTCGACGACGCGCCCGTCGACCAGGCGATCGAGGGCATCGTCAACGGCATCTTCTTCAACCAGGGCCACGTCTGCTGCGCCGGCAGCCGCCTGCTCGTGCAGGAGTCCATCCATGACGAGGTCGTCGAGCGGCTGAAGCAGCGCCTGTCGACGCTCCGGCTCGGCGACCCGCTCGACAAGAACACCGACATCGGCGCCATCAACTCGGCCGAGCAGCTCGAGCGCATCAACGAGCTGGCCGAGGCGGGCGTCGACGAGGGTGCCGAGCGGTGGAGCGCGCCGTGCGAGATCCCCGAGAACGGGTTCTGGTACGCGCCGACGATCTTCACCAACGTGCAGACCTCGAACCGCATCGCGCGCGAGGAGATCTTCGGGCCGGTGCTCTCGGTCCTCACCTTCCGCACGCCGCAGGAGGCGATCGCGAAGGCGAACAACACCCCGTACGGCCTCTCGGCCGGCATCTGGAGCGACAAGGGCAGTCGCATCCTCGCGGTCGCCGACCAGCTCCGCGCGGGGGTCATCTGGGCCAACACCTTCAACCGGTTCGACCCGGCCAGCCCGTTCGGCGGCTACAAGGAGTCCGGCTACGGCCGCGAGGGCGGCCGCCACGGCCTCGGCGCGTACCTCGCGCCCGCCACGGCCGGTTCCGTCTCCCGGGGCGGCGCCCGCGCGGTCGAGGCCGCCGCGGCCTCCGCCGAGGAGCGGCCCGCCCGTCGCCGCCGAACGCCCAAGCCCGCGAAGAAGGGAGCCGCGAAGTGAGCCGCCTCGCCGTGCCCAAGACGTACAAGCTGTTCATCGGAGGCGCGTTCCCGCGCAGCGAGTCCGGCCGGACCTACGAGGTCGTGAAGGCCGACGGCGGGTTCCTCGCGAACGCCGCCAAGGCCTCCCGCAAGGACGCCCGTGACGCGATCGTCGCCGCGCGCGGCGCGGTCGGCGGGTGGGCCGGCGCCACCGCGTACAACCGCGGGCAGGTGCTGTACCGCATCGCGGAGCTCCTCGAGGGCCGTCGCGCCCAGTTCATCGCCGAGATCGAGGATGCCGAGGGCGCCACGCGCGCCCAGGCCGCCGCCCAGGTCGACGAGGCGATCGACCGCTGGGTCTGGTACGCCGGCTGGGCCGACAAGTTCGCCCAGGTCGCGGGCAACGCCAACCCCGTCGCGGGCCCGTACTTCAACATCTCGGTGCCCGAGCCGACCGGCGTCGTCGCGATCATCGCCCCGCAGGACTCCTCGCTCGTCGGCCTCGTCTCGGCGGTCGCCCCGGCGCTCGTCGCGGGCAACGCGGTCGTGGTCGTCGCCAGCGAGCGGTTCCCGCTCTCGGCGATCTCGCTGGCCGAGGTGCTCGCCACGAGCGACGTGCCCAAGGGCGTCGTCAACGTGCTCACCGGCTCGCCCGCCGAGATCGCCCCGTGGCTCGCGAGCCACGCCGACGTCAACGCGATCGACCTCGTCGGCGCGGGCGACCTCGACTGGATCGACCTCGAGATCGCGGCGGCCGACACCCTGAAACGCGTGCTCCGACCCGAGCAGGGCCCGGATGCCGCGGCGCCGACGCTCGACCGCATCGCGGCGTTCACCGAGACGAAGACGGTCTGGCACACGAAGAGCCTGCGCTAGCGGCTCGAGGGCGCTTCGGGCGCCCTCGGAGGATTCACAGCACCGGCCCGGCCCGGCCCGCACCGCGCGGGCTAGGGTCGGGCCATGCGCATCCTGGTGACCGGGGCGACCGGCTACATCGGCGGGCGGCTCGTGCCGCGCCTGCTCGACGAAGGGCATGACGTCCGCGTCGTCGTCCGGCGTCCCGAGCGGCTGCGCGACGTGCCGTGGGCCGCGGGGGTCGACCTCGTCGACGGCGACCTCACGGATGCCGCGGCGGTCGCGCGGGCGATGCGCGGCATCGACGTCGTCTACTACCTGGTCCACTCCATGGGCGGCCGGGGGGACTTCGAGCAGTCCGAGCTCCGCATCGCGCGGAACGTGGCCGCCGCCGCGCGGGCGGCCGGCGTCCGCCGCATCGTCTACCTCGGCGGACTCCACCCGGAGGGCGGCACGCTCTCGCGCCACCTGCGCTCGCGGGTCCGGGTGGGCGAGATCCTGCTCGAGTCGGGCGTGCCCACGGTGGTGCTGCAGGCGGGCGTCATCATCGGGTCCGGCTCGACGTCGTTCGAGATGATCCGGCACCTGACCGAGGTCCTGCCGTACATGCCGGCGCCGCGCTGGGTCCGCAACTTCATCCAGCCCATCGCCGTGCGCGACGTGCTGCACTACCTGATCCGGGCCGCCGAGCTCCCGCCTGAGGTGAACCGCGCGTTCGACATCGGCGGGCCCGACGTCCTCCGCTACGGGCAGCTCATGAACGGCTACGCGGTCGAGGCGGGCCTCCGGCAGCGGCCGATCGCGGCGCTGCCCGTGCTCACCCCGTGGCTGGCCGGTCAGTGGGTGAACCTCGTGACGCCGATCCCGAGGCGGCTCGCGGTCCCCATCATCGAGTCGCTCCAGTTCGACTGCGTCATGCGCGAGCACGACATCGACGCCGTCATCCCGCCGCCGCCCGAGGGGCTCGTGGGGTACCGCCGCTCGGTGCGCCTGGCGCTCGAGAAGGAGCGCTCGGGCGAGGTCGAGACCAGCTGGCGCAATGCCGAGGTCGAGGGCGCCCCGAGCGATCCGCTGCCGAGCGACCCGGACTGGGCCGGGTACACCGTCTACGTCGATCACCGCGAGCGCCGGTCGAATGCGCCGGTCGAGGCGCTGTGGTCGGTCATCGAGGGCGTGGGGGGCGAGAACGGGTGGTACTCGTTCCCGCTCGCCTGGGCGATCCGGGGCTGGATCGACAAGCTGTCCGGCGGCGTCGGGCTCCGCCGCGGCCGCCGGGACCCGGACACGCTGTATCCGGGCGACGCGGTGGACTTCTGGCGGGTCGAGGCGATCGAGCGGCCCCGGTTCCTCCGGCTCCGCGCCGAGATGCGGGTGCCGGGCCGGGCCTGGCTGGAGATGTCGGCCGAGGCGGACGGTCGCGGGTCGGTCTACCGGCAGCGCGCGGTGTTCTTCCCGAAGGGACTCGCCGGGCGCCTCTACTGGTGGTCGATCGTGCCGATCCACGGCATCGTGTTCGCGGGCATGGCGAACCGGATCGCCGTCGAGGCGGAGACCGTGGCCCGGGCGGGATCGCGGACGGATGCGTCATCCGTCGGCACCTGACCGCGCAAGAAGGTAACGAAACGGTAACGACGTTGCTACAGTGGCCTGCACGGTGCGCGCAAGGAGGCGCGGCACCGAGGAAGGTCCCGACCCGTGCCCCACGCCCCCCGTCCGGTCCGCATCGCCCTCGCCGCCACCGGCGTCATCGCGACCGCCTCGCTCCTGTGGACCGCCGCGACCCCCACCGACGTCTACGCCATCGACGTGTTCGGCGCGCTGCGTCAACCCGGTGAGGCCGCCGCCATCATCGCCCACCGCGGCGACCGGTCGCTCGCACCCGAGAACACCATGCCCGCGCTCGAACTCGCGATGGACGAGCTCGCCTACGTCGAGACCGACGTGCGCCTCACCCGCGACGGCGTCCCCGTGCTCTTCCACGACACCGACCTCGAACGGGTCGCCGGGCGCGAGGGTCGGGTCGAGGACCGCACGTTCGCCGAGCTCGCGCGGCTGGACGTCGGTCGGTGGTACTCCGACGAGTTCGCCGGGGAGCGGATCCCCACGCTCGAGGCGTTCCTCGCCGAGCTCGCCGAGCGCGACGACGCGCGCGCCCTCGTCGAACTGAAGGCCGACTGGACGCCCGCCCAGGTCCGCCTCGTCGTCGACCTCATCGAGCGGCACCGCCTCCGCGGCCGCGTCGTGCTGCAGAGCTTCAGCATCGAGACGCTGCAGTCGGTGCAGCGCGTCGCCCCGACCACGCCGCGTATCATGCTCATCCGCGAGCTGCCGGCCGACCCCGTCCCGCTCGCCGAGTGGCTCGGGGTCATCGGGTTCGGCACCACCGCCGCGTCGGTCACCGCCGCGCCCGGAGCCGTCGACGCGGCCCACGCGGCGGGCATCGCGGTGCTCTGCTACACGCTGAACACGCAGGACACGTGGGCGCAGGTGAGCGAGCTCGGCGTCGACGGGATCATCACCGACCAGCCGAGCGACCTCGACGCGTGGATCGCCGCGACCGCGCCCGGCACGTGAGCGACGCGCCGGCCCGGCCGGCAGGTCAGCGGTCCGCGACGGCGTCGACGCCCAGGCGCTCCGCGGCCGCGACGAACTCGGCGTGCATCGGCGGCGAGAACAGCACGAACCGCACGAGGCCGGGCGTCTCGCGGGCGACGGCCGCGGTGCCGATCGCGACGGTGGCGGCGTCGTCGGCGGGCCATCCGTAGACGCCGGCCGACACGGCGGGCAGCGCGACGGATGCCGCACCGAGCCGTGCCGCGAGACCGAGGGCGTTCCGGTACGCCGACTCGAGCAGGCGGCGGCGCCGGTCCGCCTCGGGTCCGTCGCCGGGCCAGACCGGGCCGACGGTGTGCACGACCCAGCGTGCGGCCAGTCGCCCGGCGGTCGTCGCGACCGCCTCGCCGGTCGGGAGTCCGTCGGGCAGCGTGCCGGCGCGCAGGGCCCTACACTCGGCGAGGATCTCGGGCCCGCCCGCGCGGTGGATGGCCCCGTCGACGCCGCCGCCGCCGAGCAGCGACGAGTTCGCCGCGTTGACGATGGCGTCGACGCGCTCGAGCGTGAGGTCGCCGGTGACCAGCTCGATCCGCGGCATCCGTCAGGCCCGGTTGTTGGACAGCTCGAAGATGCGCACGAGTTCGGCCACGGCCTCCTCGCGCCGGTCGCCGCCCTCCTCGTACATATGCGAGACGTGGGTGCGCAGGTGGTTCTCGACGAGGAGCTTGTTCAGCGACCCGAGCGACTTCTGCACCGCCAGCGACAGGGTGATGATGTCGACGCAGTAGTCCTCGTTCTCGATCATCTTCTCGATGCCGCGCAGCTGGCCCTCGATGATCTTCGTGCGGTGGAGCGCGCGCTTCTTGATGTCCTCGATCACCCTGCAAGGATACGCCCGCGGGGGATACCCCCGTCCGTATTCCGTCGAGGCGGCGCCGCGTGCGCGCGAACGGATGACGCGGGGCGGCCGGTTCGCTACCGTGAGGGCATGGTCGCCACCCGGTCCCGCGCCCGCCGGCCACGTCGCCCCGCCGCCCTCACGGCGCTCGCCGGAGCGCTCCTCATCGCCGCGTTCGGCGCCGCCGCCTCCGCCACGGCCGCGGTCGCCGCGGACCGGCCGGCCGCACCGCCGCCGGTGCGGGCCGTGCCCGGCGACGTCGACGACTTCACGTTCGCCGGCTTCGACGCGGTCTACCGGTTGGGCCGCGACGCCGACCGGCGCTCGGAGCTGCTCACGACCGAGACGCTCGTCGCGGTGTTCCCCGAGTACGACCAGAACCGCGGCATCCGTCGCGCGATCCCGCGCACCTACGAGGGCCATCCGACCGACATCCGCGTGGTCTCGGTGACGGATGCCGAGGGGGAGCCCCGCGGCTTCGAGACCGAGCGGAGCGAGGACGGCGAGTTCGAGCTGGTCACCATCGCCGCCGACGACTACGTCCACGGCGAGCAGACGTACGTGATCACGTACCACCAGCGGAACGTCACCTTCGAACCCGACGACCGCGACATCCAGGAGTTCTACTGGGACGTCAACGGCACGGGCTGGGCGCAGCCCTTCGGCGTCGTCCGGGGCGAGCTGCGGCTCGAGGACGGTCTCGCCGACGCGCTCACGGGCGACGCCGCGTGCTACCGGGGGTACGAGGGCTCGAGCACCCCGTGCGAGACGCTGCGGGCGGATGACGCCGCCGAGGGCGTCGTCGTCGCCGAGGCCGCGGCGCTCGGCCCCTACGAGAACCTGACCCTGGCCGTCGGCTTCGACCCGGGGACCTTCGAGCCGCGCGACGAGCGGTTCACCTCGTCGCCGGCCGCCATGGGTTCGGCCGCCGCGGCGCTCACCGCGCTCACCGTCGCGATCCTCGCCGGCGTCTTCCGTGCGACGCGGTGGCGCGACCACCCCGGACGCGGCATCGTCATCGCCCAGTACGAGCCGCCCGAGCGTCCGTCGCTCATGGAGGCCGCGGACCTCGTGCGCGCCCCAGGCAAGGGCATCACGGCGACGATCCTCGGCGAGGCCGTCGCCGGACGAGTACGCGTGGTCGAGACGGGACGGAAGAAGTACGCCGTCGAGCTCACCGGCGACGCGGGCGGCGCCGACCGCGACGCGACGCGCGTGCTCTCGGCCCTGTTCGGCCCGGGGGCCCGCCCCGGAGCGCGCCGGAACCTCAAGACGAGCGACACGACCCTCGGCACCAAGCTGATGAACCTGCGCCGCCAGGTGCACTCGCGCGTCGCCCGCGAGGGGCTCCGCCGCCGACCGGACGTGGGCCTGCGCATCCTGCTCGCGGCGCTCGCGATCGTCGCGTCGACGCTCGCCGTGATCCTCGGCATCGCCGCGCTCGACGCGCGGATGGGCGGCGCGTGGCCATGGCTGCCGATCATCGGGGCGTCCGCGCTCGCCGTCGCCGCGGTGTGGATGGTGGCCGACGTGCGTCCGCTCACCGAGCGCGGCCGCGAGCTCCGCGACCACCTCGAGGGGCTCCGCCTGTACATCCGGCTCGCCGAGGCCGACCGGCTGCGGATGCTGCAGAGCCCGACCGGCGCGGAGCGCGTGCCCATGGCACCGGCCGCGGGTGCGGCATCCGCGGGCCTCGACCCCGACGCGGTGCTGCGCATCACCGAACGGCTGCTCCCGTACGCGGTGCTGTTCGGGCAGGAGCGCGAATGGAGCGAGGAGCTCGCCGCGCTCTACGCGCAGCGGGGCGAGCAGCCCGGCTGGTACGCGGGCCGCAGCGGGTTCAACGCGGCCGTGTTCGCCTCGAGCGTGAGTTCGTTCACCACCGCGTCGAGCTCGAGCTGGTCGGGATCGTCGTCGAGCTCGTCCTCGAGCGGCTCGGGCGGCGGCGGTTCGAGCGGCGGCGGGGGCGGCGGCGGTGGAGGCGGCGGCGTCTGACCGCGCCGGCCGCCGCGGCGGTCACTCCTCGTCGGCGGAGGAACCCGGCCCGGGCTCGTCGGGCAGCGGCACGCGGCGCTCCTCGTCGATGCCGACGACCTCGTCGTCGGTGTCGTCGCCCACCGGACGCTCGTCGGCGTCCGCGGCTGCGGCGTCGAGATCGGCCTCGGCGGGGATCTCGCCGTCCTGTGCGACCTCGAACTCGTGATCGTCGGCGAGGCCCTCGCCGAACTGCGTCGACTCGTCCATGCTGCGAGCCTAGCCCCCGGCGGCGCACGGCGACAGGGCGGGACGTCGTCCCGGGTCGCAGGGGCCCGGCGGCGTAGGCTGCGGCCATGCCGGAGTGGGGATGGGCGGCACTGGCCGGGCTCGCCGCGGGCGGTGCGCTGCTCGCGGGCGCCGTCGTGGCCTGGCTCGTCGACGTGCCCCGCCGCATCGTCGCGGGCACCATGGCCTTCGGCGCGGGCGTCCTCATCTCCGCCCTCGCGTTCGACCTCGTGCTCGAGGCGCAGGCCGAGGGCGGCCTCGGACCGACCGTGCTCGGCTTCGGCGCGGGGGCGATCGCGTACGTGCTCGCCAACCGGCTGCTCGACCGGTTCGACCAGCGCAACCCGCGCGGGCGCGGCGAGGCACCGGGCACCGGCACGGGCATCGCCGTCGGAGCCCTCCTCGACGGCATCCCCGAGTCGGCGGTCCTGGGGCTCAGCATGGTGGGCGGGTCGGGGGTGAGCGTGCCGGTCCTCCTCGCGATCGTCATCTCCAACGTGCCCGAGGGGCTGAGCTCGACCGCCGAGCTCAAGGCGTCGGGGCGGTCGGCGCGCTGGACGATGCTGCTGTGGGCGGGGATCGCGCTCGCCTGCGCGCTCGCGGCCATCGGCGGGTTCGTCGTGCTCGACGACGCCTCGGGCGCGGTGACCGCCTTCGTGACCGCGATCGCCGCCGGAGCCATCCTCGCGATGATCTGCGACACGATGATCCCCGACGCGTTCCGCACGGCGCACGAGTTCACGGGACTGCTCGCCACGCTCGGATTCCTCGCCGGCTACGCGGTGCACCAGGGCGTCTGAACGCGCCCATTGGCGCGGACCCCTCGACGACGCGTAGAATGTGCGAGGCGCCCGACGGATCCGTTCTTCGGTCCGACGGCTGGGGGAACTCGCCCCGCCATGCTCGGCTTCCGGATTCGGCGCACCGCGACGACGGCCTCGACGATCGAGCCCGTCCGGCGGCGGTGCGGGCCACCACGCCGGTGGTCGGGGGAGCCCGTTCGCATCGGGCCCAGACAGGGGAGGACCATTGGCCCAGACGAGGCAGCGGCAGCGCACGCGTTCGCGTGACGACGACGCGCCCATCATCCCGATCCTCGCGCGGAAGGTCCGCGAGGTCGAGCAGAAGGCCCAGAAGAACAAGCTGGGACCCACCAACCGCACGAAGTTCCAGGTCATCGCGCTGCTCATGCGCGAGGAGCGCGCCCGCGTGAAGGGCGACGCCGAGCTCGGTGACGCCGCGCGCGCCGAGCTGCTGAAGCGCCTCGACGGCATCGCGCAGATCCTCGCGAAGACCGCGGCACGCGACACGAGCCTGATCACGCTCCTCGAGCCGGACGCCTCGATCTCCACGGTCGCGCAGCGGTTCCGCCGCGACTGGCTGCTCGAGTCGGGCGCCGAGCTCAGCGAGGACGAGCTCATCATCGTCCGCGAGCCCGAGCCGCGGCCGGAGATCGCCGAGAACCAGGTGATCCCGCGCTCGGTCAAGGCGCGCCAGCTGGCCAGCCCGTTCCTCGCGCCCGACTTCTCGCGCACCGCGCAGCCGACCGTCCCGGTCCGGCGCCTCGCGAACTGGGAGCTGCTCGGGCCCCTGTTCAAGTCGTTCGAGTCCGGCTCCGGCGGCCAGGCCGCGTCCATGGCGCTGCCCGAGCCGCCGCGGATCGACCGGCTCGCCCCGCGCGGCCTGGAGCTGATGCCGCACCAGGCGCGGTTCGTCGAGGCGGCACGCCAGGGTCACCGGCGGTTCCTCCTCGCCGACGAGCCCGGACTCGGCAAGACCGCGCAGTCGGTCCTCGCGGCCTCCGTCGCCGGCGCCTACCCGCTGCTGGCCGTCGTGCCGAACGTCGTGAAGATGAACTGGGCCCGCGAGGTCGAGCGCTGGACCCCGCACCGCCGCGCGACCGTCATCCACGGCGACGGCGACGGCGTGGACGCCTTCGCCGACGTGATCGTCGTGAACTACGACGTGCTCGACCGCCACATGGCGTGGCTGTCCACGCTGGGCTTCCGCGGCATGGTCGTGGACGAGGCGCACTTCATCAAGAACCTGCAGTCGCAGCGCTCGCGCAACGTGCTCGCGCTCGCCGACCGCATCCGCCGGAACACCCCGGGCGGCGACCCGCTGCTGCTCGCCCTGACCGGCACCCCGCTCATCAACGACGTCGACGACTTCCGTGCGATCTGGCAGTTCCTCGGCTGGATCGACGGGGACCGTCCGTCGCCCGAGCTGCTCGGCAGGCTCGAGGAGACCGGGCTGACGCCGGCCGACCAGGGCTTCTACGCCGAGGCGCGCCGCATCGTCATCGACCTCGGCATCGTGCGCCGCCGCAAGGTCGACGTCGCCGCCGACCTGCCCGAGAAGCGCATCGCCGACCTGCCCGTCGAACTCGACGACGAGGTCGGCCGGTCGATCCGCGCCGCCGAGCGCGAGCTCGGCCACCGCCTCGCGAACCGCTTCCGCGCACTCGTCGAGTCGCGCAAGCTCCGCGTCGGCGACCTCGACGAGCTCGAGCGCGACCAGTTCATCCGCGCGGTCGCCCTCTCGGAGCTCGAGGAGTCGAAGTCGGCCAAGTCGGGCGAGAACGTCTTCACGATGGTGCGTCGCATCGGCCAGGCGAAGGCCGGCCTCGCGGCCGACTACGCCGCCCAGCTGGCCCGCTCGGCCGGCAAGGTCGTGTTCTTCGCCAAGCACATCGACGTCATGGACCAGGCCGAGGCGGCGTTCGCCGCCCGCGAGCTGCGCACGGTGTCGATCCGCGGCGACCAGACCGCGATCGCCCGCCAGCACGCGATCGATGCGTTCAACTCCGACCCCGAGGTCTCGATCGCGGTGGCCTCGCTCACCGCGGCGGGCGTCGGCGTGAACCTCCAGGCGGCGTCGAACGTCGTGCTCGCCGAGCTCAGCTGGACCGCGGCGGAGCAGACGCAGGCGATCGACCGCGTGCACCGCATCGGCCAGGACGAGCCCGTCACCGCGTGGCGCATCATCGCCGCCCACACGGTCGACGCGCGTATCGCCGAGCTCATCGACCAGAAGCAGGGCCTCGCCCTGCGGGCGCTCGACGGGCTCGACGTGGAGCCGGGCTCGGCCGACTCGGTGCAGCTCGACGCGCTGCAGCACCTGCTGCGCCAGGCGCTCGACGGCGCCCTGTAGCGGCGGTCGCGCGGCGTCCGCTCCCCGTCATCGGCGCGGACGGATGCCGCGGGCCCCGCTAGACTCCTCGACGTTCGCGCCTCGATGAAGCGGCATCCCCGCGAACGTCCACCTCACGAGGAGTCAACCAGTGGTCATGAAGATCGGCATTCTCACGAGCGGCGGCGACTGCCCCGGCCTCAACGCGGTCATCCGCGGCGCCGTCCTGAAGGGCGTCATCACGCACGAGGCCGAGTTCGTCGGGTTCCGGTGGGGATGGCGCGGCGTCGTCGAGGGCGACATCATGCCCATCACGCGCCACGACGTGCGCGGCCTGTCGAAGCAGGGCGGCACCATCCTCGGCTCGAGCCGCACCAACCCGTTCGAGGGCGAGAACGGCGGACCCGACAACATCCGTCGCATGCTCGAGGCCGAGGGCATCGACGCGATCATCGCGATCGGCGGCGAGGGCACCCTCACGGCCGCCCGGCGACTGGTCGACGAGGGCGGGCTCCCGGTGATCGGCGTGCCCAAGACCATCGACAACGACCTCGCCGCGACCGACTACTCCTTCGGCTTCGACACGGCCGTCGAGATCGCGACCGAGGCGATCGACCGACTGCGCACCACGGCCGAGTCGCACAACCGCGCGATGGTCCTCGAGGTCATGGGCCGGCACGTCGGCTGGATCGCGCTGCACTCGGGCATGGCGGGCGGCGCGCACGCCATCCTCATCCCCGAGCAGCCCATGGGCATCGACGAGATCTGCCACTACGTCGAGTCGGTCCGCGACCGCGGCCGCGCGCCCCTCATCGTCGTCGCCGAGGGCTTCAAGCTCGACACGATGGAGGAGGCGCACTCGCACCTCGGGCTCGACGCGTTCAACCGTCCGCGTCTCGGCGGCATCGCCGAGAAGCTCGCGCCGATGATCGAGGAGCGCACCGGCATCGAGTCGCGCCACACCGTGCTCGGGCACATCCAGCGCGGCGGCGCGCCCTCGGCGTACGACCGCGTCCTCGCGACGCGGCTCGGCATGGCCGCGGTCGACGCCGCCGTCGACCGGGCGTGGGGCAGCATGGTCACCCTGAGGGGAACCGACATCGCCCGGGTCACGATCGCCGAGGCGACCGGCGGGCTCAACCTGGTGCCGCAGTCGCGCTACGACGAGGCGAAGATCCTCTTCGGCTGAGCCGATGACCGAACCACGGATGCCGCTGCCGCAGGTCTGCGTCTGCTACCTGCTGCGCGAGTCCGAGGGCCGCACCCAGGTGCTCCTCGGCCGCAAGAAGCACGGCCTCGGACGCGGGTACTTCGTGGGGCTCGGCGGCAAGCTCGAGCCGGGAGAGACCGCGGTCGAGGCGGCCGTGCGCGAGGTCCACGAGGAGTCGGGCGTCACCGTCCGCGCCGCCGACCTCGAGGCGCGCGGGCGGTTGACGTACCTGTTCCCGCATCGCGAGGCGTGGAGCCAGGAGTCGAGCGTGTTCGTCACGCGCACGTTCACGGGCGTGCCCGCGGCATCCGACGAGCTCGACCCGGAGTGGTTCGACGTCGACCGGGTGCCGCTCGCGGAGATGTGGGACGACGCGAAGCACTGGCTGCCGGGCGTGCTCGCCGGCGGCCGCGTGCGACGCACCTTCACCTTCGGCGCCGACCTCGCGAGCGTGGTGGATCACCGGGATCACGTCGCGTAGGATCATCGGGGCTCGGCGCTCGCCGACATCCGCAACCCCTCCTGCGTGAACAGCAGGTGAATCCCTCACCCGATCTCACGGAAAGACGCCGGTGGATCTCACTCTCATCGTCGTGCTGGTCATCGCGCTGGCGCTCTTCTTCGACTTCACGAACGGGTTCCACGACACGGCGAACGCGATGGCCACGCCCATCGCCACCGGGGCGCTCCGGCCGAAGGTCGCCGTCGGCCTGGCCGCGGTGCTGAACCTGATCGGCGCCTTCCTGTCCACCGAGGTCGCGAAGACCATCTCGGGCGGGCTCATCCGCGAGGGCGAGGGCGGCGTGTTCATCACGCCCGAGCTCATCTTCGCCGGCCTCATCGGGGCGATCACGTGGAACATGATCACGTGGCTGCTCGGCCTGCCCTCGTCGTCGAGCCACGCGCTGTTCGGCGGCCTGATCGGCGCCGCGCTCGTCGGCTTCGGGCTGCAGGCCATCGACGGCGGCGTGGTGATGTCGAAGATCATCCTGCCCGCCCTGCTCGCCCCGCTCACGGCGGGACTCGTCGCGTTCACCGCCACCAAGCTCGCCTACGCGATCACGCGCCGCCACGACGGCAAGCCCGACGGACGCGACGGCTTCCGGTACGCGCAGATCTTCTCGAGCTCCCTCGTGGCGCTCGCGCACGGCACGAACGACGCGCAGAAGACGATGGGCGTCATCACGCTGACCCTGATCTCGGTGGGCATGCAGCCGGTCGGCTCGGGGCCGGAGTTCTGGGTCGTCGTGACGTGCGCCGTCGCGATCGCCCTCGGCACGTACATGGGCGGATGGCGCATCATCAAGACCCTCGGCACGGGCCTGACCGACGTGAAGCCCGCCCAGGGCTTCGCCGCCGAGACCTCCACCGCCGCGACGATCCTCGCGTCCAGCCACCTCGGCTTCGCGCTCTCGACCACGCAGGTCGCCTCGGGTTCGGTGATCGGATCGGGCCTCGGCCGGCGTGGTTCCACGGTCCGCTGGCGCACGGCGGGTCGCATCGGCGTCGGGTGGCTGCTCACCCTGCCGGCAGCCGGCGGCGTGGGCGCGCTCGCCGCGCTGATCGCCCAGACCGGGGTCACCGGGGTGCTCATCGCGGCCTTCGGCGCCGCGGCGATCATCGGCGGCATCTACCTGTGGTCGCGCCGCGACGAGGTGTCGCACCACAACGTGCTGAGCGAGGTCGCCGACTCCGGTCGCGCCGTGAAGATCAAGCGCGACCCGAAGCCGAAGAAGGTGGCCAGGTGATCGACTGGATGGCGTTCGTGATCGTGCTCGCCGCGTCGCTCCTCGGCGCGGGCGTGGTCGTCAGCCTCTACGCGCTCGGCCTCCGGCTGCTGACCGTCGGCGGCCGCACGCCCGTGGTGGCGCCCGCGACGTTCACCGACGCGATCACGGTCGTGACGCCCGAGCAGGCCGCGAAGGCCGCCAGGCGCGCCGAGAAGGCCGCCAGGAAGAGCCCGCTCACCGATGCGCAGAAGCGCGCGGCCGTGGTCGCGGCGTGGATATGCTTCGGACTGAGCGGCTCGGCCGTGCTGTTCGGAATCTATCTGATCGTGCCGGCGTTGCATGGCACGGGCGGCTGAGCCGCCGTCACCTCGTCCGGGCCGCCGTCGTCCCGCTCCGACCCCCGCTCGCCCGAGCGGACCGCAGCCGAGGCGCCCCACCGGCGCCTCCCGACCCGGGGACCACATGACCGCGACCGAGACCGAACACCGACCCGAACCCGAATCGCCGTCGCGCGCCGGAGGCGCGCTCGACCGCTACTTCGAGATCACGAAGCGCGGCTCGAGCATCTCCGCCGAGGTGCGAGGCGGCATCGTCACGTTCGTGACGATGGCCTACATCGTCATCCTCAACCCGATCATCCTCTCGAGCGGCACGGACGTCGCGGGCGACAACCTCGACTTCGCCCAGGTCGCCGCCGTCACCGGGCTCACGGCCGGCGTCATGACGATCCTGTTCGGCGTCGTCGCGCGGCTGCCGTTCGCGTTCGCGGCCGGGCTCGGCATCAACTCGTTCCTCGCGGTGTCCGTCGTCGGCCAGGTCACCTGGCCGGAGGCGATGGGCCTCGTCCTCATCAACGGGCTCGTGATCGTCCTGCTCGCCGCGACGGGCCTCCGCCGCCTCATCTTCGAGGCCGTGCCGATGCAGCTGAAGCTCGCGATCACCGTCGGAATCGGCCTGTTCATCGCCTTCATCGGCTTCGTCGACGCGGGCTTCGTCACCGCGACCGGCGCCGCGTCGCCGCCCGTCGGCCTCGGGGTCGACGGATCGGTCTCGACCATCCCCACGCTCGTGTTCGTCGCGACGCTCCTCGCGACGGGCGTGCTCGTCGCGCTGCGGGTGAAGGGCGGCATCCTCATCGGCCTGCTCTCGGGCACGGTGCTCGCGCTCGTGCTCGAGTCGATCCTCGACCTCGGCCCGAAGGCGGGCGCCGACGGGACGGTGAACCCCGAGGGCTGGGGGCTGTCGGTGCCCGAGCTGCCCGCCCAGTGGGTGAGCCTGCCCGACCTGTCGCTCGTCGGCCAGGTGAGCCTCGGCAGCTTCGAGCGCATCGGCGTGCTCGCCGCGCTCATGCTCGTGTTCACGCTCGTGTTCACCAACTTCTTCGATGCCCTCGGCACCATGACCGGCCTGTCGAAGGAGGCCGGCCTCGCCGACGCGAAGGGCGACTTCCCGCGCCTGCGTTCGGCGCTCGTCGTCGAGGGCGTCGGCGCGGTCGCGGGCGGGTTCACGTCGAGCTCGTCGAACACGGTCTTCATCGAGTCCGGGTCCGGGATCGGCGAGGGCGCGCGCACCGGCCTGGCGAACCTCGTCACCGGCGTCCTCTTCCTCCTCGCGATGTTCCTGACCCCGCTCACGTCGATCGTGCCGTCCGAGGTCGCCGCCGCGGCCCTCGTCATCGTCGGCGCGCTGATGATGTCGCAGATCCGCGGCATCGACCTGTCGGACTTCAGCGTCCTGCTGCCCGTGTTCCTCACGGTCACGGTCATGCCGCTGACGTACTCCATCGCCAACGGCATCGGCGCGGGCTTCGTCAGCTGGGTCGTCGTGCGCGCGCTGTCGGGCAAGGCGCGTGAGATCAGCCCGCTCCTGTGGATCGTGGCCGTCGGCTTCGTGATCTACTTCACGCGCGGCCCGGTCGAGACGCTCATCGCCGGCTAGCCGCACGCAGTACCGGAAACGGCGGATGCCGCGGGGACCTCGCCCCGCGGCATCCGCCGTTCGTCGTCTCGCCTCAGTGGCGGGCGTCGGGTGCGGGCGTCGCGCTCGCGCCCGTGACCGGCTGCTCCGCCGGTGCCGCGGTGCCGCGGAGCCGGGCGATGCCGTTCATGAGGTGGTAGATCGCGATCGCGGCGATCGTGCCGAGCGCGATGCCGTTGAACACGACCTCGCCGGCGTTGAACGTGAAGTCGGCGATCCCGATGACGAGCGCCGTCGCCGCGGTGAACTGGTTCACGGGGTTCGTGAAGTCGACGCGGTTGTCGACCCAGATCTTCACGCCGATGACGCCGATGAGCCCGTACAGCGCCGTCGTCACGCCGCCCAGCACGCCCGGAGGGATCGTGTTGATGATCGCGCCGACCTTCGGAGACAGGCCGAGCAGCACCGCGAACGACCCGGCCACCCAGTACGCCGCGGTCGAGTACACGCGCGTGGCGGCCATGACGCCGATGTTCTCGCCGTACGTCGTGGTGCCCGAGCCGCCGAAGAAGCCGGCGAGGGTCGTCGCGAGTCCGTCGGCGAACAGGGCCCGGCCGGTGTACGCGTTCACGCGCTGGTCGGTCATCTGCGCGACGCCGCGGATGTGGCCGACGTTCTCCGCGACGAGCACGAGCACCACGGGCAGGAACGCCGGCAGGAGTCCCCAGACCGCGGCATCCGCCAGCGGGTTCGCGGGGAGGTGGAACTGCGGCAGCCCGACCCACGCGGCCTCGCCGACCGCGGCGAAGTCCACCTCGCCCTGCACGACCGCGACGGCGTAGCCGACGAGGACGCCGAGGAGGATCGACATGCGCCCGAGGATGCCGCGGAACGCGACGCTCGCGACGAGCACCGCCACGAGGGTCACGAGGGCCGTGAGCGGGGCCTCCTGGAAGTTGGCCTTGGCTACGGGGGCGAGGTTCAGGCCGATGAGCGCCACGATGGCGCCGGCCACCACGGGGGGCATGAGGACGTCGATCCACCGCGAGCCCGCGAACTGCACCACGAGTCCGACCACCGCGAGCAGTACGCCCACCACGACGATGCCGAACAGCGCCGCCCCCATCGGATCGGCGACGCCCTCGGCGGCCATCGCGGCCGTGATCGGCGCGATGAACGCGAACGACGAACCGAGGTAGCTCGGCACCCGGTTGCCCGTGACGAGCAGGAACAGGATCGTGCCGATGCCCGAGAAGAACAGGGTGGTGGCGGGCGGGAAGCCCGTGATGATGGGCACGAGGAACGTCGCGCCGAACATGGCGACGACGTGCTGCGCGCCGAGGCCGATGGTGCGCGGCCAGGAGAGGCGCTCGCCGGGGGCGACGACGTCGCCGGGCGCGACGTGGGCGCCGTCGCCGTGCAGGGTCCAGGGCAGGGGCATAGGGCTCCGATCGGGTCGTGGTGGGGGCTGCACGGATGCTACCCGGTGAGGCCGCCCTCGCGTCAGCCGCCCCGCGGATCCGGGGGTTCACCCCATACCGCGGCTCCGGAGGGCTCCGTAGCGTTGAGGCATCCGCTCGAACAGGAGAACCCCGCGATGACCACCGCAACCGATCCCATGACCACTCCGACCGCGACGTCGTCGCCCGGCGACGACGCGTCGCCCTACGCCGGCGACGACGCGTCGCCTTACGCCGTCGGATCCGCGCCCGTCGTCGAGGAGCAGCGCGGCTTCGCCATCTCGAGCCTCGTGCTCGGCCTCGTCTCGTTCGTCGCCGGCTTCACCTTCGTCGTGCCGGCCGCGGGCCTCGTGCTCGGCATCCTCGCGCTGAAGCGCGAGCCCGCCGCGCGCACGATGGCGATCTGGGGCATCGTGCTGAACGCCGTGGTCCTGGCCGGCGTCGCGATCGCGGCCCTCGCCACGGTCGCGTTCGGGCTGTTCCTGCTGCCGTTCGTGCCGTTCGCCTTCATCTGACCCGCGATCCGCCCGGCGCCCCGGTCCACGCGACCGGGGCGTCGGCTGTGTCGGCCACCGGCGCATCGCGGCGGTGCGGGCGTAGTCTGGCGCTCGGAGGAGGACGATGCGCGAGCACGGGCGGCCGATCCGGGCGGCGCGACCCGACGAGCCCGGGTACGCGGCGACCGAGGACGGCTACGTCGCCTATCGCGTGTTCGGGCACGGCCCGCTCGACCTCCTCGTCATCGGCAACTGGGCGAGCAACATCGAGGTCATCACCGAGCACCCGTCGATGGCCCGCTACCTCGACCGGCTCTCCCGCTACGCGCGGGTCATCTGCTTCGACAAGCGCGGCGCCGGCCTCTCCGATCCGGTGCCCATGAACGCGCTGCCGACGCTCGAGCACTGGATGGACGACGCGCGCGCGGTGCTCGATGCCGTCGGCTCCGGGAGCGCCGCGCTCCTCGGCGACGCCGAGGGCGGCCCGATGGCGATGACGTTCGCGGCCACGTACCCGCAGCGCACGCGCGCCCTGGTGCTCGTCAACACGTTCGCTCGGATGCTCCGGGCCCCCGACTACCCGATCGGGATGCCCGAGGAGACCTCCGAGAAGCTCCTCGTCGAGTGGGAGCGGGGCTGGGGCCGCGGCGACGTCGTCCTGCCGCTCTCGGCTCCGGGCGTCGCCGACGACCCCCAGATGCAGCGCTGGGCCGGCCGCTACATGCGCCTGTCGGCGTCGCCGGCGACGGCGACGCGGATCTACCGCTGGGTCCTCCACCTCGACGTGCGGTCGGTGCTGCCGAGCATCAACGTCCCCACGCTCGTGCTGCACCGCGCGGGCAACCGGCACTACCGGGTGGCGATGGGCAGGTACCTCGCCGAGCACATCCCGGGCGCGACGTACGCCGAGCTGCCTGGCGCCGACTGGTACCCGCCCTTCGTCGACGCGGATCCGGTGCTCGACCGCATCGGGGAGTTCCTCACCGGCGATCGCGCGGAGACCGTCGACGACCGGGTCCTCGCCACGGTGCTCTTCACCGATATCGTCGGCTCGACCGATGCGGCCGCCCGGCTCGGCGACCGCCGCTGGCTGGACCTGAAGGACGCGCACGACGCGCTCGTGCGCACGCAGCTCGAGCGGTACCGGGGGAGGGAGATCGGCACCACGGGCGACGGCTTCCTGGCGATCTTCGACGGGCCCGCGCGCGCCGTGCGCTGCGCATCGGAGATCGCGAGTGCCGTCCGGACGCTGGGCATCGACATCCGCGCCGGGCTGCACAGCGGCGAGGTCGAACTGCACGACGGCGACGTCGCCGGCATCGCCGTCCACATCGCGGCGCGGGTCATGGCGCTGGCCGGGGCCGGTCGGGTGCTCGTCTCGGGGACGGTGAAGGACCTCGTGGTCGGATCGCCGATCCGGTTCGAGGACCGCGGCGAGCACGCACTGAAGGGCGTGCCCGGCCGATGGCGCCTGTTCGAGGTCGCCGGCATCGACTCCGGTCAGCCGTAGAAGCCGCGGAGCAGCGCCTCGGTTCCCTCGAGGTGCTCGGCCTGCTCGCCTCGCGGCAGGGCATCATGTCCGCCTCCGGGCGCCCGACGTTCGTGCCCGCGATCACCGCCATCGCGATCGTGCACGCGGTCATGCTCATCGACCGGACGGGCGGCGCACGAAAGCTGCACCGACCGCTCGGCCACGCATGGAAGCGCCGGGCCGCTGCGAACGGCGCCGCGGGCCCCGCGAGTAGGCTCGAATCGACCCTGCGCGGCGATCCCGCGCACCCGAAGAGGCGATGGAGCCATACGTGTCGACGATCCGACCATCCCACCCGACCGCCGTGAGCGAATCCGCTGAGGATCCGGCGATCACCGCGAACCACCTGGGCCCGACCCGCACCGAGACCGACTCGCTCGGCTCGGTCGAGGTTCCGGCCGACGCGTACTGGGGCGTGCACACCATGCGCGCGCTCGAGAACTTCCCGATCTCCAAGCGACCCATCTCGGTCTACCCGGAGCTCGTGGTCGCCCTCGCGCAGGTCAAGCAGGCGGCGGCGCGCGCCAACAAGGAACTCGGCGCGCTCGAGCCGCAGAAGCAGGCGTGGATCGAGGAGGCCTGCCAGCGCATCATCGACGGCGAGTTCCACGACCAGTTCGTGGTCGGCGTCATCCAGGGCGGCGCGGGAACGTCGACGAACATGAACGCGAACGAGGTCATCACCAACGTCGCGCTCGAGATCGCCGGATACGGCAAGGCGCGCTACGACGTGCTCCACCCGATCGACGACGTCAACCGCAGCCAGTCGACGAACGACACGTACCCGACCGCGCTGAAGCTCGCGATGACCGCGTCGCTGACGACCATGCTCATCCAGCTCGACCAGCTGCGCATCTCATTCGGCCGCAAGGGCCGCGAGTTCCACGAGGTGCTGAAGGTCGGCCGCACCCAGCTGCAGGACGCGGTCCCGATGACGCTCGGGCAGGAGTTCCACAGCTTCGCCACGACGCTCGGCGAGGACATCGCTCGCCTCCGCGAGACGATCAAGCTGCTCTCCGAGGTGAACCTCGGCGCCACGGCGATCGGCACCGGCATCACGGCCGACCCGGGCTACGCGGCATCCGTGGTGCGCCATCTCAGCGAGATCACCGGGCAGCACCTCGAGACCGCGCCCGACCTCGTCGAAGCGACGAGCGACACCGGCGTGTTCATGACCTTCTCGAGTGCGCTGAAGCGCAGCGCGATCAAGCTCTCGAAGATCTGCAACGACCTGCGCCTGCTCTCCTCCGGTCCGCAGGCGGGCCTGGCCGAGATCAACCTCCCGCCGAAGCAGGCGGGCTCCAGCATCATGCCCGGCAAGGTGAACCCGGTCATCCCCGAGGCCGTGAGCCAGGTCGCCTATGCGGTCGCGGGGGCGGATGTCACGGTCATGATGGCCGCCGAGAACGGCCAGCTGCAGCTGAACGCGTTCGAGCCGGTCATCGCGCACTCCCTGCTCCAGTCGATCACCTGGATGCGGCAGGCGTGCTGGACGCTGCGAGTGAACTGCGTCGACGGCATCACGGCGAACACGGAGCGACTCGAGGCGCAGGTCGCCTCGAGCGTCGGCGTCATCACCGCCCTCATCCCGTTCATCGGCTACACCGAGGCGGCGAAGCTCGCCAAGCAGGCGCTCGCCACGGGTCGCCCGGTCGCCGACCTCGTCGTGGAGGCCGGCCTCATGACCCGCGAGGACGTGACGCGGCAGCTCTCGCCGTCGCGACTGTCCGGCGTGCACCCGATCACCGAGGCGATCCCGGCGATCGAGCGCAAGGGCGAGCCGAGCGACTGAGTCCGCGGCGACGGTGAAGGGGGCGGATGCCGCGGCATCCGCTCCCTTCACCGTCGCTGCGTGCGGCGCGTCAGACCACGCGGCAGTGCGTGGTGAGCGAGCCGATGCCCTCGATGCTGACGGTGACGGTGGAGCCGTCCTTCAGGAACACCTGCGGGTTGCGGCTGTAGCCGGCGCCGCCGGGGCTGCCCGTCGAGATGAGGGTGCCGGGCGGGAGCGTCGCGGTCTTCGACAGGTACGAGATGATCTCGGCCACGCTGCGCACCATCTCGTTCGTCGACGCGTCCTGGAGGATGTGCCCGTCGAGGTTCGTGGTGAGCCAGAGGTCCTGCGGGTCGGCGATCTCGTCGGCGGTGACGACGACCGGGCCCGTGGGGGTGAAGCCGTCGAACGACTTGCAGCGCGACCACTGGGCCTCGCTGAACTGGATGTCGCGCGCCGTGATGTCGTTGACCACGGTGTAGCCCCAGACGTGGTCGAGGGCGTCGACGGGGGAGACGTCCTTCGCGGCCGTGCCGATGATGACGCCGAGCTCGGCCTCGTAGTCGACCTGCGTCGCGACGTCGCCGGCCCACTCGGTGGTCTGGCCGTGCCCGGTCAGGGAGTTGGGCCACAGCGAGAAGATGGTCATCGCGGATTCGGAGCGCAGCTTCAGCTCCGAGGCGTGCGCGGCGTAGTTCGCGCCGATCGCGAGCACCTGGGCGGGGCGGAGCACCGCGGAGGAGTGCCGGAGCTCGGCGACGGGGGTGGTGGGCGCCCCGCGGTCGACGGCCGTCGCGACCGCGGTGCGCACGTCGTCGAGGGCGTCGGGGCCGCGCTCGATCAGGTCCTGCAGGTCGCGCGGGGCGTCGGGGAGGAGGTCGTCGAGGAAGAGCGCGTCGTCGCCGATCACCGTCGCGAGTCGGGGGGTGGGCTGGCCGTCGACTCGGAGGTGCGCGAACTTCACCACCCCAGACTATCCACCGGTCCAGCCGGGCGGCTGTGCGAGATGTACAACGACCGGGCTCCGATGCTCCGTGACGTCGACAACGCGGGTCAGGCGGATGCCGCGCGCCACAGGTGCATCGACGCGTAGCTGCGCCACGGCGCCCACGCCGCCCCGCGCTCCGCGAGCCCGCGTTGGTCGGCCGGCAGGCCGAGGCGCGCGGCGCCGTTGCGGAGCGCGAGGTCGGACACGAGGAGCTCGTCGGGCTCGCGGGTGACGCGCATGGCCAGGTAACCGGCGGTCCACGGGCCGATCCCCGGCACGGCGAGCAGGTCGGCCCGGAGCTCGTGGCGCTCGCGCTCGGGGGCGACCACGAGGTCGCCGGAGGCCAGGCGAGCGCACACGTCCACGATCGTCCGGATGCGGGCGGCCGGTCCCCGCAGGACCGAGGCGCCCTCGGCGGCGATCGCGGCCGGCGTGGGGAAGAGCCGCCGGGGTCCGTCGGCGTCGATCGGCGCCGGACCCGGTCGGCCGGTGGTGCCCACCGATTCGCCGAGGGCCGCGGCGAGCCGGCCGAGGGCGGTGCGCGCGGAGGCCACCGAGACCTGCTGGCCCACCAGTGCGCGCACGACGAGCTCGTGCGCGTCGAGCGCGCCGGGCATGCGGATGCCCGGCACCGCCGCGACCGACGGGGCGAGCGCGGGGTCGGCCGAGAGCGCCTCGTCGATCGCGACGGCGTCGGCGTCGAGGTCGAACAGGCGCCGGACCCGGGCGACGAGCGGCGCGAGGTCGGCGAGCGCCGTGAGACGAACCTCGACCTCGACGCCCGCGCCGCGCGCCGCGGCGCGGAGGCGGACGGAGGCGGGACCGGAGGGCAGCGCCAGCGTGCGTTCGAAGCGGTCGGGGCCGGCGACCTCCACGCCGTCGACGGCTCGGGCCGCGAGCCAGGCGAAGACGCCGGCCGCGTCGAAGGGCGGACGCGCGGGCAGGTGCAGGCGCACGACGCCGGCGTCGGCCGCGGCGAGGGCCGTCGCGGCATCCGCCGCCCGCGCGCCCGCTGCGCGGAGCTCGAGCGGGCTGCGCTCGTACACCGCGCGGATCGTGTCGTTGAACTGGCGGATGCTGCCGAAGCCCGAGGCGAACGCGACGTCGGCGACGGGCATCGCGGTCGACACGAGCAGGGTGCGCGCCGTCTGCGCGCGGTGGGCGCGGGCGAGCGCGAGCGGCCCGGCTCCGAGTTCGGCGGACAGGACCCGGGTCAGGTGCCGCGGCGTGTACCCGAGCCGGGCGGCGAGGCCCGGGACGCCGTCGCGCTCGACGACGCCGTCGGCGATGAGGCGCATGGCGCGGGCGGCGAGGTCGTCGTCGAGGTCCCACTCGGGCGAGCCCGGCACGGCATCGGGGAGGCAGCGCTTGCACGCGCGGAGGCCCGCCTCGTGGGCGGCGGCCGCCGTGCGGTAGAAGGTCACGTTCGCGGGCTTCGGCGGCACGGCCGGGCAGCTCGGCCGGCAGTAGATGCCCGTGGAGTGGACGCCCGTGATGAACTGCCCGTCGAACCTGGCGTCGCGCGCGAGCATGGCGCGGTAGCGCTCGGCGAACGCCGGGTCGCCGAGCGGGTCGGCGTCGCGGGGCCGAACGGGGGCGGCGGTCGGGGTCATCACCCCTCAAGGCTCGCACGCCCCGCCGTCGCCGGATAGCGGAAATCGGACATGGCTGCGCTGGGTACGCTGACGGCATGCACGACGACGTCCTCACCCGCCTCACCGCCGCGCTCGGCGACGCCGTGGTCACCAGCGGCCCCGCCCTCGACGCCGTCCGCGAGGACCGCTCCGGATGGGTGAGCGAGCACCCGGCGCTCGCCGTCGTGCACGCGGCATCCGTCGACGACGTGCAGCAGGTGCTGCGGCTGGCCCACGAGACGCGCACCCCGGTGGTACCGCGCGGGGCGGGCACCGGCCTCGCCGGCGGGGCCCTCGCGAGCCGCGGCGCGATCGTCCTCGACCTCACGCGGATGAACCGGATCCTCGAGCTCGACGACGTCGACGAGCTCGCCGTCGTCGAGGCGGGCGTGCTGAACGGCGACCTCGACCGCGCCGCGCGGGAGCGCGGCCTCTGGTACGCGCCCGACCCCGCGAGCCGCGCCATCTCGTCGATCGGCGGCAACATCGCCACGAACGCGGGCGGGCTCCTCTGCGCGAAGTACGGCGTGACGCGCGAGAGCGTGCTGGGCCTCGCGGTGGTCCTCGCGGACGGCACGCTGCTGCGCACGGGCCACCGCACCGTCAAGGGCGTCACGGGCTACGACCTCACCGCCCTGCTCACCGGCTCCGAGGGCACCCTCGGCGTGATCGTCGAGGCCACCGTGCGCCTCCGCCCCGTCGTGGCGGGCGAGACCCACACCGTGGCCGCCGCGTTCCCCGACGTCGAGGCGGCCGGCGTCGCCGCCGCGGGCGTCGCCGCCGCACGAATCCGCCCCGCCCTGCTCGAGCTCGTCGACGCCGTGGGCCTCGGGCGCGTCGCCGAGTTCCTCGGGCCCGACGAACTCGCGGGCACGCCGATCGCCGACCTCGCACCGGGGGAGACGTTCCTGCTCGCCCAGACGGATGCGGGCGACGCCGCCGCCGAGGCCGACGTGATCGCCCGCGCGTTCGCCGAGGCCGGCGGTCGCGTGACCCGATCGACGGATGCCGCGACCGGCGAACGGCTCCTCGGCATCCGGCGGGCCATGCACCCGGCGCTCGCATCGCGCGGCAAGGTGCTCATCGAGGACGTCGCCGTGCCGCGCTCGCGCCTGCCGCAGATGTTCCGCGCGATCGCCGAGATCGGTGAGCGCTACGGCGTCGAGATCCCCACCCTGGCCCACGCGGGCGACGGCAACCTGCATCCGAACTTCGTCTTCGAGGGCGACGAGGTGCCCGAGCACGTGTGGGCCGCGGCCGACGAGATGTTCCGTGCGGCCGTGCGGCTCGGCGGCACCCTCACGGGCGAGCACGGCGTCGGCCTGCTGAAGCGGCGCTGGCTGGCCGAGGAGCTCGGCGACGCGTCGGTCGAGCTCCAGCGCCGGATCAAACAGGTGTTCGACCCGGCCGGCATCCTCAACCCGGGCGTGATGTTCGAGCCCGCACCCGCCACCGCTCGGTAGGCTGCACCGCGTGAGCTTCACGCCGACGCCAGCGCCCGGACCCCAACCGCACCTGCACGTCTGGCCGGCCGCGGCACCGCCCCGGCGGGGCGCGGGCGCCGGCATCGTGGTGCTGAGCGCCGTCGCGGTGCTCGCGGGCCTGCTCGTCTTCGCCTACCTCGCGATCTCGTTCGGCATCTCGGTGCTCGTGGTCGGCACGCTCGTCGCGCTCGTGCCGCTCGCGATCGTGCTCCTCGCGGTCCGGTGGATCGACCGCTGGGAGCCCGAACCGCGGTGGGCGCTGTGGTTCGCCTTCCTCTGGGGCGCGGCCGTCTCGGTCGCGATCGCGCTCATCGTCGACCTCGGCGTGCAGCTCTTCGTGGCGGTGACGAGCCCCGCCGGCGCCGGCGCCGATGCGACCATGCAGGCGGTCGTGCAGGCGCCGATCGTCGAGGAGCTCGCGAAGGGCGTGGGCGTCCTGCTCATCTACGCGTTCTCGAAGTCGCACTTCGACGGGCCGGTCGACGGCCTGGTCTACGCCGCGACCGTCGCGGCGGGCTTCGCCTTCACCGAGAACATCCTCTACTTCGGCGCGGCGCTCATCGAGGGCGGCGCGGGCGAGCTCGGGGCGACGTTCGTCGTCCGTGGCATCTTCTCCCCATTCGCGCACGTGCTCTTCACGGCCTGCACGGGCATCGCGATCGGCATCGCCGCCCGCCGCGGCGGCGCGGGCGTCATCGGGTGGTTCCTGCTCGGCCTGGTCGCCGCGATCCTCCTCCACGCGTTCTGGAACGGCTCGCTCGCGTTCGCCGACGCCCTGGCGCTCTACTTCACCGTGCAGGTCCCGATCTTCATCGGCGCGATCGTCGTGACAATCCTGCTGCGCCGAGAGGAGCAGCGCGTGACTCGGACCCGCCTCGCCGAGTACGCGGCCGCGGGCTGGTTCAGTCCCGACGAGGTCTCCGGCCTCTCGACGCCGTCGGGCCGGCGGGCCGCGCTCGCGTGGGCCCGCGCGCAGCATCCGCCGCGCACCGCGCAGGTGCAGCGGTTCATCGCGGATGCCACGCGGCTGGCGTTCACGCGCCAGGCCCTCGTCACCGGGCGCGGCGACGTGCGCCGGCTCGAGGACGAGCGCGTGCTGCTCGACGCCGTCACCCGCGGACGCGCCGCCATCTCGGCCTGACCGTCCCGTCGGCGACCGGCCGACGCCCGGGCGAGGAGGTCTATGCTGTCCGCATCCGGAATCGACGGCGATCGGAGTCGGCGTGCGCAGTCCAGGCCACGACCCGCGGGAGCGCGACGCGCGCGACCTGCGCGATCGGCTGCTGCGCGCCCAGGAGGACGCCATCGCGACCGGCGTCGTGCCGCTCAGCCTCCGTCCCGTCGTGCGCGACTCGTGGGAGCGCGCCATCCGCGGCGCCATCGACCCCGACCGGGCGCTGCCGACCATCGACCTCGACGACGACGCCTTCCGCGCGTACCGCGCCGGTCACGCCCTCGCGCCGGTCATGCCGGTGATCCGCAGGCTGCTCGTCGAGGGGGCGGATGACGCGGGGCTCGTCGTCGCCGTCGGCGACGCCCAGGGGCGGCTGCTCTGGGTGGAGGGCGACCCGCACCTGCGTCGCCGTGCCGAGGACATGCTGTTCGTCGCCGGCGCGGACTGGTCGGAGTCGAGCGTCGGCACGAGCGCCCCGGGCACCGCCCTGCAGCTGGATCGCCCGGTCCAGATCCGCGGTGCCGAGCACTACAACCGGATCGTGCACCCGTGGAGCTGCACCGCCGCGCCCGTGCACGACCCCGCGACGGGCGCGCTGCTCGGCGTGATCGACATCACGGGCACCGACCTCGCGGTCGCCCCGCACGCGCTCTCGCTCGTCTCGGCGACCGTCGCGGCGGTCGAGGCCGAACTGCGCATCGCGAACCTCGAGACGGCCGTGCACGCCACCATCCGCCGTTCGCGCCTGCGCGCCGTCCCCGCGCCCTCGCGCACCGCGCTCACGGTGCTCGGCGAGCGGCGCCCGCGGCTCGGCGACGTCGAGCTCAGCCCGCGGCACGCGGAGATCCTCACCCTGCTCGCGTGGCATCCGAGCGGGCTCGGCGCCGAGCGGCTCGCCGCGCTCGTGTACGAGGGCGACCCCTCGCCGGTCACGCTGCGCGCCGAGATCGCCCGGCTCCGCCGCGTGCTCGAGGCGGCGGGGGAGCCGCCGCTCGAGTCGCGCCCGTACCGCCTCGGCCGCGAGCTCGACCTCGATGCCGCCCGCGTGGCGAAGCTCGCCGGCCAGGGGGCGCTCCGCAAGGCGCTCGAGCACTACGCCGGTCCGGTGCTCCCCGCATCCGCCGCGCCCGGCATCGTGGAGCTGCGCGACGAACTCGCGGGCCGCCTCCGTGAGTCGATGCTCGCCGACGCCGCACCCGACCTGCTGCTCGCCTTCGCGGAGCGCGACGAGCACCGCTACGACGCCGCGCTCTGGCGCGCGCTGCTCCAGGTCCTGCCGGCGCGCTCCCCGCGTCGCGCGTCGGTGGTCGCCCACCTCGAGCGCATCGAGTCCGCGCTGCGCTGACCGCGCTGCGTGGACTGCAACGGGGTTGCAACCCGAGGGCAACCGGTCCGCAACGCCCGCGCGCCTACCGTGGCGTCCGCCCCACTCCGAGGGCATGACGACGACGTCACGAGGAGACACGATGACCGTGTACGCCGCGCCCGGCACCGCCGGCGCACTGATCGAGTTCAAGCCGCGCTACGAGCACTTCATCGGCGGGGAGTGGGTGAAGCCCGCGGGCGGCGCCTACTTCGAGGACATCTCGCCCGTCAACGGCAAGCCGTTCACCGAGGTCGCCCGGGGCACGGCCGCCGACATCGAGGCCGCGCTGGACGCCGCCCACCGGGCTGCGCCCGCCTGGGGCCGCACGAGCGCCGCGCATCGCGCCGGCATCCTGAACGCCATCGCCGACCGGATCGACCAGCACCGCGAGCTGCTCGCGGTCGCCGAGACCTGGGACAACGGCAAGTCGATCCGCGAGCCGCTGAACGCCGACCTCCCGCTCGCGAGCGACCATTTCCGCTACTTCGCGAGCCTCATCCGCGCGCAGGAGGGCAGCTTCACCCAGCTCGACGAGGACACCGTCGCCTACCACTTCGACGAGCCGCTCGGCGTCGTCGGCCAGATCATCCCGTGGAACTTCCCGCTCCTCATGGCCACGTGGAAGCTCGCGCCGGCGCTCGCCGCGGGCAACGCGGTGGTGCTGAAGCCGGCCGAGCAGACGCCCGTGTCGATCCTCGTGCTCGTCGAGCTCATCGCCGACCTCCTGCCGCCCGGCGTGCTCAACGTCGTCAACGGCTTCGGCGTCGAGGCCGGCAAGCCGCTCGCGTCCTCCAACCGCATCCGGAAGATCGCGTTCACGGGCGAAACGACCACGGGCCGGCTCATCCTGCAGTACGCGTCGAACAACATCATCCCCTCGACCGTCGAACTCGGCGGCAAGAGCCCGAACATCGTGTTCGAGTCCGTCGCCGACCGGCGGGACTCCTTCTACGACAAGGCGCTCGAGGGGTTCAGCCTGTTCGCGTTCAACCAGGGCGAGGTGTGCACCTGCCCGAGCCGCTCGCTCATCCAGAAGTCGATCTACGACACGTTCCTCGACGACGCGATCGAACGCACGAAGCAGGCGCGACAGGGCAACCCGCTCGACACCGAGACGCAGGTCGGCGCGCAGGCCTCGAACGACCAGCTGGAGAAGATCCTCAGCTACATCGACATCGGCAAGAAGGAGGGCGCGAAGCTGCTGCTCGGCGGCGAGCGCGTCGACCTCGGCGGCGACCTCAGCGAGGGGTACTACGTCGCGCCGACGATCTTCGAGGGCGAGAACCGCATGCGGCTCTTCCAGGAGGAGATCTTCGGCCCAGTCGTCGCCGTGACGAGCTTCCGAGACTACGACGACGCGATCCGCATCGCCAACGACACCCTGTACGGGCTCGGCGCCGGCGTGTGGAGCCGCAACGGCAACGAGGCGTACCGGGCGGGGCGCGACATCCAGGCCGGTCGGGTGTGGGTGAACAACTACCACGCCTACCCGGCGGGGGCCGCGTTCGGCGGCTACAAGTCCTCCGGCATCGGCCGCGAGAACAACAAGCAGGCGCTCGCGCACTACCAGCAGACGAAGAACCTGCTCGTCAGCTACAGCGAGAACCCGCTCGGGTTCTTCTGATCCGGATGCCACGAGCCATGTCGATCGACGAACTCGCGGGCCGCGTGGTCGCGTCCGTGACGATCGAGGGCGACGTCTCGCCGCGGGTGGAGCTCACGCCCGCGGCGAGCGTCCTGCTCGCGACGCTCTGGGCCGCCCACGGCCCGCTCATGTTCCACCAGTCCGGCGGATGCTGCGACGGCAGCGCCCCGATGTGCTACCCGGCGGGCGAGTTCGCGAAGAGCGCCGCCGACGTGCTGCTCGGGGAACTCGATCTCGGATCCGGCCGGGTCGTGCCGTTCTGGATGTCGGCCGAGCAGTTCACGTACTGGCGGCACACGCACCTGACGGTCGACGTCGTTCCCGGCCGGGGGAGCGGCTTCTCGCTCGAGGCGCCCGAGGGGGTGCGGTTCCTCATCCGCTCGCGCCTCATGGAGGAGTGATCCCGGAACGGAAGAACTCGTCGCCCTGTGGATGTGGCAATGCCGACATCTCGACGGGGCGACGAGTCCTTGAGGGCTTCAGACTGCAAGATGTTCGCCCGTGGCGCAAGACCCCCGCGGACGGGCGTCCCGGATTGCCCCGGCCCGCGGCATCCGTTTTGATGGGGGGATGACTGATACGAACAGCAAGCCCGAGGTCGACGCTCCCCAGGGCCCGGCCCCCGAGGACCTGGTCATCGAGGACATCGTCGTGGGCGACGGCCCCGAGGCGGCGCCCGGCTCGACGGTCGACGTGCACTACCTGGGCGTCGAGTACGACTCGGGCGAGGAGTTCGACTCCTCGTGGAGCCGCGGGCAGTCCATCAACTTCCCCCTCCAGGCGCTCATCGCCGGCTGGCAGGAGGGCATCCCCGGCATGAAGGTCGGCGGACGTCGCCAGCTCATCGTGCCGCCGCAGAAGGCCTACGGTCCCGCCGGCGGTGGGCACCAGCTCTCCGGCAAGACCCTCATCTTCGTGATCGACCTGCTCGGCGTCAGCTGAGCCGACGACCACGGCGTTCACGGCCGGCGGACCCTCGGGTCCGCCGGCCTTCGTCATGTTCGGCGAAGTTTTTCCATTCAGGTGCATCCGATCGGGGGGCGTGGCCGGAAGTAGGTGGTGAAGGCAAGAAACGCCGCTCCGCCCCGCGGGGCTGACCTGAGAGGGAATCATGAAGAAGATCCTCATCGCCGGCATCGGTGCCGGAGCGCTCGTCGCGTTCGGTGCCGTCGCCCCGGCAACCGCATCCGAGCAGAACGCCATGCTCTCCGTGCTGCACGGCATCCCGGACACGCCCGTCGACGTCTACGTCAACGACGAGCTCACGCTCGACGACTTCCAGCCGGGTGACCTGGCCGGTCCGCTCGAGCTGCCCGCCGGCACGTACTCCGTGGTGCTCGCCGCCCCGGACTCGACCGACGCGTCCGAGCCGGTCCTGGGGCCGATCGACCTGCCGCTCGAGGCGGGCGGCAACTACACCGCCGTCGCCCACCTCGACGCCGACGGCGCGCCGACCGCGAACCTGTTCACGAACGACGTGTCCGACATCGCCGCGGGCGAGGGTCGCCTCACCGTGCGCCACGTGGCCGCCGCGCCGCCCGTGGACATCCTGGCGGGTGGCGAGGCCGTGATCTCGAACCTGGCGAACCCGGACGAGCAGACGCTGAACCTGCCCGCCGGCACCGTCGAGGCCTCGGTGGCCGCGACCGGCACGACCGACCCGGTCCTCGGCCCGGCACCGGTCGACGTCGCCGAGGGCACGCTGACCATCGTCTACGCCTGGGGCAGCCTCGAGGACGAGAACCTCGACCTCGCCGTCCAGACGATCTCGGGCATGCACTCGAGCCCCGACGGCGTCCCGGCCGGCTCCGCGGGCCTCGTCGCGACGAACGCGCCCGAGCAGCAGTTCGGCATCTGGGCGACCGCCGGCCTGGCGATCCTCGCCGCGATCGCGCTCGCCGCAGCCGCGGCCCGCAAGGCGATCACCGCGAAGGCGGAGCGCTGATCCGCATGAAGGGCACGGAGGCCGCGGCCAGGGTGATCGGGTCCCTGGTCGCGGTCTCCGCCGCGCTCGGCCTCCTGGCCGGGTGCGTCGCGGCGCCGTCGGGGGGCGGCGCCGCGACCGTCGCGCCGTCGGCGACCGCGTCGCCCGGGGCGGACCCGGCCTCCCGGCCCGCGGCGGCCGCACCGCCCGCGAGCGTGCCGGAGATCCCGCGCCAGTCCGCCTCGCTCGAGGAGCAGCGGCGCGCGCAACCCCCCGCCCCGACCCGCATCGAGGTGCCGGCCCTCGGCATCGACATGGCCGTCCGGCCCGTCGGGCTCGACGCGCAGGGGAACATGGCCCTGTTCGACGACCCGGCCGTCGCCGCCTGGTACCAGTGGGGCCCGGCGCCGGCGAGCGGCAGCGGGTCCACCGTGATCGCGGCGCACGTCGACTCGCTGGAGTACGCCGTGCTCCCGTTCGCGAAGCTCCGCGACGCGCGACCCGGCACGCTCGTGGTCGTGACGGATGCCGCGGGCACCCGGCACTCGTTCGGCGTCGACTCGCTCGAGGTCATCGAGAAGGGTGTCGTCGACTGGGACGCCGCGTTCGACCGCTCGGGCGCGTCGAGGCTCACGCTGATCACCTGCGGAGGCGAGTTCGACTACGTCAACCGCACGTACCTCAGCAACCTGGTGCTCACCGCCACACCGCGCTGACCCGCGAGGTCGCGTTCCGCCGAAGCGAAAGGGAGGATGGATATGCTGATGCCGACGCCGCACGCGACGATCGCGGCGCCGCCGCGGGTCGCCGCCGACGCGCGGCTCCTCCCGATCCGAAGAAGGGGTGAACGCCGAACCGTGAGCGCGACCGCCTTCGACACGCTGGACGATCGCGCCCTGGCCGACGAGTTCGCCGCCGGGGAGGAGCGCGCCCTGCGCGAGGCGTACGCGCGATGGTCGCCGCTCGTGTTCCGGCTCGCGCTCCGGTCGCTCGGCGACCGGACCGACGCGGAGGACGTCACGCAGCAGGTCTACATCTCCGCGTGGCGGGGCCGGCACACGTTCAACGCGACGCGCTCGAGCCTCAGCGCCTGGCTCGTGGGCATCGCCAAGCACCGCATCGCCGACGCCCACGAGGCCCGTGCCCGGGCCCGCCGCCTCGAGGATTCGCTGGTCGCCGAGGCGTCGACCGCGCCGGAGGCGGTCGACGACGACCTCGCGGAGCGCGTCATGGTCGCGGAGGAGCTCGAACGGCTCGAGCCCGTGCCGCGCCGGGTGATGCAGCTCGCGTTCTACGACGAGCTCAGCCACTCGCAGATCGCCGAGACCCTCGGCCTGCCGATCGGAACCGTGAAGAGCCATGTCCGACGCAGCCTCGCCAGGCTGCGCACGCGATGGGAGGTGGATGATGGACCACATCGAGCCTGAAGAGCTCGCCGTGCTCGCCCTCGACGGGCGCGAGCCCGACGCAGCCGTCCGAGCCCACCTCGACGCCTGCCCGGACTGCCTCGCCGAGTACGACACGCTCGTCCGGACCGTCGCGCTGGGGCGCGGCACCCCGGATGACGCGTTCGAAGCGCCGCCGTCCTCCGTGTGGGCGGCGATCCACGCCGAACTCGACCTCGCGCCCGAGCTGGCCGCCGACCCCACTGTCGGTCGCGCGCCGGCTGCGGTGGCGGTGGCTCCGGCACCGGAGGCCGCGCGAGCGGCATCGGCCGACGCCGAGGCCGCGCCGGGCCGCGAGCCCGGTCCCGCGTCGGGGGAGGGGTCGGGTCACGTCGCGCCTCGGCGCCGGTCGCGTCGCCCGGCGCTCGCGTCCGACGGGCCGGACGGCACCCGCCGGCGGAGCGCCTGGCTGCCCATCGCGGTGGTCGCCGCGGCGGGCGGCATCCTCGCCGGCATCGGACTCGGCTGGCTCCTCGGGGCCAGCGGGACCGGCGGCGGGACGACCGGACCCGACCCGGCGGTCGTGCTCGCGAGCGCCGAGCTCGACTCCTTCCCGGGATGGGACGACGCGGTGGGCTCGGCCACGGTCGAGGAACTCGACGGCACCAGGACGGTCGTCGTCGACCTCGACGCGACGGTCCCGGCCGGCGAGGTCCGCG
This sequence comes from Agromyces sp. C10, assembly GCF_023217995.1. NCBI lineage: Bacteria > Bacillati > Actinomycetota > Actinomycetes > Micrococcales > Microbacteriaceae > Agromyces > Agromyces sp. C10. The sequence goes on along the minus strand of NZ_JALPSX010000011.1, from coordinate 112,179 downwards.
AGGTGTGGCTCATCCGCTCCGACGCCTCCGGGCTGGTGAGCCTGGGCCTGCTCGACGGGTCGAGCGGCCGGTTCGTGGTGCCCGAGGGCATCGACCTCGACGAATACACGCTCGTCGATGTCTCCGCCGAGCCCGTGGACGGCGACCCGGCCCACTCGGGCGACTCGATCGTGCGCGGGGAACTCCGCAGCACCTGAGATCGGGCGGCCTGCGTTCGGCTCCCGGCCGACCGGCGCCGCCCGGATCAGGCGTCGCGCGCCGGCGGGCGACCCCGCTCGGGCTCGGCGCGCTCGCGCACCCGTTCGACGAGGTCGCGCCACGGACCGGTGACCTGGCGCTCGGCGAGCGTCGCCTCGTGCGGCTCGCACCGGATGCGGTACTGGTACCGATCCGGCTCGGGCGGCGCGGGCGGCGTCTCGCCCCAGGGCAGGCGCTCGATGAGCAGCTCCCACTCCTCGGGGTCGGGCTGGTCCTCGACGTGCACCTTCCACGTCAGGCGGAGCCCGGCGATGCCGCCGCTGCGGATGACCTCGACCTCCATGAGGCCGATGGTACTCCGCGGGTCGGGCCCCGTCGCCGGCTACTCCGGGTCGAGGCCGACCGTGCGCCATCCGCTCGCCACCGCCCGCACCTCGGCCGAGGTCGCGCCGAACCGGGCGCGCGCCGACTCGAGCGTGGCGGCGGCGAACACCGCGAAGCCGTCGTCGGGCCCCAGGGTGCCTGCGGTCAGGGTGTCGTACCAGACCCGGCCGGCGTGCTCCCACGCGAAGCCGCCCAGCTCGACCGCGGCGAGCGCGAACGCCCGGTTGGGGATGCCGGAGTTCAGGTGCACGCCGCCGTTGTCGTCGCTGGTGCGGATGTAATCGCGGAAGTGCGCCGGCTGCGGATCACGGCCGAGCACGTCGTCGTCGTACGCGGTGCCCGGCTCGATCATCGAGCGCAGGGCGCGGCCCTCGACGAGGTCGGTGAAGACCCCCTCGCCGATGAGCCACGTCGCCGCCCCGGCATCCTGCCCCATCGCGTACTGCTCGACGAGTGCGCCGAACACGTCGGAGACGTGCTCGTTGAGCGCCCCCGACTGGTCGCGGTAGCGGAGCCGCGCGGTGGTCTCGGTGACGCCGTGCGCGAGTTCGTGCCCGATCACGCTGAGCGACTGGGTGAACCCGCGGAACACCTCGCCGTCGCCGTCGCCGAACACCATCCGCTCGCCGTCCCAGAAGGCGTTGTCGTAGCGGTCGCCGAAGTGCACCGTCGCCTCGAGGGGCGCGCCGGCGCCGTCGATCGCGTCGCGCCCGAAGACGCGCTGGAAGAGGCGGTAGGTCTCGCCGAGGCCGTCGTAGGCCTGGTCGACGGCCTCGTCGCCCGTGGCGGGCTCGCCCTCGCGGCGCACGAGGCGGCCGGGCAGGGTCTGCGCACCGCCGGCGTCGGAGATGCGACGGTCCGGCTCCGGTTCGGCGCCCGGCCGGAGCGACGGCTGCTCGCGCGGCACTGGCGGAGCCCCGAACGACGGATGCCCGCCCTCGGCGCGGAGCTCGCGCAACGGCACGTCGTGGCGGAGCGAGCGCTGCGCGGCATCCGCCGCCACGTCGAACCGATCGGTCGCCTCGGCGACGCGCAGCAGCAGCCACGGCGGCACGATGCCCGCGCGCGGTCGGGCGTCGCGCGAGCGGGGGGAGGGCGGCATCCGGGTCATGCGACGATGCTCGCACGCGCCGCCGACAGCATCGGTGCTCCGGACCGCGAGTCGCCTGCGAGTCCCGGGCGCGCGGGTCGCGGCATGGCAGGCTGGTCGGGTGACCGCCACCGCTCCCGCCCCGACCGACGTGCGCACGCATCCGATCGGACTGGTGCCGGCCTTCCTCGTGTGCGTGGCCGCGGTGTCGCTCTTCGGCTTCCAGGAGAAGCTGCCCGGCTACGCGCTGCTCGCGGCGGGGCTCGTGATCGCCTGGTTCGTCGACCGGTCGGGCCGCACCGAGCGCCTCGCGCCCGACCTGCTCCTCATCGCGATCGGCCAGGTCATCATCTCCACGATGTCGCTCAAGGCCGAGTTGACGGATGCCGCCATGGTGCGCTTCGCGGTGGTGCTCGGGCTCGCCGTCATCGTGCCGTACGTGATCTCGCGCTTCGTCTACCGCGAGCGCGTCATCCGCTTCCCGTGGCGCACCGGCCGCCGTTGGACGCGTACCCAGTGGCTCTACCTCATCTTCGTGACGCTCGCCGGATGGCTCATCCTGCCGTTCTACTTCATCACCTCCGGCGTCTACACGAACTGGCCGGTCGTCGAGACGCCGAACGAGATCGCGCGCCTGTTCGTCGGCGTGAACGCGGTCGGCACGTGGGACGAGCTGTTCTTCATCTGCACGGTGTTCACCCTGCTGAAGCGGCACTTCCCGGCCTGGCAGGCGAACCTGCTGCAGTCGCTCGTGTTCGTGTCGTTCCTGTGGGAGCTCGGCTACCAGGCCTGGGGCCCGCTGCTCACCATCCCGTTCGCGCTCATCCAGGGCTACACCTTCAAGCTCACCAAGTCGCTCACGTACGTGCTCATCGTGCACCTCATCTTCGATGCGGTCGTGTTCGCCGTGATCGTGTACGCGCACAACGGCTGGCCGGCGATCTTCCCGTTCGTGCCCGGCGGGTAGGGCGCGCGGCGTCCTACGGTCGGCGCGCTCGCACCGCCGCCCGCAGCGACGCGACCGCGAGCAGGACCGACGACGCGGCGAGCGCGGTGCACAGCGACCACTCGAGGAGCCCGGGGGCTGCCGGGGGCCGGGCGAAGACGCGGCCCGCGTCATCCCGGTGCACGGTCACCTCCGCGCCGACCGCGAGGTCCTCGCTCCGCAGGTCGGCGCGCGTGCCCTCGGGCAGCTCGACGACGACGATGCGGAACGGCGCGGGCCGGCTGCCGCGCCGGTCGCCGACCACGCGTTCCTCGACGCGCTCGTCCACGACGACGGCCTGGACCGGGGTGCTCGCCGTGGACGCCCGCGCGGCGGTCTCGGCCACCGCCGCGACCGTCCAGGCGGCGAGGAGCACGGCGAGGACGGCGAGCACGGCGGCGGTGACCGCGGGGGGCGGGGTGCCGTCCCGTTCGACGTCACGTGCTCGTGCCGCACTCACGCCGGCATCACTCCTCCAGGTCCGCCCCGCGGTCGCCGAGCCACCCGAGCAGCACCGCGGCGTGGTTCACGCGCTCGTCTCGCGCGCCGAACAGGAGGGTGACGCGCCCGCGCTCGCGCCCGGCCGCGAGGAGCGCTCCGGCGGCGAGGTTGTCGTCGAGTTCGGCGCGGTACCGCGCGGCGAACTCGGCGAACCGATCGCCGTCCGCGCGGTGCCACTCGGCGCGCAGCTCGGGGGAGGGGGCGACGTCCTTGGCCCACTCGTCGAGTTCGGCGCGCTCCTTCGAGATGCCGCGTGGCCAGAGCCGGTCGACCAGGACCCGGTAGCCGTCGGATGCCGCGGCCGGCTCGTACACGCGCTTCATCGCGAACCCCATGGGCCCAGTCTGCACCCGGGGACGCCCGCCCACGTCGGGCGGGAGCCATCCGCTCTGCTAGAGTATTGAGGTTGCCGTGAACCGGCCGCGCATGAAGAGAGCCCAGGCACAAGGCCCCGGGCAGCGCGCAACGAGAAGGAAGGGGATCCCATCTATGGCACTGGATGCAGATACCAAGAAGGCGATCATCGAAGAGTACGCGACGCACCCCGGTGACACTGGATCCCCCGAGGTCCAGATCGCGATCCTCACCAAGCGGATCAAGGACCTCACCGAGCACCTCAAGGAGCACAAGCACGACCACCACTCGCGTCGTGGCCTGCTGCTCCTCGTGGGCCAGCGTCGTCGTCTGCTCGGCTACCTCGCCGACGTCGACATCAACCGCTACCGCTCGCTGATCGAGCGTCTCGGGCTGCGCCGCTAAGCGCAGTTCCCGCGCGGCTCTCGACGACACCGCGAACTTCTTGCGAAGGCCCCCCGCCGGCTCATCCCGAGCCCGCCGGGGGCCTTCGTCATGTGCGGGGCGGCCCGCGGGGCCGGGGAGCACGAGCGGATGGCGCCGCCTCGGCTGTCAACCCGGTTGAGCGCCGACAGCGCCCCCCGTAGCGTCGGCCGGGTCCGACGACGAAGGGGGAACAGCGCATGGCAGAACGACTCGACGGGAAGAAGGTCGCCTTCCTGGTGACCGACGGGTTCGAGCAGGTCGAGCTGACGGAGCCGTGGAACGCCATCAAGGGCGCCGGCGCCGAGGTCGACCTCGTGTCGCCCACCGAGGGCACGGTGCTCGGCATGAACCACATCGACAAGGGCGACACGTTCGACGTCGACCGCCTCGTGACGGAGGCGTCGGCCGACGGGTACGACGCGCTCGTGCTGCCGGGCGGCGTCGTCAACGCCGACCACCTGCGCATGGACGACGCGTCGGTCGCGTTCGCACGCGCCTTCTTCGAGCAGCACAAGCCCGTCGCGGTCATCTGCCACGGCGCGTGGACGCTCGTCGAGGCCGACGTGGTCCGCGGGCGGACGCTCACGTCCTACCCGTCGCTGCAGACCGACCTGCGCAACGCGGGCGCCGACTGGGTCGACGAGGAGGTCGTCGTCGACCAGGGCCTGGTGTCGAGTCGGAATCCCGACGACCTGCCGGCCTTCATCGACAAGGCGATCGAGGAGATCGCCGAGGGAGAGCACGCCGGGCAGACCGCCTGATCGGTCGGGCCGGCACCGAGCGGATGCCGCGGGCATGGGGTTGCCCGCGGCATCCTCATGTCCGCGCGCGGTGGGCGCGGGCGGCCATCCGGTTGCCGCAGCGGGTGCTGCAGTAGCGCTTGGAGGCGTTCTTCGACAGGTCGACGAACACGCCCGTGCAGTCGTCGGCGTCGCAACGGGCGAGCCGCCGGGTCTCGTCGGCGCGGATCACGTCGACGAGCGCCATGGCGCCTTCGACGAGCATGCGCTCGGCGAGCGGCGACTCCTGCGAGACGGCGTGGATGTGCCAGTCGAGGCCGTCGTGCCGCATGAGGCGCGGGGTGGCGTTCGTCTCCTCGAGGATGCCGTTGACGGCGTCGACGAGGTCGTCGCGGTCGAGGGTCCAGAGCGCGCGCAGGCGGTCGCGGACGGCGCGCACCTCGTCGAGTTCCCGGCGGTCGCCGTCGCGTCGTCCGGAGAAGCCCCAGTCGTCGAGGAGGGTGCGCAGCTGCGCGGTCGTCGCGAGCTCGTCCTCGCCGGATTCCGACGCGCCGGGCACGGTGTCGGCCACCGCGGCCATGAATCCGAGGGCCGCGGACGTGTCAGCGGTGAAAATCATTTGACTCCTGACATCCGTGCGAGTACCGTCACGAGCATAACGGTGTTCGGTCCTGACGTGGCCGGATCCGGCGATCTGTGGAGGAGGGGGCTCGTGCGCGTATCACGGGGCATCGTCGGCATCGCGCTCGGACTCGGCGCGGGCCTCGCGTTCGGGGCCGGCGGCGTCTTCGTGAAGCCGCTCCTCGAGAGCGGCTGGTCGCCCGGCGCGGCGGTCCTCGCCCGCATCTCCATCGCCGCGGCGCTCCTCGCCGTGCCCGCGCTCATCGCCCTGCGCTTCGACCTGCGACCGCTGTGGCGCGCCCGGTGGACGGTGCTGCTCTACGGCCTCGTCGCGGTGGCCGCCGTGCAGGTCGCCTTCTACGCATCGCTCGAGCGCATCCCGGTGTCGATGACGTTGCTCATCGAGTACCTCGCCCCGATCGCCCTGGTGCTCTTCGCCTGGGTGCGCACGCGACGGATGCCGCAGCTCATCGTGCTCGGCGGCTCGGTGCTCGCGATGGCCGGTCTCGTGCTCGTCATCGGCCCGGGCGGCGGCGACCTCGACGTGCTCGGCCTCCTCTTCGCGGGCATCGCGATGGTCGGCGTGTGCGTGTACTACGCCGTGGGCGAGCGCGCGACCGAGCAGCTGCCGCCGGTGGCGCTCCTCGCCGCGGGCTTCGTGGTCGGTGCCGTCGCGCTCGGCCTCTCCGGCCTCGTGGGGATCATGCCGATGGAGGCCGCCTTCACCGACGTGTCCTTCCTCGGCGGCACGGCGCCGTGGTGGGTGCCGCTGCTCACGGTCGGCGCGGTCTCGACCGCGTTCGCGTATACGGCGGGCGTGGCCGCCATCCGCCTCCTGGGCTCGCGGCTGTCCTCGTTCCTCGGCTTGTCCGAGGTGATCTTCGCCGCGATCATCGGCTGGGTGCTGCTCGGCGAGTCGCTCGGGCCGCTCCAGGTGCTCGGCGGCGTCCTGATCCTCGGCGGCATCGTGCTGGTGCGCCTCGAGCGCCGCGAGCGGACCGTGGCGACCGTCGCGCTGGACATCGACCTCGTGCCCATGCCCGACGGCACCCCCGTGGACCCGCCCGCCGGCCCGCGTCCGGCCCGCGTCGGCGAGCCCGCGTAGGCTGCGGCCATGCGCTTCGGACTCGTCATCCTTCCCCAGTACGACTGGCCCGACGCGGCCCGGCTCTGGCGCGACGCCGAGCGGCTCGGCTTCGACCACGCCTGGACCTACGACCACCTGTCGTGGCGCGGCCTCGCGGGGGAGCGGTGGCATGCGACCGTCCCGACCCTGACCGCCGCCGCCATGGTCACCGAGCGCATCCGGCTCGGCACGTTCGTGGCGAGCCCGAACTACCGTCACCCGGTGCCGTTCGCGAAGGACGTCGCGACGCTCGACCAGATCGCGGGCGGGCGCCTCGTGCTCGGGCTGGGTTCGGGCGGCACGGGCTTCGACGCGCGCGTGCTCGGGCAGGGCGAGCTGAGCCCGCGCGAGCGGTACGACCGGTTCCGCGAGTTCACCGAGGCGCTCGACCTGCTGCTCCGGTTCGAGCGGGGATCCGGCGAGGGCATTTCGTACTGGGGCGACCACTTCTCGGCCGACGCGGCGCGCATGGTGGGCGAGCCGGCGCAGTGGCCGCGCATGCCGTTCCTGATGGCGGCGAACGGGCCGCGGTCGATGCGGCTCGCCGCGCGCTTCGGGTCCGGGTGGGTGACGACGGGTCCCCAGGCCGAGACGGATGCCGCGTGGTGGGCCGGCACGGCCGACCTCGCCGCCCGACTCGACGAGGCGTGCGCCGCCGAGGGACGCGACCCGGCCGACCTCGACCGCGTCCTGTCGCTCGACGACGACCGGCGCTACTCGATGGCGAGCGTCGATGCCTTCGAGGACGCCGTCGGCCGTGCCCGCGAGCTCGGCTTCACCGACGTCGTCGCCCACCGGCCGCGCGAGCACGGGCTCTACGCCGGGAGCGAGGCCGTGCTCGAGGAGATCGGGTCGCGGCTCGACGCACTGCGGTGACGGATGCCGCGGACGCCGGCCCGCACGTGCGCCGGTAGCCTGTCGTGGTGTCCGCCCCCCGATACGTCCACCCCCTCCGCTGGGAGCCGCTGCCCTTCCTCGTCCTCGTCGTGCTGCTCGTGCTCACGGGGGTCGTCCGGCCGGAGTCCGGGCCGGCGTTCGTGGCGCTCGTGGCGGCGATCGTGCTCGCCGGGCTGTGGCTCGCCGCCGTGCTGCTGCGCGAGCGCCGCACGCGCGACCCCGACACCATGGGCGACCTCACGACCCTCGACGGTCTCGACCTCCTCGATGCGCCGTCCGCGCGCGGCGACCTGCGCACGGTCGTGCCCGTGATCGACGTGCAGCGACACCAGGCCGCGATCGACCTCGCGAGGCTGCACGGCGGCCCCGAGCAGCATGCCGTGCTCGTGCCCCGCGCCCGTCGGTGGCTCTCGCCGCGGTTCCGCATCGGCGTGCAACTCGTCGGCGACGGCCGGCCGCGCCATGCCGGGTTCGTCGCCGAGTCCGCCGAGGCGACGTGGCGCGACCGGCTCGACGAGTTGGGCGCGAAGCGGCGCTTCGTGCGCGTGCCGGCACGCATCGAGGGCGCGTCGCGGCCCTTCCGCGTCGACCTCGATCTCAGCGGGTTGCCCGCAGCGCTCGGCGAGCACGGCGCCGACGCGCCGGGCTGAATCGCCACCCCTTCGGGTATCGCCTATACGGGGTACACCGAGGGAAAGTCAAGTCTGTTTCTTCGGGAGTCGCTCCGCATAGGGTTCCCGCTGGAGGCGTGTCGACGAGGACGCGCCCGAGAAGGAGAGACGATGTATCGATCTGCAAGGCTTTCCCGCCGCGCCGCGGTGCTCGCGACCGCGACATCCGTGGTCGGTGCACTGGCGCTGGCACCCGCGGGTGCCGCCCTGGCCGCACCGCCGACCGACAAGTGCGACAAGCGCACGAACAACACGATCGCCAAGCTGCTCGAGTGCGTCAGCGCCGACGGTGCGATGGAGCACCTCGAGGCCTTCCAGGCCATCGCCGACGCGAACGGCGGCAATCGCGCCGCGGGTCTTCCCGGCTACGAGGGCAGCGTCGACTACGTCGTCGAGACCCTCGAGGCCGCCGGATGGAACGTGTCGATCGACGAGTTCCCGTACACGTTCGTCGGGCCCTCGACGCTCCAGCAGCTGACCCCGGTCAACGCCGACTACCCGACCGGGCCGTACACCGGCAGCGGGGCGGGCGACGTCACGGCAGCCGTGACCGCGGTCGACCTCCAGCTCGGAGTCGGCAACACGAGCAGCAGCGGCTGCGAGGCGGCCGACTTCGCCGGCTTCCCCGCTGGCAACATCGCCCTCGTCCAGCGCGGCACCTGCCCCTTCGGCGACAAGGCGATCAACGCCGAGGCCGCCGGTGCCGCCGGTGTGATCATCTTCAACCAGGGCAACACCACGACGGCGGACCGGAACGAGCTGATCGTCGGCACCCTCGGCGGCAACGACATCGTCGACATCCCGGTCGTCGGCGCGAGCTACGAGCAGGGCGTCGCGCTGTCGCAGGCGGGCAGCACGGCGAAGGTGTTCGTCCCCGCCCCCGAGCAGCGCCCGCAGAAGAACGTGATCGCTGAGCTGCCCGGCAAGAACGACGACAACGTCGTCATGGCCGGCGCGCACCTCGACTCGGTCCAGGCCGGCCCCGGCATCAACGACAACGGCAGCGGCTCCGCGGCCCTGCTCGACATCGCGCAGAACCTCTCGAAGCACAAGCCGCAGAACACCATCCGACTCGCGTGGTGGGGTGCCGAGGAGAGCGGCCTGATCGGCTCGCGCGAGTACGTCGCCGAGCTCAGCCAGGCCGAGAAGGACCGCATCGCGCTCTACCTCAACTTCGACATGATCGCGTCGCCGAACTACATCTTCATGATCTACGACGGGGACGAGTCGGGCTTCGAGGCTCCGGTGGTCGTGCCCGAGGGCTCGGTGCAGATCGAGGACCTCTTCGAGAGCTACTTCACGAGCATCGGCGAGCCCTACGACGACGCCGAGTTCAGCGGTCGCAGCGACTACCAGGCGTTCATCAACAACGGCATCCCCGCGGGCGGCCTGTTCACGGGCGCCGAGGTCATCAAGAGCCCGGAGCAGCAGGCGATCTGGGGCGGCACGGCCGGCGTCTCGTTCGACCCGTGCTACCACCAAGCGTGCGACGACCTCGGCAACCTGAGCCTCCACGCGCTCGACGTGAACGCCGACGCAGTGGCCCTCGCCATCCTCGCCTACTCGTACTCCACGGAGTCCGTGAACGGCGTGAAGGGCAAGGCCATCCCGGGCGGCCTGAACCTGCCCGCGCCCGGCGGTCCGGAGGAGTCCTGGAGCGCTGGCGGCGGCGGTCTGGCGCACGACCACGACCACGACCACGAGCCGACCGAGACGGAGTAGTCCGGATCGATCGAACTTGCGGGGCCCGTCGCGACAGCGGCGGGCCCCGTGCTCGTGCACGAGACTGGACCGGTGCAGACCATCACCAAGCGGCGCGGCGACGCTCCGGAGCGGTTCTTCGAGGCCGAGGCCGCCGGGCTCGAGTGGCTCGCCGCGGCCGGCGGGGCGCGCACGGCGCGGGTCGCCGAGGTCGGACCGGGCTGGATCGAGCTGGAGCACATCGCCGAGGTCCGGCCGGACCGCGTGTCCGCCCGGGAGTTCGGGACGGCGCTCGCCCGCACCCATGCGGCGGGAGCCTCCGCGTTCGGTGCGCCGCCCGACGGCTGGAGCGGCCCGCTCTTCATCGGCCGCCGGCCCATGGCCGCGGCAGCCGAGACGTCGTGGGGTCGGTTCTACGCCCGCGACCGGGTGCTCGCGTTCCTCCCGATCGCCGAGGCGGCGGGCAACGTGAGCCCGGCCGAGGCCGAGCTCGTCCGACGGGCCGCGGCCGTCGTGGCCTCGGGCGCCTTCGACGACGACGACCCGCCCGCGCGCCTCCACGGCGACCTCTGGAACGGGAACGTGCTGTGGTCGGCCGAAGGCGTCGTGCTCATCGACCCCGCGGCCCACGGCGGCCACCGGGAGACCGACCTGGCGATGCTGCACCTCTTCGGCTGCCCGTTCCTCGCCGAGGTACTCGACGGATACGAGCGGGAGCGGCCGCTGCGTGCCGGCTGGCGCGACCGCGTGCCGCTCCACCAGCTGCATCCGCTCGCCGTGCACGCCGCGGGGCACGGCCGGTCGTACGGCGTCGCGCTGGCGGGTGCCGCGGAGGCGGTGCTCGCCCTCGACTGACGCCCGGCGGACCGGGCGGGGTGGGCCGGGAATAGTGTGGGCGTGGCATCCGTTGGGATCAATTGCATGCGAATGTATGCAAAACCCGATCGGCCCAGGAGGGCGAGAGACATGCAGTTCGGAATCTTCACCGTCAGCGACATCACGGAGGACCCCACGACGGGTCGCACGCCCAGCGAGGCGGAGCGCATCCAGGCGACGCTGACGATCGCCAAGCACGCCGAGGAGGTCGGGCTCGACGTCTTCGCCCTCGGCGAGCACCACAACCCGCCGTTCTGGTCCTCCTCGCCGACCACCACGCTGGCCTACATCGCCGGCCAGACCTCCACGCTCCAGCTGTCGACCGCGACGACGCTGATCACCACCAACGACCCGGTGAAGCTCGCCGAGGACTACGCGATGCTGCAGCACGTGTCGGGCGGTCGCGCCGACCTCATGATCGGCCGCGGCAACACCGGCCCGGTCTACCCGTGGTTCGGCAAGGACATCCGCCAGGGCCTGCCGATCGCGATTGAGAGCTACGAACTGCTGCACCGCCTGTGGAGGGAGGACGTCGTCGACTGGTCCGGCAAGTTCCGCACGCCGCTGCAGGGCTTCACGTCGACGCCGCGGCCGCTCGACGGCGTGCCCCCGTTCGTCTGGCACGGCTCCATCCGCACGCCCGAGATCGCCGAGCAGGCGGCCTTCTACGGTGACGGCTTCTTCGCCAACCACATCTTCTGGCCCGCGTCGCACACCCAGCGCATGATCGCGCTGTACCGGCAGCGCTTCGAGCACCACGGCCACGGCACCGCCGCACAGGCGATCGTCGGCCTCGGCGGCCAGGTGTTCATGCGCAAGAACTCGCAGGACGCCGTGAAGGAGTTCCGCCCGTACTTCGACAACGCGCCGGTCTACGGCCACGGCCCGAGCATGGAGGACTTCACGCAGCAGACCCCGCTCACCGTCGGCAGCCCCCAGGAGGTCATCGACAAGACGCTCGGGTTCCGCGACTACGTCGGCGACTACCAGCGCCAGCTCTGGCTCATCGACCACGCCGGCCTGCCGCTCAAGACCGTGCTCGAGCAGCTCGACCTGCTCGGCGAGGAGGTCGTCCCCGTGCTGCGACGCGAGTTCGCGAAGAACCGTCCGGCCGACGTGCCCGACGCGCCCACGCACGCGTCGCTCGTGAAGGCGAAGTACGGTGACGGCGCGCCCCGCCAGGCCACCCCGCGCGCCAATCGCGGCGACAACCTGACGGCCGGATCGCCCTACCAGGACGCCGAGGCCGGGACCGCTCCCGGTCGCGGCGCCGCGTTCGGACTCGCGTCCGCGGGAACGGCGGGTGCCCGATGAGCGCCAAGCGCATCGTCGTCGTCTCCTCGGGGCTCAGCACCCCGAGCTCGACGCGGCAGCTGGCCGACCGGCTCACCTCCGACGCCGTCGACGTCCTCCGCGAACGCGGCGTCGAGGCCGAGGTGCGCACCGTCGAGCTCCGCGACCTCGCGCACGACATCACGAACCACCTGCTCACGGGCTTCGCCCCGCCGAAGCTGCAGGAGGTGCTCGACGAGCTCGCGACGGCCGACGGCCTCATCGCCGTGACGCCGATCTTCTCGACGAGCTACGCGGGCCTGTTCAAGTCGTTCATCGACGTGATCGACCCGCAGTCGCTCACCGACCTGCCCGTGCTCATCGGCGCGACCGGCGGCACGCCGCGGCACTCGCTCGCGATCGACTACGCCATCCGGCCGCTGTTCACCTACCTCCACGCGATCCCCGTCACCACGGGCGTCTTCGCCGCGACCGGCGACTGGGGCGGCGGCGGGGACGGCGTGCGTTCGCTGCCCGAGCGGATCTTCCGCGGCGCTCGGGAGTTCGCCGAGCTCGTCGAGCGCACCGACCGCAGCGAGCGCGTGAACGACCCGTTCTCGCTCGTCCGGCCGATGGGCCACCTGCTGGGCGGACTGGCGGGGGAGTAGGCGCACGACCGGGCCCGGCCGGGCGGCAGGTGACGCACCTTCCGCCCGGCCGCGGCCGCGCCTGCGGCGCGGGCTCAGTCGTCGAGCACGAAGGTGACCTCGAGGGTCACCGACCACTCGACGATGCGTTCGCCCTCGACCTTGACCTTCTGCTCCTTGACCCACGCGCCCTTGACGTTGCGGAGCGTCTGGGCCGAGCGGGCGATGCCGACCGCGACGGCGTCCTCGAAGCTCGTCTCGGAGAAGGCGGTGATGGTGGTGACGCGTGCGACGGATGACATGGCGTTCCTCCTCGAACGTTCCGGGCGCACCGGACGATGCCCCCGTGCCCATCTTGCGCGTCTCGGGCGCCGACCGCGAGGGGGTGCGCGAACGGATGTCGCGACCCGGCTGCCCCCGGCCCGCGGCATGACCCGGGCGCGACCGCCCCGGGAACGGCGTCCGTCGACTCGGTGAACCCTGGTCGACCTCCGGCGTCGCGGCGCGCGGCGAGACGGGACGAGCGGACACGCTGTCACCGTGAGAGTCGCCCTCCTCGCCGAATCGTTCCTCCCGCACATGAACGGGGTCACCCACTCGTTGCTGCAGGTGCTTCGACACCTCGAGCGTCGAGGGCATGAGGCGCTCGTGATCGCCCCGCGCTCCGGACCCGTCGACCACGGGCTGCACGGCGCCTGCGCGGAGTTCCTGCGGTCGGCGCCGCTGCCCGGGTATCCCGAGCTGCGGGTGGCGCTCAGCGGGGTGCGCCGGCTGACCGGGGTGCTCGGGGACTTCCGGCCGGACGTGGTACACCTCGCGTCGCCGTTCGTGCTCGGGTGGCAGGGCGTGCTCGCGGCCGAGCGCCTGGCCGTGCCATCCGTCGCCGTCTACCAGACCGACGTGCCGGCCTACGCGGAGCGGTACGGGGTGGCCGGCGCCGAGCCCGTGCTCGCCCGGCACGTCGCCCGCATCCACCGTCGCGCGACCCTGACGCTCGCGCCGTCCTCGGCGGCGGCGACGCGGCTCGAGGGCTACGGCGTCGAGCGGATGCGGCGCTGGGCGCGCGGGGTCGACACCGATCGGTTCCACCCCGCGCGCCGCGATCCGGCGTGGCGTCGTCGCTTCGCGGCGGACGACGAGGTGCTCGTGGGCTACGTCGGCCGCCTCGCGCCGGAGAAGCAGGTCGAGGACCTGCGGGCGCTCACGGGCATCGAGGGCGTGCGCCTCGTCGTCGTCGGAGACGGGCCGTCGCGTGCTGCGCTGGAAGCCGCGCTGCCCGGCGCCCGCTTCACCGGGTTCCTCGGCGGCGAGCAGCTCGCGACCGCGGTGGCGAGCCTCGACCTGTTCGTGCACCCGGGCGAGAGCGAGACGTTCTGCCAGACCGTCCAGGAGGCGCTGGCCAGCGGCGTCCCGGTGGTCGCCACCGGCCGCGGCGGTCCGCTCGACCTGGTGCACTCGAGCCGGGACGGCTGGCTGTACCGGCCCGGGGACCTCGGCGAGCTCGCCGCCCGCGTGCGCGACCTCGCGGGCGACGACGCGAAGCGGCGCGCGTTCGGCCGTGCGGCGCGCGAGGGGGTCACGGAGCGCAGTTGGGAGCGCCTCGGCGACGAGCTGCTCGCGCACTACGAACTGGCCGCTCGCATCCGCTCGGGGGTGGTCGCGAGCCCCGCCGTCACCGGCCACGCCATCACGGCGCGGCGGAACGCCGAACCGGCACCCGCGGCGACGGCGCGGCCGACGCCGCCCGCACCGGCCGCCGCGCGACGCTGGGAGCGGTTCGTCGCCGTCGGCGACTCGGTCACCGAGGGGCTGTGCGACTCGTCCCGCATGGCCGCGGGGGAGTACCGCGGCTGGGCCGACCGGTTGGCGATGCTGCTCGCGGCGACCGGCGGCGGGGTGGGCTACGCCAACCTCGCCGTCCGCAGCCGCCGCGTGCGCGACGTCGTCGGCGTGCAACTCCCGCACGCCATACGCCTGCGCGCCGACCTCGTGACGGTCCTCGCGGGCGGCAACGACCTCGTCCGCATCGACGCCCGGCCGGAGGCGCTCGCCGATCGCCTCGCCGACGCCGTGCTCGCCGTGCGCGCGACCGGGTGCGACGTGCTCGTCGTCACGCCGTTCGTCCCGGCGCACGAGCGCCTGGGTCCCGTCCGAGCCCGATTCGCGCGGTTCGGCGAGCGGATGCGGCACCGGCTCGAGGGCACGGACGTGCTCGTGCTCGACGCGGCCGCGCACGACGGGCTGACCGCCCGCGGGGTCTGGGCCGAGGACCGCGTCCACCTCAACTCCTCCGGCCACCGGGCGCTGGCCTACGCCGCCGCATCGGTGCTCGGGGTGCCGGATGCCGCCGCGCTCGCCGCACTCGACGCGGCGCTGCACGGCGACGCCGATGAGCCCGATGCCCCGCCGCTGCCCACGGGCGAGTGGCTGCGCCGCCATGCCGTGCCCTGGGCCGGCCGTCGCCTGCTCGGCCGGACCGCGGGGGACGGGCGCTCCCCGAAGCACGCGGACCTGGTGCACATCCCGCCGCCCGACCGTGCCGCGCGGCGCAGCCGGACCACCGCGTGAGCCGCCGCGGCGGCGCCCGCTAGGCCACGACACCCCGGGCTGGTAGGCTCGCCGAGGGTGCCCGTGCGGCACCCGCTCAACTCAACATGAGCTCGCGCCCATCCACGGGCGCGCAACGGAGCAGGCCGGCAGGAAGCTGGTCCCCTGTGGTGGCTTACCAAGCACGAGCTTGGTGGACTTCTACTGGTGGCCAGCGCTGGCGGGTCGGATGACGCGCTGAGATCTGCCTGTTCCCTGCTCCTTGTCCACCTCGCGCGCCACACGGGCGTGCGAGTCGAAACAAAGGAGAGAGACCTCTTGGAAGGTCCTGAAATCACGTTCGCCGAGACCGTCATCGACAACGGTCGCTTCGGCACCCGTACCATCCGCTTCGAGACCGGCCGACTCGCGCAGCAGGCGCAGGGTTCGGCGGTCGCCTACCTCGACGACGAGACCATGCTGCTCTCGGCCACGTCGGTGTCGAAGCAGCCGAAGGAGCACTTCGACTTCTTCCCGCTCACGATCGACGTCGAGGAGCGCATGTACGCCGCGGGCCGCATCCCCGGCTCGTTCTTCCGCCGTGAGGGCCGCCCCTCGACGGAGGCGATCCTCACCTGCCGCCTCATCGACCGGCCGCTGCGTCCCTCGTTCGTCGACGGCCTCCGCAACGAGGTCCAGGTCGTCGTGACCGTGCTCGCGATCGAGCCCGACGAGCTCTACGACGTGCTCGCCATCAACAGCGCGTCGCTCTCGACGCAGCTGTCGGGCCTGCCGTTCTCCGGCCCGATCGGCGGCGTGCGCGTCGCCCTCATCGACGGCCAGTGGGTCGCCTTCCCGAAGCACTCGCAGCTCGAGGACGCCGTGTTCAGCATGGTCGTCGCGGGTCGCGTCGTGACCGAGGCCGACGGCTCGCAGGACGTCGCGATCATGATGATCGAGGCCGAGGCCACCGACAACGCCTTCAACCTGATCCAGGCCGGCGCCGTCAAGCCCGACGAGACCGTCATCGCTCAGGGCATCGAGGCGTCGAAGCCGTTCATCAGGCAGCTCGTCGAGGCGCAGCAGGAGGTGGCGAAGACCGCCGCCAAGCCGACCGCCGACTACCCGACGTTCCCGCCCTACCAGGACGCGACGAAGGCCGCCGTCGAGGAGCTCGCGCTCAAGGAGCTCAAGAGCATCTACCAGATCGCCGGCAAGGTCGAGCGCCAGGACGCCGACGACGCGCTCAAGGCGCGCGTCAAGGAGGCCATCGCCGCCAAGGTCGAGGCCGGTGAACTCCCCGAGTCCGCCAACGGCGAGGTGTCGGCCGCGTACAAGTCGGTCACCAAGCACGTCGTGCGCTCGCGCGTCCTCTCCGAGGGCATCCGCATCGACGGCCGCGGCCTGGCCGACATCCGTCCGCTCGACGCCGAGGTGCAGGTCATCCCGCGCGTGCACGGCTCCGCCATCTTCCAGCGCGGCGAGACCCAGATCCTGGGCGTCACCACGCTGAACATGCTCAAGATGGAGCAGCAGATCGACTCGCTGAGCCCGGTCACCAAGAAGCGCTACATGCACAACTACAACTTCCCGCCCTACTCGACGGGTGAGACGGGGCGCGTCGGTTCGCCGAAGCGCCGCGAGATCGGCCACGGCGCGCTCGCCGAGCGTGCGCTCGTGCCGGTGCTGCCGTCGCGCGAGGAGTTCCCGTACGCCATCCGCCAGGTCTCCGAGGCGCTCGGCTCGAACGGCTCGACCTCGATGGGCTCGGTCTGCGCGTCCACGCTGTCGCTGCTGAACGCGGGCGTGCCGCTGAAGGCGCCGGTCGCGGGCATCGCGATGGGCCTCATCTCCGACACGGTCGACGGTGAGACCCGCTACGCGGCGCTGACCGACATCCTCGGCGCGGAGGACGCGCTCGGCGACATGGACTTCAAGGTCGCCGGCACGTCGGAGTTCGTCACGGCGATCCAGCTCGACACCAAGCTCGACGGCATCCCCGCCTCGGTGCTCGCCGGCGCGCTCACCCAGGCCAAGGAGGCGCGCACCACGATCCTGCAGGTGCTGAACGCCGCCATCGACGGCCCCGACGAGATGGCGCCGACGGCGCCTCGCGTCATCAGCGTGCAGATCCCGGTCGACAAGATCGGCGAGCTCATCGGCCCGAAGGGCAAGACGATCAACGGCATCCAGGACGACACCGGTGCCGAGATCTCCATCGAGGACGACGGCACCGTCTACATCGGCGCGACCGACGGCCCGACGGCCGAGGCGGCGCGGGCCGCGGTCAACGCGATCGCGAACCCGACCAACCCCGAGGTCGGCGAGCAGTTCCTCGGCACGGTCGTGAAGATCGCCGCGTTCGGCGCCTTCATCTCGCTGTTGCCCGGCAAGGACGGCCTGCTGCACATCTCCGAGGTGCGCAAGCTCGCCGGCGGCAAGCGCGTCGAGAACGTCGAGGACGTCCTCGGCGTCGGCCAGAAGATCCTCGTCGAGATCACGAAGATCGACGACCGCGGCAAGCTCTCGCTCGCGCCCGTCATCGCGGAGGAGGCCGACTCGGCCCCCGCCGAGACCGAGCGCGTGCACCCCGTGGAGCCCGCCGAGGGTGCCGACGTCTAGTCGTCGCCCCGTCGCACCGATGCCCCGCCCGATCCGTTCGGGCGGGGCATCGTCGTCTCGTCGCCTACAAGGGCATGAAGGTCGCCGAGCGGATGGCGCGGTCGCGCTCGGCGACGGCGGCCTCGGCCGCCTCGAGGGCGGCCATCCTGGCGAGCAGGCGGTCGCGGTCGGTGCGCCGCGCCGAGCGGCGCCGGCCCCAGCGGGCCAGGGCGAGCCCGGCGCGCACGGCCCAGTCGCCGAGCCGGCCGGAGCCGGGGGAGAGGGTGAGGGAGCTCATCGGTCCTCCTTCGCGGGGTCGGCGGTCGGTTCGCCGCGCACGAGCGGGAATGCGTTGACGTGGATCTGGACGGGACGTGAGCCGGGCGACGGCGTGCGCTTGTAGGCGCTGATGTAGCGCTGCAGGACGGCGTCGATGTCGGTCACCAGGCCGTGGAGCTGTTCGGGCGTGAGGCGGAGGTTGATCGTGTCCGAGGTGGCGATGTCGAGCCAGTCGGCGTCGAACACCAGCTCGCCCTCGGCGAGGAACTCGTGGAAGTTCTGCTCGCGGGCGCGGAACCACTCGTCCTCCACGAGCTTCACCGCGAGGCGTTCCGCGCTGCCGGGCGGCAGCTTGCGGGCGTCGGGGATCGCGATGGATCCGGGGCTGCGTTCCCACCAGCGCTCGCGGCCCTTGCCGCGCGAGGGGTCCTCGCGCACCAGGCCGGCGCGAGCGAGCTGGCGCAGGTGATAGCTGGTGGCCCCGCTGGATTCGCCGAGGCGCTCGGCGAGCATGCTGGCCGTGAACGGGCCGTAGGACGAGAGCTCGTCGTAGATCCGCACCCGGAGGGGGTGCGCGAGGCTCTTCAGGCTCTCCGAGGGCAGGACGTGGTCGATCCCGGGGTGCCGGGAGCTGCTGGGCCAGGCGTTCAGGTCGGTGTCGTCCATGGTGCAAAGATAGCGTTGCAAAGAATGCTTTGCAAGGGGTTCTTTGCAACTCTTGCATGGCTCGCGCGGACGACCGCAGCGGCGGCACCCGGGCTCGACGGGTGGGCCGGCGCAGTTCGGCGGGTGACCGCGGCGCAGCGGGTGGGCGCGGCTCAGCGGGCGAGCAGCGGCGACAGGCGGTAGGGGATGAGCTCCCCCATCGCGAGGGAGGTCTCGGTGCGTTCGACGCCCTCGATCGCGAGGATCTCCTCGTCGATGCGGAACAGGTCGTGCGCGTCACGGCAGACCACCCGGACGAGCAGGTCCACCTGGCCCGACAGCCCGTGGGCCTGGATCACCTCGGGGATCCGCGAGAGTTCCCGCACGACGTCGGACAGCAGCTTCTGGCGCGCGTGGACCGACACGAACGCCTCGAGCGGATAGCCGAGCGGCGCCGGGTCGATGCTGCGCTCGAACGAGAGGAAGGCTCCGGATGCCTCGAGCCGCGCCATCCGCGCCTGGACGGTGTTGCGGCTCAGCTTGAGCCGGTCGGCGAGCGCGACGGCCGTGGCCCGCGGGTCGTCGGCCAGTGCCCGGAGCAGGGCTCGGTCGACCGCGTCGTAGCCGTTCATAGCGCCACACGTTAGCACCGTGAAGTCCGTCACCACCATGCAATCTGCGCAACTCGTCCGGGGTTGCTTGAGCCGATTGCCAGATCGTCGTACGCTGCCGATATCCGGCATCGGCGCCGGGCGCGACGCTGCCCACAAGGCGGCGGAGCCGACACGGAGGTTCGACGATGACCCCTTCCGACCGAGAGGCGACCGGGCTGCTGACCCGTCCCGGCGACCTCGTCCAGCTCCTCGACCAGGCGGGCACGCGACACGCGAACCCCGACTTCGACCCGTGGGTCGCCGACGTCGACACCGACGCGCTGGCCGCCCTCCACCGCGACATGGTCGTGGTGCGCCGCCTCGACGCCGAGGCCACCGCGCTCCAGCGCCAGGGCGAGCTCGGCCTGTGGCCGCCGCTCGCGGGCCAGGAGGCCGCGCAGATCGGCTCCGCCCGCGCCCTCGACGACGAGGACTTCGTCTTCTCCAGCTACCGCGAGCACGCCGTGGCGTGGCTCCGCGGGGTGCAGCCGGTCGAGCTCCTGAGCGTCTGGCGCGGCACCGCGGCATCCGGCTGGAACCCCTACGAGAAGCGGATGGCCGTGCCGCAGATCATCATCGGCGCGCAGTCGCTGCACGCCGTCGGCTGGGCCATGGGCGCCAAGTGGCAGGGCGACGAGCACGTCGCCATCAGCTACTTCGGCGACGGCGCCACGAGCGAGGGCGACGTCAACGAGGCGTTCGTCTTCGCCGCGAGCTTCGACGCGCCCGTCGTGTTCTTCTGCCAGAACAACGGCTGGGCCATCTCCGAGCCGGTCGGCCTCCAGTCGAAGCAGCCGCTCGCGCGTCGCGCCGACGGCTTCGGCATGCCCGGCATCCGCGTCGACGGCAACGACGTGCTCGCCGTGCTCGCCGTGACGCGCTGGGCGCTCGACCGCGCCCGCCGCGGCGAGGGGCCCGCGTTCATCGAAGCCGTCACCTACCGCATGGGACCGCACACCACCGCCGACGACCCCAAGCGGTACCGCACCGACGACGACCTCGCCGCCTGGCGCGAGCGCGACCCGATCTCCCGCCTGCACGCGCTGCTCGCGGCATCCGGGGCCGACATGGCGGCCGTCGACGCCGACGCGAAGGCCGCCGCCGACCGCGCCGCCGCCGACCTGCGCGCGGCCATCACGAACATCCCCGACCCGGAGCCCATGAGCGTGTTCGACCACGTGTACGCCGAGCCCAACAGCCACCTCGAGCGGCAGAAGTCGCGCTACGCCCGCTACCTCGCGATGTTCGACGAGGAGGGGGTCCGATGACCACGCTGACCCTCGGCAAGGCCCTCAACGAGGGGCTCCGCCGCGCGCTCGCCGACGACGACACCGTCGTGCTCATGGGCGAGGACATCGGCACGCTCGGCGGCGTCTTCCGCATCACCGACGGCCTCAAGGCGGAGTTCGGCGGCGATCGCGTCGTCGACACGCCGCTGTCGGAGGCCGGCATCCTGGGCACGGCCGTCGGCCTCGCGTACCGCGGCTTCCGCCCGGTGGTCGAGATCCAGTTCGACGGGTTCGTCTACCCGGGCTTCGACCAGATCGTCGCCCAGGTCGCGAAGCTGCACTACCGCTCGCGCGGCACGGTGAAGATGCCCATGGTCATCCGGATCCCGTTCGGCGGCGGCATCGGCGCGGCCGAGCACCACTCCGAGTCGCCCGAGGCGTACTTCACCCACACCGCCGGGCTGCGCGTCATCGCGTGCTCGAACCCCGCCGACGCGTACGTCATGATCCGCCAGGCCATCGCGAGCGACGACCCGGTGGTCTTCCTCGAGCCCAAGCGCCGCTACCACGTGAAGGGCGAGGTCGACCTCGACGCGAACCTCGCCGACGCCCGGCCCATGGGCGTGGCCACGGTCGTGGCATCCGGTCGCGACGTCACGCTCGTGACCTACGGCGCGCTCGTGCAGACCGCGAAGGATGCCGCGACCGCCGCCGCCGAGGAGGGCGTCTCCGTCGAGGTCATCGACCTGCGCTCGCTCGCGCCCGTCGACTACTCGACCATCGAGGCCTCCGTCCGCCGGACCGGACGTCTCGTGGTGGCGCACGAGGCGGGCGAGCAGGGCGGCGTCGGCGCCGAGATCGCCGCGTCGATCACCGAGCGCTGCTTCGAGTTCCTGGAGGCCGCGCCCGTGCGGGTCACCGGCCACGACATCCCGTATCCGCCGGCCAAGCTCGAGCAGCATCACCTCCCCGACCTCGACCGCATCCTCGACGGCGTCGACCGCGCGATGGGCCGGCCGAACTCGCTGTCCGACGTCTCGGAGGTGGACGCGTGAGCACGATCCGCGACTTCGCGCTGCCCGACCTCGGCGAGGGACTCACGGAATCCGAGATCGTCGCCTGGCGCGTCAAGGTCGGCGACCACGTCGAGCTGAACCAGATCATCGCCGACGTCGAGACCGCCAAGGCCGTCGTCGAGCTGCCCTCGCCGTTCGAGGGCACCGTGACCGCGCTGCACGCCGCCGAGGGCGAGACCGTCAACGTCGGCGAGAAGCTGTTCTCGTGCGACACGAGCTCTGCCGCGGTGACGGATGCCGCGGCGCCGGACCCTGCCGCGGCGCCGGCCCCTGCCGCCGCGCAGGTCGCTGCGCAGGCCGCTCCCGCCGAGACCGCCCCGGAGGCTCCGGCCGAGCCCGTCGAGGTGCGCGAGCCGACCCTCGTCGGCTACGGCGCCGGAGCCGAGCGCGGACCCAAGCGACGGGCCCGCCGACTCGGCGCGCCCGCGGCGCTCCGCGAGGACCTCGTGCCCGCACCGCCCGAGCACGACCGCATCGAGCCCGACACGGTCACCCTCGGCGGCGCGAACGGGCTGCACGACGCCGACGAGCGCCCCGAGCGTCCGCGGTCGACCCCGCCGGTCCGCAAGCTCGCGCGCGACCTCGGCGTCGACCTCGAGCAGGTCGTCGGCACGGGGGAGCGCGGCCTGATCACGCGCGCCGACGTCGAGGCCGCGGCATCCGGGACCCGCGCCCCGGAGGCGCCGGCGACGCCGGCGACGGTCACCGAGACGACGACCGCACCGACGGCGCCCACGGAGACCCGCATCCCCATCAAGGGCGTGCGCAAGCACACCGCCGCCGCCATGGTGCGCAGCGCCTTCACGGCGCCGCACGTCACGGAGTTCCTCACGGTCGACGTGACCGCGACGATGGAGCTCCTCGCCGCCATCCGCTCGGATCGCGCCTACGCCGGACACAAGGTGACGCCGCTCACCGTGGTGGCGAAGGCGCTCTGCATCGCCGCGGCCCGCACGCCCGAGGTCAACTCGCGCTGGGACGAGGAGGCGCAGGAGATCGTGCGCTTCGGCGGGGTGAACCTCGGCATCGCCGCGGCCACCGAGCGCGGCCTCGTCGTGCCGAACGTCAAGGGCGCCGAGCGGATGACGCTCATCGAGCTCGCCGACGCGATCGCGGCCCTCGCCGAGACCGCGCGTGCGGGGAGGACGGCGCCGGCCGACCTCGCCGGGGGCACGATCTCGATCACGAACATCGGGGTCTTCGGGATCGATGCGGGAACGCCGATCCTGAACCCGGGGGAGGCGGCGATCCTCGCGATGGGCGCCGTGCGGCGCCAGCCGTGGGAGCACCGCGGCGAGATCGCGCTGCGCGAGGTCATGACGCTCTCGCTCTCGTTCGACCACCGACTGGTGGACGGCGAACAGGGCTCGCGCTTCCTCGCCGACATCGGGCGGATCCTCCGGGAACCGGGCCTCGCGCTCACCATGTCCTGACCCGTCGCCGCCTGGCACGGACGCGAATCGCCGGAACTCGACGCGAGTTCCGGCGATTCGCGTCCGAGGAGGGTGCGGGCGCAGCGTGGCGGGTGCAGGATGAGCGCATGGACGAGCGCACGCCCCGCTCGCGCGAGGACGTCGCGGCGGAGATCTCCGGAACCGGATTCCGCCACGACGGCGAACGGCTGACCGCGGAATTCCGGACGGCGGATTTCGCAAGCGCCGTTCGCCTGCTCGATGCGGTGGCCATTGAAGCGGATGCCGCGAACCACCATCCCGACGTGCGCCTCGGATGGGGCCGCATCGAATTCGATCTCGTGTCGCACGACGTCGAGAGCGTGACGAACCGCGATGTGGAATTGGCGAAGCGGATCGCCGTGATCGCGCACGAGCACGGCGCGACGACCGCCTGAATTCCGCGATCGCGTCGACTGGGAATTCTCCACAACCATCGAACAATTCACGTGCCCGAATTCACAGCGGGAATATGCTCGTCTGCAGACACGCGTTCCCGCTGTCGTATTCGACTGCGATTCCCCGCAGAAAGGGCGTGCACACATGGCGAAGCGAATTGTCGAGACCCTGGTCGACGATCTCGACGGATCCGAGGCCGATCGGACCATTGCATTCAGCATCAACGGCGACGGCTACGCGATCGACCTGTCGTCGGCGAACGCCGAGAAGTTCGAGGCGGCGCTCGCGCCATTCGTCGACGCCGCGCGCCGCACGTCGTCGGGTCGCGCCGGTGGCAGCGCGCGCCGGCGGTCGGGTGGCGGGGCCGCCGGCGACACGAAGGATGCGCGCGAGTGGCTCCGTGCGAACGGCCACCAGGTGTCCGACCGCGGCCGCATCCCCGCGCCGCTGCTCGAGCTCTACCGCAACCGCTGACGCGGGGCGACGCCGCGCCCGCGGCATCCGTTCACCGGAGGACGAACTCGATCTCCTCGATCTCCTCGCCGCGGGCGTTGGCGTAGTCGCGATCGCGCCCGACCTCGACGAACCCGAGCTTGCGCAGCACGGCGACGGAGGCCGCGTTGTCGGCGGCGGCCCGCGCCCGGATCGGGCGCGGCTGCGTGTCGAGGAAGAGGCGCAGGGCGCGCGTCGCGATGCCGCGGCCCCAGTGCTCGCGGTCGATCCAGTAGGTGATCTCGGCCATGCCCGAGTCGGCGTCGATCCAGCGCGCGACGCTGCCCACGATGCGGCCGTCGCAGCGGATGGTGCGCGCGTCGTAGTCCTCGCGCGCCGAGAACCGGGCGACGTGCGCGTCGTAGGCCGCACGGTCGGCCGGATCGCGCGCCGTGAAGGCGGCCATGCGGTTCGCCTCGGGATCGAGTTGGATGCGGAACAGCTCGTCGCGGTCGCCGGCGCGGGTCGCGCGCAGGGTCACGACGTGAGGCTCGACCATGCCATGTCCTCCAGGATGCCGCGGACCACCCTGTCCGCGGGTCGGCGCCCATGGATGCGGGCGCTGTGCGGGGTGGAGTTGATGAGCCCGAAGGCCGCGTGAGCCCGGATCCGCAACTCCGATTCGGCCCGGTCGGGCCTCAGGCGGGCGAGCACGCCCACCCACAGTTCGACGTACTCGCGCTGGAGGCGCCGGACCTCGTGGGCGTCGGCCTCGTCGAGGCTGCCGAGGTCGCGGTCCTGCACGCGGATCACGTCGGCGTTCGCGAGCGCGAAGTCGACGTGGAAGCGGATGAGGTCGCGCAGGGCGCCGGCAGGTTCACCGGCGGCCGCGATGGTGCGTCGACCGCCGTCGAGCAGCCCGCGGCTCGCGTCGGCGAGGATCGCGGCGAGCACGGCGGCCTTGCCGGGGAAATGGCGGTAGACGGCCGGTCCCGAGACGCCGGCGGCCTGGCCGAGCTCTTCGAGCGTGACGCCCGCGTAGCCGCGGTCGGCGAACAGGCGCGCGGCGGCCGAGAGGAGGGCCGCGCGACGGTCGGCCTTGGCGCGGCCGCGGTCGGTGAGCGTGTCGCTCAGGGTGCACCTCCGGGGGAATTCGGTGAATGCACACTAACCGACCGGCGGTCTCGCGGCAACCGTGCCACCCCGCCGGCCTGTAGTGCCCCGGGCGTGCGGCCGATCAGCGAGCGGATGCCCCGGCGGCCTCGCGGACCAGGCGGACCGCCTCGGCCGCCCCGCCGTTCCACGGCGTGCCGTGCCCGGGGAGCACCCACGTGGCATCCGTCTCCGCGAGCGCGTCGAGGGAGTCGAGTGCCGCCTCGGGCTCGTCGGTGAACGGCGCCGGCTGCGGTCCGCGCCGGCCGGTGAGCACGTGCCGCGTCGTCAGGGCGTCGCCCACGAACACGGCGTCGAGGTCGGGGGAGTGCACGGCGATGCTCCCCGGCGAGTGGCCGGGCATGCCGATGATGACGGGCGAGCCCGGGAGGTCGAGTCGGTCGCCGTCGCGCACGGTGCGGACCTCGGCGAGGTACTCGGTCTTCGCGCCGCCCTTGACGAGCGCGTACGCGAAGAAGCGCACGATCGGCCAGGGCCGGATGCCGCGCCCGAAGCTCGTCGCCGGCTTGTCGCCGCCGCGGGCGCGCGCGGCGTCGGCCTCGTGGACGTACGCCGGCACCCCGTGCTCGCGGCGCAGGCGCTCGGCGAAGCCGAGGTGGTCGGAGTCGCCGTGGGTGAGGATCACGGCGCGGATGTCGTCGACCGACCGCCCGGCGGCCTCGAGCTCGGCGAGGAGGTCGGCGTAGTGGCCGGGGAGACCGGCGTCGACGACCGTGACGCCGCGGTCGTCGAGGAGGAGGTAGGCGGCGACGATCTCGTTTCCGATGCGTCGCAGGCCGGTGCGGAGTTCCATGTCGGCTATGATACGTAGCTATGATGGCTAATGTCAATAGCCAGAGGGAGGACGCCATGCCCACGCCGACGCGCATCACGACGGAATCGCTCCACGCGGCAGCTGCGGAGATCCTCGAACGCGACGGCCGGGACGGGCTCACCATGCAGGCCGTCGCGACCGCGCTCGGGGTCCGCGCGCCGTCCCTGTACAAGCACGTCCGCGATCGGGAGCACCTCATGCGGACCGTCGCGGACGGCGTGGCGCGGGAGCTGGGCGACCGGGTCGATGCGGCGGTGGCGGCGACCACCGACGCGCCGTCGGCGGCGCGGGCGATCGCCGCTGCCGCCCGCCGATTCGCGCACGAGCGGCCGAACGGCTACGCGCTCGTGTTCGGGCCGCTCCCGGAGTCCGAGCGCGCGGATCGCGCCGCCCTCGACCGCGCGAGCGCCGCCGTCCTGGAGGTCGCCCGCCGCCTCGCGGGGGAGGAGCACGCGCTCGATGCCGCGCGCACCCTGACGGCGTGGATGCACGGATTCACCGCGATGGAGCTCGCGGGCGCGTTCCGGCTCGGCGGTGACCTCGATCGCGCGTGGGAGTTCGGGCTGGAGCACCTCCTGGCCGGACTCTCCGGCAGCGCCGCCGCCCCTCGACGCTGAGCCGTGTTGCGGATTTCGGTGAATGGTCGCTAACATGAATCCCGGTTAGCGAGCGTTCACCGAAGGCGCTCGGGTCCACGCCACGACGGAGAGGCGGAGCGGAAGCGGATGCACACCCTCACGAGCGCGATCGACGCGGCCTCCGACGCCGCCCGCGCCAACGCCGACGCGCACGCGGTGCTCGTCGACGAACTGCGGGCGAAGCTCGCCCGGGCCGCCCTGGGCGGGCCCGAGGCCTCGCGCGACCGGCACGTCGCGCGCGGCAAGCTGCTGCCTCGCGACCGCGTCGAACGACTGCTCGACGAGGGCAGCGCGTTCCTCGAGCTCGCGCCGCTCGCGGCCGACGACCTCTACGACGACGACACGCCCGCCGCGGGCGTCATCGCCGGCGTGGGGCTCGTGCACGGCCGGCCCGTGATGGTCGTGTGCAACGACGCCACGGTCAAAGGCGGCACGTACTACCCGATGACCGTGAAGAAGCACCTGCGGGCGCAGGAGGTCGCGCTCGAGAACGCGCTCCCGTGCATCTACCTCGTCGACTCCGGCGGCGCCTTCCTCCCGAAGCAGGACGAGGTCTTCCCCGACCGCGACCACTTCGGCCGCATCTTCTACAACCAGGCGAACCTCTCCGCGCGGCGCATCCCGCAGATCGCGGCCGTCATGGGATCGTGCACCGCCGGCGGCGCCTACGTTCCCGCGATGAGCGACGAGACGGTCATCGTCCGCAACCAGGGCACGATCTTCCTCGGCGGCCCGCCGCTCGTGAAGGCCGCCATCGGCGAGGTCGTCACGCCCGAGGAGCTCGGCGGCGGCGACCTGCACTCGCGCCACTCCGGCGTCACCGACCACCTCGCCGAGGACGACGAGCACGCGCTCGAGCTCGTGCGCGACATCGTCGGCACGCTCCCGGCACCGGCCGACCGCGCCTGGGCGGTCCGCGAGCCCCGCGACCCCGCCGTCGACCCGACGACGCTCACCTCGGTCGTGCCGGTCGACGTGCAGCAGCCCTACGACGTGCGCGAGGTGATCGCGCGCCTCGTCGACGGCAGCGAGTTCCACGAGTTCAAGCGCGAGTACGGCGACACGCTCGTGACCGGCTTCGCCTGGATCGACGGGCATCCGGTCGGCATCGTCGCGAACAACGGCGTGCTCTTCTCCGAATCGGCCATGAAGGGCGCGCACTTCATCGAGCTCTGCGACCAGCGCGGCATCCCCCTCGTGTTCCTGCAGAACATCTCGGGCTTCATGGTCGGCCGCGACGCCGAGGCCGGCGGCATCGCCAAGCACGGCGCGAAGATGGTCACGGCCGTCGCCACCACCCGCGTGCCGAAGTTCACCGTCGTCATCGGCGGCTCGTTCGGCGCCGGCAACTACTCGATGTGCGGCCGCGCCTACTCGCCGCGGTTCCTCTGGATGTGGCCGAACGCCCGGATCTCCGTGATGGGCGGCGAGCAGGCAGCATCCGTGCTCTCGACGGTCAAGCGCGACCAGATGGCGGTGCGCGGCGAGGAGTGGTCGGCCGAGGCCGAGGCCGCGTTCAAGGCGCCCGTGCGCGAGCAGTACGAGGCGCAGGGCAGCCCCTACCACTCGACGTCGCGCCTCTGGGACGACGGCGTGATCGCCCCCGGCGACACCCGCACGGTGCTCGCCCTCGCCCTCGAGCTCGCCAGCCGCACGCCGCTGCCCGAGCCCCGCTTCGGCCTGTTCAGGATGTGACCGGATGACGCAGCCGTCCCCCTCCACCGCCCGACCCTTCGACCGGGTGCTCGTCGCCAACCGCGGCGAGATCGCCGTGCGCGTCATCCGCACGCTGAAGCGCCTCGGCATCCGCGCCATCGCCGTCCACTCCGATGCCGACGCGGGCGCCCCGCACGTCGCGCTCGCCGACGAGGCCGTGCGCATCGGCCCGGCTGCGGCATCCGAGAGCTACCTCGACCCGGCGCGCATCGTGCGCGCGGCCCTCGACACCGGCGCGCAGGCGATCCACCCCGGCTACGGCTTCCTCTCCGAGAACGCCGCCTTCGGGCGCGCGTGCGCCGAGGCCGGCATCGTCTTCGTCGGTCCCGGCGCGCTCGCGCTCGAGGTCATGGGCGACAAGATCCGGGCCAAGCGCCACGTCGCCGAGTCCGGCGTGCCCGTGGTGCCGGGCGTCAGCGAGCCGGACGCGACCGACGACGAGCTCCTCGACGCCGCGCCGCTCATCGGGTTCCCGCTGCTCGTCAAGCCGTCCGCGGGCGGCGGCGGCAAGGGCATGCAGGTCGCCCGCGACCAGTCCGAGCTCGAGCACGCCCTGCCCGCGGCCCGCCGCGTCGCGCGCGCCGCGTTCGGCGACGACACCCTGCTGCTCGAGCGCTTCATCGACACCCCGCGCCACATCGAGGTGCAGGTCCTCGCCGACGCGCACGGCAACGTCATCCACCTCGGCGAGCGCGAGTGCTCGCTCCAGCGCCGACACCAGAAGGTGGTGGAGGAGGCGCCGTCGCCCCTGCTCGACGCCGCGACGCGCGAGCGCATCGGGCAGGCGGCATGCGACGCCGCCCGCAGCGTCGAGTACCTCGGCGCCGGCACCGTCGAGTTCCTGGTGTCGGATGCCGCGCCCGACGAGTTCTTCTTCATCGAGATGAACACGCGCCTGCAGGTCGAGCACCCCGTGACCGAGCTCGTCACGGGCGTCGACCTCGTGGAGCAGCAGCTGCGCATCGCGGCGGGGGAGCCGCTCGCGATCGCGCAGTCCGACGTGCGCCTGACCGGCCACGCGGTCGAGGCGCGCGTGTATGCGGAGAGCCCCGAGCGCGGCTTCCTGCCGTCGACGGGCGAGGTGCTCGCATGGCGACCGCCCGCCGGCGAGGGCGTCCGCGTCGACGCGGGCATCCGCGAGGGGCAGCAGGTCACGGCCGACTACGACCCGATGATCGCGAAGGTGATCGCGTACGGCGCCGACCGCGACGAGGCGCTCGACCGGCTCGACGCCGCGCTGGCCGGCACCGTGCTGCTCGGCGTCGAGTCGAACATCGCCTTCCTCCGCCGCCTGCTCGCCCACCCCGACGTGCGCGCCGGACACCTCGACACGAACCTCATCGATCGACTGCCCGACCCCGAGCCGACGGATGCCGCGGCCGATCCGCTCGCCGCGGTCGCCCGCGCCGCGCGCGAGCGCGACGCGCGCCGGAGCGCGGCGACCGGGCACGCCTGGCAGCGTGAACGCGGCTGGCGCGTCGGCGGCGTGGCGCCCGCCGCGGCCGCAGGTCTCGCGGGCGACGAGGCGCTCGAGCGCGCGGTGATCGCGACCGGCGCCGACGGGACCGTCTGGGTGCACGCAGAGGGCCGCGCCGCATCCTTCCCGCGCCCGGATCGTCGCGCGGCGCTCGCGGCCCGCCTCGCCCAGCTCGAGCGCGGCGGCTCCGCCGACCCCGACCTCCGCGCGCCCATGCCCGGGAGCGTCACGACCGTGCTGGTCGCCGACGGCGACCGCGTCGAGGCCGGTCAGGCGGTGCTCGCGATCGAGGCCATGAAGATGGAGCACCGCGTCACCGCCGAGGCGCCCGGCGTGGTCCGCATCCGCGTCGCCGTCGGCGACCAGGTCGCCCGCGACCAGGTCGTGGCGAGCGTCGAACACGACGGCGACGGCGGCGACGCCGCGCCCGTCGAGGCCGGCGCCGCGGCATCCGTCGCCCCCTGAACCCCCGCCCCCACGAGGGGCGGTCCCACCGACCACCGAGACCAAGGAGCAGCACGGTGAACCCCAACCTCAGCGCCGAGGAGCAGGCCCTCGACGACCAGCTCACCGACATCGACACCACGGCGGGCCCGAGCCCCCACCGAGCAGCACCGAGGAGCAGCAGCATGAACCTCAACCTGAGCGCCGAGGAGCAGGACCTCTACGACCGCGTGCGGGACTTCGCCGACACCGTCGTCGCCCCCGCCTCGTTCGAGTACGACACCCAGCGGCGCCTGCCGATCGAGATCATCCACCAGATGGGCGAGATGGGCCTGTTCGCCCTGCCCTTCCCCGAGGAGGTCGGCGGCGGCGGCCGCAGCTACTTCGAGTTCTGCCTCGCCGTGGAGGCGCTCGGCCGCGTCGACCAGTCGATCGGCGTCACCCTCGAGGCCGGCATCGGCCTCGGCGTGATGCCCATCTACCGCTTCGGCACCGACGAGCAGCGCGCGAAGTGGATGCCCGACCTCGTGGCCGGCCGCGCGCTCGCGGGCTTCGGCCTCACCGAGGCGAACGCCGGCTCGGACGCGGGCGCCACCGAGACCACGGCCGTGCTCGACGGCGACGAGTGGGTCATCAACGGCTCGAAGCAGTACATCACCAACTCCGGCACCCCGATCACGAAGATCGTCACGATCATCGCCGTCACGGGCGAGGAGACCCGCCCCGACGGGTCGGTCAAGAAGGAGCTGTCGGCCATCATCGTGCCAAACGGCACCCCCGGCTTCGAGGTGCTGCCGGGCTACGACAAGGTCGGCTGGAACACCTCCGACACGCACCCGCTGAAGTTCACGAACGTGCGCGTGCCGAAGGAGAACCTGGTGGGCGAGCGCGGTCGCGGCTACGCGAACTTCCTCCGCTGCCTCGACGAGGGCCGCATCGCGTTCGCGGCGCTCGCGACGGGCGCGGCGCAGGGCTGCCTCGAGCAGGCGATCATCCGCGCCAAGGAGCGGATCGTGTTCAACACGCCGATCGCGACGCACCAGCACATCCAGTTCATGATCGCCCGTATGCAGGCGCGCGTGCACCAGGCCCGGCTCGCCTGGTACGACGCGGCCCGCAAGATGGACGCCGGCCTGCCGTTCAAGATGGAGGCGTCGCTCGCCAAGCTCATCTCGAGCGAGGCCGCCATGGCCAACGCCCGCGACGCGTCGCACATCTGGGGCGGTGCCGGCTTCCTCAACGAGAACGTGGTCGCCCGCCACTACCGCGACTCCAAGATCCTCGAGGTCGGCGAGGGCACGACCGAGGTGCAGCTCATGATCATCGCGCGCGAACTCGGCCTCGCCGGGTAGCGTTCGAGACGAGCGGATGCCGCGGCGGCGCGTCGCGGCGGAAGGGAGCCGGCGATGGCGGGTGCGACCCCCACGGCGAACGAGACCCCCGGGATCCCCGAGGTGACGAACGAGGTCGTGCAGCGCGGACTGTGGTTCGAGGAGTTCGAACCCGGCACGCGGTACCTGCACCGGCCGGGCCGGACCGTGACCGAGGCCGACAACGTGCTGTTCACGACGCTGACGATGAACACGCAGGCGCTGCACCTCGACGCCGCATGGTCGGCAGGGCAGCCGTTCGGCGAGCGGCTCGTGAACTCGATGTTCACGCTCGCGACGATCGTGGGCGCGTCGGTGACCCAGCTCACGCAGGGGACCATCGTGGCCAACCTCGGGTTCAGCGAGGTCGCGTTCCCCGCGCCGCTGCACCACGGCGACACGCTGTACAGCGAGACGATCGTGGTCGACAAGCGGGAGAGCTCGTCGCGGCCCGGGCAGGGGATCGTCACGCTGCACCACATCGGCCGTAACCAGGACGGCGTGGTGGTGGCGAAGGCGACGCGCAACGTCATGATGTGGTTGCGCGAGGCGGGGGAGCGCCAGGCGGGGGCGGACGCATGAGCCACCCCGCGTTCCCGTTCGGCCCGGCGCTGCTGTTCTGCCCGGCCGACCGGCCCGACCGCTACGCCAAGGCGGCCGAGCGGGCCGACGCGGTGATCCTCGACCTCGAGGACGCGGTCGCCGAACCGGCCAAGTCGGCCGCGCGCGAGTCGCTCGTGGCGAACCCGATCGACCCCGACAAGGTCATCGTGCGCGTCAACCCGGCGTCGACACCGCATCTCGTCGACGACCTCCAGGCGCTCCGCCGCACCCCCTACCGCACGGTGATGCTCGCCAAGGCCGAGGGCACCGCCGACCTCGTCGGCCTGCACGGCTACGACGTGATCGCCCTGTGCGAGACCGCGCGCGGCGTGCTCGCCGCCGCGGAGATCGCGCACGTGCCGATCGTCTCGGCGCTGATGTGGGGTGCGGAGGACCTCGTCGCGTCGCTCGGCGGCGGGTCGAGCCGGCACGCCGACGGCCGGTATCGCGACGTCGCGCAGCACGCCAGGTCCCAGGTGCTGCTCGCGGCGGGCGCGCACGGCGTCGCCGCGATCGACGCGGTCCACCTCGACCTCGCCGACGCCGAAGGCCTCCGGGCCGAGGCGGAGGACGCCGCAGCGCTCGGCTTCCGGGCGACCGCGTGCGTGCACCCCGACCAGGTCGCGGTCGTGCGCGAGGCGTACGCTCCCGACCCGGATCGGCTCGCCTGGGCACGGGCGCTGCTGGCCGAGGCGGCGGTGCGCGAGCGCGACGGCGTGTTCTCGTTCCGGGGGCAGATGGTCGACGCGCCGCTCATGCGCCAGGCCGAGGCCGTCGTGCGGCGGGCGCGGGCGTAACCGACGGATGCCGCGACGCGACGCCCGTGTGCCGGGCGCGCGCCGCGGCATCCGTTCTCGGTCACACCGCCACGTCGCGGCGGCGGAACACGAGCCAGCCGAGAACGAGCAGCACCGCGGACACGGCGAACAGCAGCCAGGTCAGCTCGCTCCAGCCGTTCTCGAGCGGCGCGTCCGCGTACGCCCAGCTGTACGGCGACCAGTCGTGCAGCCACCGGACGTCCTCGCCCTGGTTGCCGAGCGCGTTCATCGCGTAGCCGTACACGGCGATCCCCGCGCCCGCGCCGAGCGACCAGGTGCGGCGGCCGGTCAGGCCGCCGACCGCGATGGCGGCCGCGGCGCTCAGGGCGACGAGGCCGAAGTAGGCCACGGCGGTCGCGACGAGGTCGCCGAACTCGATGCCGAGCTCGGACGGCTCGTTCAGGACCATGACGACGACGACGCTCACGAGCGCGAGCCACGCGAGCTTGACGAGCACGGCGGCCGTCCGCTCGGCGTAGAGCTGTCCGCGGGTCACGCCGTGCGCGAGGGTGAGCTCGAGCTGGCCGTTCTCCTCGTCGTTCGCGATGGCGCCGGTGCCCCAGCCGACCGCGGCGATCGTCGCGAGCACGAAACCGATGAGCCCGTAGAACGTCGCCTGGACGTATCCGGGACCCGAGCCGATCTGGTCGTACCCGAGCGACTGCACGAGCTCCGGCGGCATCATGTCGACGATCTCCTGCAGCTGGCCGTTGCCGCCGAACGACGGGTAGAGCGGCAGGTACAGGAACAGGGCGACGAGCAGGCCCCCGGTCCAGCCGAGGAGCCCGCGCCAGCCGTCGGCGAGCGAACGCCGGAAGAGGGGGAGGACCGTGTTCATCGCCGCGCCCCCTTCCGCGTCGTGCCCTCGGCGTCGTCGTCGGCGGCGGCGTCGGCGTCGGCCGTGAGGTCGGTGCCGTAGTAGGCGAGCACCATCTCCTCGAGGTCGGGCTCCTCCACCGTCAGGTCGACCACGTCGAGCCGGGCGACGGCCTTCACGAAGGCGTCGACGTGCGCGTCGAGCGTGGCCGAGAACGCGACGGTGCCCGGACCGTCGCCCGCCGGGGCCACACCGCTCACGCCGGGCAGCGCGTCGAGCGTCGCACGGGCCGCCGCGGCATCCGCTTCGGCCACGACGAGCCGGACGTGCCGCACCGCGTCCTCGCGGAGCGCGGCGACCGTGGACCGCTCGACGATGCGCCCCTGCTTCAGGATCGCGATCTCGTGCGCGGTCTGCTGCACCTCGCTGAGCACGTGCGACGACAGGAAGACGGTCTGGCCGTTCGCCTTCGCCTCGTGCAGCATCGCGTGGAACTCCTGCTGCACCAGCGGGTCGAGCCCGCTCGTCGGCTCGTCGAGCACCAGCAGCTCCGGCTCGTGCATGAAGGCCTGGATGAGGCCGATCTTCTGCTTGTTGCCCTTCGAGAGGCTGCGGACGGGACGGCCGAGGTCGACGCCGAGCCGGTCGGCGAGCGCGTCGACGGCACCGGGACGCACGGGCCCCGAGATCTCGGCGTAGTGCGCCAGGAGCTCGCGCCCCTTCACCCGCGTCGCCAGGTGCAGCTCACCGGGCAGGTAGCCGATCCGCCGGCGGAGTGCGGCCCCGCCGAGGCGCGGCGCCTCGCCGAGCACCCGCAGCTCGCCGGCGCTCGGGCGCAGGATGTCGAGCAGCAGGCGCATCGTGGTGGTCTTGCCGGCGCCGTTCGGTCCGATCATGCCGAAGACGCTGCCGCGCGGGATGTCGAGGTCGATGCCGTGCAGGGCGGTGTTCGCGCCGTAGCGCTTGACGAGGCCGCGCGTGGTGACGGCCGCGTCGGTGGTGGTGTCCATGGAGGTCCCTTCGAGTCGATGACGAGAGCGGATGCCGCGCCTCAGTGGCGCGCGGCGTCGTCACCGGTCGGCGGGTCCGGGTCCTGGTTCGGGTTGCCGGGGCCCTTGTCGGAACGCACCCGGTCGGCCGGGACGGCCGCCTCGGGGTGGGCCACCGCGTGGCCGTCGCCGACGTCGGCGATCGCCGAGCGGGCGGCATCGAGGATGCGGGTGTCGGCGTAGAGGCCGTGGGTGTAGAGCTCGAGCGTCGGCAGCGTCATTCGCCGTACGGTCGCGGGGTCGTCGAGCGGGGCCCCCAGCACGCGCGCGAGGTGCTCGCGCAGCAGCAGCGGGGCGAGCCCGTGCACGGTCACGAGCACCGCCCGGAGCTCGGGGTCGGAGCTCTCGCGCATGGCGCCGGAGGCGACCCCTTCCTCGAGCATGGCCCGGGTCTCGGCGAGCAGGAGGTCGAAGAGCCGGTCGCCGCCGCCCGTGCCGTCGGCGAGCATCATCCCGACGTAGTCGAGGTAGCCGCGGAAGCGTCCGGGGTCATCGAGCCATTCCCGGATCGTGGAGGCGACCTCGGTGTCGCCGAGGCGGGCCTTCTCGCCGATCAGCTGCGCGACCATCCACTCGTCGCAGGCGCGGCGCAGTCCCTCCTTCGAGCCGAAGTGGTGGATGACGAGGCCGGGGCTCACGCCCGCGTCGCTCGCGATCTCGCGCACGCTCGTGCGCGCGAAGCCGTGGCGTCCGAACCGCGCCACGGCGGCGGATCGGATGCGTGCGACGGTGGTCGCGTCAGCGGCGGGGATTGAACGCACGTTCAGGATGCTAAACGCTTGTTCAATGCACCGCAAGAGGCGCTCGACTCGCGCGCGCTCGCGGCGGTCAACCGAACGGACGATGCGGCTCCGGACCGCCCCGGGCACCGTGTTCACCAACGTTTCGATAACGCTTCACCCGATCCGTCGGGGGTCGCTCCGAGACGCCGCCTACTGTCGAAGGCAATCCTGGGGAGGAGGATCGCGTGGCGCGGAAGCACGCACAGCACGGAGCACGGCGGGCCGGGGGCCGGCCGGGCGCCGCCACGGCGTGCGCCGCCGACGAGCTGGATCGCGTGCCGGCCGAGACCTCGGAGCCCAGCACCGCGGAGCCGCCCACCACCGCGGAGATCCAGACGAACCCCGTCTCCGGTCCCATCACGGTGCCGTATCGCGTCGAGCTCGGCGACTCGGGCGTCGAGGTGCACTCGCTCGGGCTGAGCACCGGGGCGCTCGACCGGGGCGCCGATGCCCATGCCGCCGACCTCCTCGACCGCTTCGCCGGACTGGGCGGAGACCTCATCGCCGTCGCCGACGGGCCCGCGGCCCCGGTCGGGGGCGAACGCGTCGTCGGCGCCTGGCTCGCCTCCCGGGGCACGCGCGACCGCGTGCGCCTCATGACCCGGGTGCGATGCAGCCCCGGACCCGCCCGGCCCACGACCCGCACGATCACCGACGCGGTGGATGCCTCGCTCGGACGTCTCGGCACCGACCGCATCGACCTCCTCGCCTTCCACGACGACGACCCCGAGACGCCCCTCGAGGAGATCCTCGGCGCACTCGACGCCCTCCTCGCCTCCGGCAAGGTGCTCGCGCTCGCCGCCGCGGGCTGCTCGCCGGAGCGCCTCATCCAGGCGCGCGTGCTCGCCGCCGACGGGCTGCCCCGCTTCCAGGCGCTCGCGACCCCGTACCACCTGCTGGCGCGCCGCGGATTCGAGGGCGCGCTCGGCGTCGTCGCCCGGGCGCAGGGGCTCGCGGTCCTGCCGCAGTCGCCCCTCGCGGGCGGCGTCCTCGGTCGGCGGCTGCACCGTCGCGGCGAGCCCCGCGACGCGACCGCGGCACGGCACCAGCACCGGGCAGGGCGCCGCGCGACCCGCGTGCTCCGGGTGCTGGGCGAGGTCGCCGACGCCCACGGCACCGATCCCGCCGCGGTCGCCGTGGCGTGGCTGCTCGCGCGGCCGGCCGTCGCCGCCCCGGTCGTCGCCGTGCGGCGCCCCGACCAGGTGGACGCCCTCATGCGCGCCGCGTCGCTGGTCCTCACCCGGTCGGAGCTCGTCGAGCTCGACCGGGCCTCGGCCTGAGTGCGAGCCGGGCGTCCTCCGTCACGCCGTGGCCTAGGCTGGATGGCGTGAACGGCGCCGTCGACCTCCCCCTCGGTCTGCCCGAGCTCGAGTTCCGCGCCGCCGGCGACACCCTGGTCCGCCGTTCGGTCCTGCCGTCCGGCATCCGCGTCCTCAGCGAGCGCGTGCCCGGCAGCCGGAGCGCGACGATCGGGTTCTGGGTGGCCGTGGGCTCCCGCGACGAGCATCCGTCCGACTCCGGCCACCCCGCCACGTTCGGCTCCACGCACTTCCTCGAGCACCTGCTCTTCAAGGGCACCGCCGCGCGCACCGCGCTCGACATCGCCGTCGCGTTCGACGCGGTCGGCGGCGAGCACAACGCCGTCACGGCCAAGGAGTACACCTGCTACTACGCGAAGGTGCAGGACCGCGACCTGCCCATGGCGGTCGAGGTGCTGGCCGACATGTTCACCTCCTCGCTGCTCGACCCCGACGAGTTCGAGAGCGAGCGCCGCGTCATCCTCGAAGAGCTCGCGATGGCGGGCGACGACCCGTCGGATGTCGCGAGCGAGCGCTTCTTCGAGGCCGTCCTGGGGCGGCATCCGCTCGCCCGACCCATCGGCGGCGACCCGGAGACGATCGGCGCCGCGACGCGTGACGCCGTCTGGGAGCACTACCGCGCGAACTACCGGCCGCAGGACCTCGTCGTCACCGTCGCCGGAGCCGTCGACCACGACCGCGTCGTCGCGGACCTGAGCCGCGCGCTCGCCGCAGCCGGGTGGCGGCTCGACGACGAGGGCGCCCCCGTCGAGCGGCGCGACGGCGGGCCCGCGACGCCCGTCGGCACCACCGCGCTCACGGTCGTCGAGAAGCCCAACGAGCAGGTGAACCTCGTGCTCGGGGTGCCCGGCCTCGTGGCGACCGACGACCGCCGCGCCGTGCTCAGCGTCCTGAACACGGTGTTCGGCGCGGGCATGTCGTCGCGGCTGTTCCAGGAGGTGCGGGAACGGCGCGGCCTGGCCTACTCCGTGTACTCCTTCGCCCCCGGCTACTCCGACGCGGGCGTGTTCGGCATGTACGCCGGCTGCGCGCCGCGCAACGCCGCCACGGTCGCCGCGCTCATGCGCACCGAACTCGAGCGGCTCGCCCACCACGGCGTCACGCCCGACGAGATGGAACGCGCCGTCGGCTACCTCGGCGGCGCCTCGGCGCTCGCGCTCGAGGACAGCGACACGCGGATGTCGCGGCTCGGCCGCGCCGAGCTCGCGCTCGGCGAGTTCGCCGACCTCGACGAGGCGCTCCGTCGCGTCGCGCGGGTCACGGCCGACGACGTGCAGGCCCTCGCGGCCGACCTCGCCGCGCGTCCCGTGTCACTCGTCGCGGTCGGGCCCGTCGACGAGCACGCGTTCCAATCGGTCGTCGACCAGCCCGAACCCCGAACCGACGTCGCCTGAGCGACGCCCGACCCCCAGGAACCCACGTGCCCCACCACCTGTACCTCGTCCGCCACGGCGAACAGCTCGACGCCGAGCACGGCCTCCCCGACGGGCCGCTGTCGCCGCGGGGCCGACGGCAGGCGGAACTGCTCGCCGAACGGCTCGGCGGGATCCCGTTCGACCACGCGTGGCACTCGCCGCTGCAGCGCGCCGCCGAGACCGCGAAGATCATCGCGGGCAAGCTCCCGGCCCTGCACCCGGAGCCCTCGGCCCTGCTGTTCGACTGCGTGCCGTCCGGTCCCGGACCCGACACGCCCTCGGCGTACGCGCCGTTCTTCGGCTCCTACTCGGAGCTCGACTTCGAGGCCGGTCAGGCGCAGATGGCCGACGCGCGGGCGGAGTTCCTGAGCTCCCACCGCGAGGACCGCCACGACCTGCTCATCACCCACAACTTCGTGATCGGCTGGTTCGTGCGCGAAGTGCTCGGCGCACCCGAGTGGCGCTGGGTCACGATCAACCAGGCCAACTGCGGCCTGACGGTGCTCACCCAGCGGGCGCCGGGCCGGCCGTGGAGCCTCGTGGTCCACAACGACCTCGCCCACCTGCCGCCGGAGATGCGGACGGGGCTGCCCGACCTGTACTCGCTCTGACCGGTCACGCGCGAACGCGCTTGCCGTACCAGTTCGTCGCGTTCGGGTTGGCGTTGTAGGGCGGGATGTCGACGTAGCCGCTCGACCGGTAGAGCCCGCCCGCGGCCTCGAGGCTCGCGTTCGTGTCGAGGACGAGCTCACCGGCGCCGAAGCCGACCGCGCGCCGCTCGAGCTCGAGGAGCAGGCGGCGGCCCTCACCGCGGCCCCGACCAGCGGGCGCCAACCAGAGGTGCTTGACCTCGAAGCGCACCGTGCCGTCGTCGGCGTCCGCGACCCGCCGCACACCGCCGCAGCCCACCGCCTCGCCGGACTCGTCCTCGACGATGAGGAAGACCCCGACCGGCGGAGTGAACCGGGCCGGTTCCGGCCACGTCGGGCGGTACGCGCCCTGCTCGGGCGGGAAGCCCTCGGCGCGCTCGGCGAAGTACGCGTCGAGCAGGCGATGCGCGTCGGGGTCGGTCACGTCGGCGTCGCGGAAGCGCAGCATCCGCTCAGCCTACGACCGCGCGGACCCGCGACCGGACCGCCCGCTACGACGGGCGGACCGTGGCGGCGCGATTGCTAGGGTGATCGACGTGACGATCAGGGTGGCGGTGGCCGGAGCGACCGGGAAGATGGGGCGGCTCGCCGTCCGGCTCATCGAGGAGTCCGACGACCTCGAACTGCACGCCGGGCTCGACTCCACGTCGAACCTCGACGAGCTCGACGGCGCCGACGTGGTGCTCGACGTCACCCACCCCGCCGCGAGCCAGGGCATCGTCGAGGCGGCCATCGAGGCGGGTGCCGCGGTCGTGGTCGGCACCTCGGGATGGTCGAACGAGCGCATCGCCGAGGTGGAGCGCCGACTCCGCGACCTCGACGAGGCCCCCGGCGTGGTCTTCGTGCCGAACTTCTCGGTGGGCAGCGTGCTCGGGTCCGCGTTCGCCGCGTTCGCCGCGCAGCACTTCGACTCGATCGAGATCGTCGAGGCGCACCACGGAGGCAAGGTCGATTCGCCCTCCGGCACGGCCGTCCGCACGGCCGAGCTCGTCGCGGCCGCACGCGGCGACGCCGGTCCGGTCGCCGCACCGCACGCCGACCAGCGTGCGCGCGGGCAGCTCGTCTCCGGCGTGCCGGTGCACAGCCTCCGCATGTCGGGCCTGCTCGCCGAGCAGCGCGTGATCCTCGGCGGCGACGGCGAGACGCTCACGATCGCGCACTCCACCATCTCCTCGTCCGCCTATGAGAGCGGCATCCTGCTCGCGCTCCGTCGCGCCGCGACGTCGGAGGGCGTGACGGTCGGGCTCGACGCCCTGCTCGGCCTCGAACTGCCCGGCGCGCGATGAGCGGAGCGAAGCTCGGCGCCGTCGTCATGGC
Source organism: Agromyces sp. C10 (assembly GCF_023217995.1). Lineage (NCBI taxonomy): Bacteria > Bacillati > Actinomycetota > Actinomycetes > Micrococcales > Microbacteriaceae > Agromyces > Agromyces sp. C10. Next base: position 71,997 of record NZ_JALPSX010000011.1, on the reverse strand, counting down.
GGTGCTGCTCGGCGTCTACCTCGTGCTCGTCGGATGGCGCGCCGTGCAGTTCGTGCAGACTGGCGAGCCCGTCGCCGTCGTCATGGGCGTCGCCCTCATCGTGCTGCCGGTGCTGGCGGCGTGGGCCATCTGGCGCGAACTCCAGTTCGGCGCTCGCTCGCAGCGGCTCGTGCGGCAGCTCGAGGCGGAGGGTGCGCTCGACCTGGGCATGCCGCTCCGGCCCAGCGGGCGCCCCGAGCGGGCGGCGGCGGATGACGCGTTCCCCGCCTTCCGCAGCGCGGTCGAGGCGGAACCCGACTCGTGGCGTGCCTGGCTCCGGCTCGGCCTGGCCTACGACGCGGCGGGGGATCGGCGCCGAGCGCGCCGGGCCGTGCGGCGGGCTATCGAGCTGGAGCGCGGTCGAGGTTGAGCATCGCGTCGATGGCCGACTCGACCGTCACGTGGCGGAACCGGTAGCCGTCGTCGATGAGGCGCTGCGGGCGGACCTTCTGGCTGGACAGCAGCAGGTCGTCGGCCGCGTTGCCGAGGCCCAGTTCGAGCAGCTTCTCCGGCACGGGCAGGCCGTAGGGCCGGTGCATCCGCTCGGCGAGCGCCGACATGATCCGGTCGGCGGTCGCGGGCGTCGGACCGACGAGGTTCACCGCGCCGGACAGCTGCGAGTCGAGCAGGTGGACGATCGCCCCCACCTCGTCGTCGATCGCGATCCACGGCCAGTACTGGCCGCCCGTGCCGAGCCGGCCCGAAACGCCGAAGGTCGTGAGGGTGCGCACGCGCTGCATCGCCCCGCCGCGTCCCACGACGATGCCCGTGCGCAGGAGCACGGTGCGCGTCTCGTCGGGTGCGAGCTTCGCCGCCGCCTCCCACCGGCCCACGACGTCGGCGAGGAATCCCTCGCCCGGGCTCGAGTGCTCGGTGAGCAGCTCGCCGGGGCGGTCGCCGTACACCCCGACGGCCGAGCCGCTGAGGAAGACCGCCGGTGGGCGCCTGGCCTTGCGCATGGCGTCGGCGAGGGTCCGCGTGGCGGCCACGCGCGACTCGAGGATCTCGTCGCGCCAGCGCCGCGTCCACGGTAACCGGGCGAGCGAGGCACCGGACAGGTTGAGCACCGCGTCGACGCGTTCCATCACGGTGAAGTCGATGATGCCCGATCCGGGTGACCACGTGACCTCGTCGTCGCTCGTGGCGCGTCGCCGGACAAGGCGCACGACCTCGTGGCCCGCATCGGTGAGGCGGGCCGTAACGGCGGAGCCGATGAAGCCGGACGCGCCGGCGACGAGGACGCGCACCGCTACGCGAGCTCCGCTTCGATCGTGATCGCGGTGCCGGCGAGGGCCTTGGAGATCGGGCAGTTGGCCTTGGCCTCGTCGGCGATGCGCTCGAACTCGGCCTCGGTGATGCCGGGCACCCGGGCGCTCACGAGCAGGTGGCTGCCGGTGACGCCCTCACCGGGCTGGAAGGTGACGGCCGCGGTGGTCTGGATGCGCTCGGGAGCGTGCCCGGCCTCGGTCAGCGCCAGGGAGAAGGCCATCGAGAAGCAGGCCGAGTGCGCGGCGGCGAGCAGTTCCTCGGGATTGGTGGTGCCGGCCTCGCCCTCGGAGCGGGCCTTCCAGTTGACGTCGAACTCGGCGAGCTTCGAGGAGTCCAGGCGCGTCGTGCCCGATCCCTCGAAGAGCGTGCCCGTCCAGACCGTGGTCGATTCGCTCGTCAGTGCCAATTGGTCCTCCTCCTCGAGCCGGTGCTCCAGCCTATCGAGCGGATGCCGCGCGCGGCAGTGGCCGCGGGCCGCGCGTCACGCGTGACGGATGACGCGGGCCCGGACGAGCAGCAGGTACACCTGGCATCCGAGGCAGTAGGCGAACGCGGCATTGAGGAACGCGGCGAGGAACGCGACGGCGGCGGCCACCGGCACGGCGAGCGGCAGCCCGGCGAGGCCGAGCACGACGCCGGTCCCGGTGACGATGAGGCCGATGAGCTGCGCGAAGGTGGGCGGACGCGGATCCTCGAGCTCGTCCGGCGGGTCGAGGCGCGGCCGGACCGCGGCGCGGAACAGGAGTCCGAACGGATGCCGCGCCACCCCGGCGATCGCACCCCACGCGAACAGCAGCGCGATCGCGGCGAGGAGCGCGAGCGCGGCGGCATCCGCACCGCCGAAGCCGAGCACCGCGGTCACGAGCAGCAGCACCGCCGTGAGCGCCGCGGCGAACCGGGGACCGCGAGGGTCGATGCCGCGGGGCGGAGCCGCCGGGCCGTCGGTCGGCGAGTCAGGCGCGCTGGGGGACACGGTTCCTCCGGGTGAGGTCGTCGATGAGGGTGCGGAGCTCGCCGGTCCGCGGCACGCCCGCGATGCGCCCGGCGAGCCGTCCGGCCGCGTCGAGCACGAGGACGGTGGGGGTCTGCCGGACGTCGAAGCGGTCCGCGAGCGCGGCGTCGTCGGTGAGGTCGATCTCGACGTGGCGCACGTCGGCGTCGTGCGCGTCGGCGAGGTCGCCGAGCGCCCGCGCGGTGCCGGGGCACCGGCTGCAGTACGCCGTCGAGAACTGCACGAGCGTCGCATCGGTTCCGAGGACGTCGGGCGCGAGGCCGAGCGCCTCCGCCGCACCCGAGGCGCCCGGCGTGCTCGAACCCGCCCGGAGGCGGCCGTCGCGCGACCGGACGACCAGCCCGATGAGCGTCGCGAGGGCGGGCAGGCCGATCCCGGCGACGAGGGCGGGCACGAGATCCATGCGCAGGATCGTACGCGCGCGCGGCTCGGAGGACCCTGCGTGTGACGCCGGGTGACGGGGCCCCGCGAGGCGGACCGTCGCGGAGTCGCCGCGTCGCGGCATCCGCTCGCCCGACCGGGCGTAGCCTTGACGCCGTGGCCAGCGCGATCCCGACTCCGTACGAAGACCTGCTCCGCGACGTGCTCGAGCACGGCACGCCGAAATCCGACCGGACCGGCACGGGCACCCGCAGCGTGTTCGGCCGGCAGATCCGGTTCGACCTCGCCCAGGGCTTCCCGCTCATCACCACCAAGCGCGTGCACTTCAAGTCGATCGCCTACGAGCTGCTCTGGTTCCTGCGCGGCGACTCGAACGTGCGGTGGCTGCAGGAGCACGGCGTCACGATCTGGGACGAATGGGCGGATGCCGCGGGCGAGCTCGGCCCCGTCTACGGCGTGCAGTGGCGCTCGTGGCCGACGCCGTCGGGCGAGCACGTCGACCAGATCGCCCAGGTGATCGAGCAGATCCGCACGAATCCCGACTCGCGCCGCCTCATCGTGTCGGCGTGGAACCCCGCCGACATCCCCGACATGGCGCTCGCGCCGTGCCATGCGCTGTTCCAGTTCCACGTCGCCGACGGGCGCCTGTCGTGCCAGCTGTACCAGCGCAGCGCCGACCTGTTCCTCGGGGTGCCGTTCAACATCGCCTCGTACGCGCTGCTCACGCACATGGTCGCGCAGCAGGCCGGGCTCGAGGTCGGCGACTTCGTCTGGACGGGCGGCGACTGCCACATCTACGACAACCACGTCGACCAGGTGCGCGAGCAGCTCTCCCGCGACCCGTACCCGTACCCGACGCTGCGCCTCGCGCGCCGCCCCGAGTCGATCGACGACTACCGGTTCGAGGACTTCGAGGTGCTCGGCTACGAGCACCACCCCGCCATCCGCGCGGCCGTCGCCGTATGAGCGCCACGCAATCGGATGCCGCGGACGAGGCACCCCGGATCGGACTGGTCTGGGCGGAGGCGCACGGGGGAGTGATCGGCGCGGGCGGCGGCATGCCGTGGCACGTGCCCGAGGACCTGGCGCACTTCAAGCGCACCACCGTCGGCGCACCCGTGCTGATGGGCCGGCGCACCTGGGACTCGCTGCCGCCGCGCTTCCGGCCCCTGCCGGGACGGGCCAACATCGTGGTCACCCGGCAGGCCGACTGGCATGCCGACGGCGCCGTGCGCGCGGCATCCGTCGACGAGGCGCTCGCGCTCGCGGCATCCGACGCCGACGAGTGGATCTGGGTCATCGGCGGGGCCGAGCTGTTCGCCGCCACGATGGACCTCGCCGACCGCCTCGTGGTCACCGAGCTCGACCTCGACGTCGACGGCGACACCGTCGCGCCCGAGCGCGGGCCCGAGTGGCGCGTCGTCGCCGCCGACCCGGCCGACGGATGGCGCACCTCGACGAGCGGCATCCGCTATCGCTTCCTCACCTACGAGCGCTGACCCGCCGCACGTCACCGCGCGCGCTGAAGGAGAACCCGGTCGACACGCCGCCGGCGTGACGGCGCGCCGCCCCGGATCTCCTTCGCTGCGCACCGCCCACCCGTCCTCCACATCCCGCCGTCCGACGCTCGCGCGGCCGGCTCCGCCCTCGGCCGGTGGCGCGATGTGCTGGCGCGCCACACTCGGCACGTGCCACCGTCATGTCCGACTCAGCGTGCCTGCGACGATCTCGGCGGCGTGGCGCGCACGTCCGACGTCCTGCGACGCGCAGGCGCCACCCGACGAGACCTCGACCGTGCCTTGCGCGACGGCCGGCTGGTCAGGCTGAGAACCGGGTGGGTCGCGCTCCCCGGCGTCCCGGCGGCGATCGCGACGGCCGTCGCGCACGGCGGCGCGCTCGGGTGCGTCTCGCGCCTGCAGCTCGACGGGTTGTGGTTGCTCGCCGAGCACCCGCGGGTGCACGTGGCCATGCGCCCGAACGGCCGCGCTCACACGCACAGGTCCTGCGCGTGCGTCGCCCACTGGCACGACGTGCCGCATCGGGCAGGTCGGGTGTCGCTCGTCGACGCGTTGACCCAAGCACTCGGATGCCTCGGGGCCGAGGAGTTCTTCGTCGCACTCGAGTCGGCGATGCGGAAGCGGCTCCTCACCGCGCGGTGCCTCGCAACGCTGCGGGCCGGCATGCCGGTCGACCGCCGATGGCTGGTCGACTTCGCCCGGTGGGACGCGGACAGCGGCCTCGAGTCCCTCCTCCGCCTCCGCCTGCGGCGCCACGGCATCGAGCTCGCGTCGCAGGTGCGCGTGCCGGGCGTGGGCATCGTCGACTTCGTGCTCGGCGACCGGCTCATCCTCGAGCTCGACGGGAAGCGGAACCACGACGGGGCGAGCCTGCGGCACAAGGACCTGGTGCGTGATGCGGTGGCGGCATCCCACGGATTCGACACCCTCCGGTTCGACTACGCGATGCTGGTGCACGAATGGGACCTCGTGGAGGCCGCGATCCTCGCCAAGCTCGATCATCGCCTCCACCTTCGCCCCCGGCCAGCCCGTCGGCGGCGCAAGGTGGAGGAGATGTCGAGCGGCGCGCCGAGCGGCGACGGCGCGCCGCGCGACATCTCCTTCGTTGTGCACGACGCCGCCGCCGCACGCGGTGGGCACGGCGCCGAATCGGCCCGGCGGGGCCGCACCCGATAGCCTGTAGGGCGTGACTGCAGAGAACCCGTTCGGCCAGGTGCTCGTCGCGCTCGTCACGCCCATGACGGCGGACGGCGAGGTCGATTGGCCCGCCGTCGAGAAGCACATCGACGACGTGATCGTCGCCGGCGCCGACGGCATCGTGGTCACCGGCACCACGGGCGAGACGTCGACGCTCACCGACCCCGAGAAGATCCGCCTCGTCGAGGTCGGGAAGGACGTGGCCGGCGGCCGCGCGAAGATCATAACGGGCGGCGGCTCGAATGAGACCGCGCACGCCATCGAGCTCTACAAGAAGAGCGAGGCGGTCGGCGCCGACGGCATCATGATCGTCACGCCGTACTACAACAAGCCGACCCAGGCCGGCATCCTGACCCACTTCCGGCTCGTCGCCGACGCGACCGACCTGCCGGTCATCCTGTACGACATCCCGGGCCGCACGGGCGTGCCCATCAAGTACGAGACCATCCTGCGCCTGGCCAAGCACCCGAACATCCTCGCCGTGAAGGACGCCAAGGGCGACTTCAGCGAGGTGAGCCGCGTGCTGAACCAGACCGACCTCATGTACTTCTCGGGCGATGACGCGAACGTGCTGCCGCATCTCGCGATCGGCGCCACGGGACTGATCGGCGTGACTGCGAACATCGCGCCCGCGCCGTACCGCACCATCGTCGACGCCGTGAACCGCGGCGACCTGAAGACCGCGACCGCCGAGCACCAGCGGCTCGAGCCGCTCGTGCGGGCCGTCATGACGCACGTGCCCGGCACGGTCGCGGCGAAGTACATCCTGCACGGCCTCGGCCGCATCGGCAGCCCGCGCGTGCGCCTGCCGCTCGTCGGTCCCGAGGAGTGGGAGGCCGCGCTCATCGAGGACGAGATCGACCTCGTGCAGGGCATCCCCGGCGTCGACTTCCACAACTTCCGTCCCGACCGCAACGCCGCCGCCGGCGGCGCACTGCCGAAGGTGGCGGGCACCACGCGCTGACGACGGCGCCGGCACGACGCGTCCGAGCGCGCCGTCCGCCCCGAGACATCCGCGGCCCCGAGGGTCGCACCGAACTGAACACCGTGAACGTGAGGAGGGCACATGCCCGACGAAGTCATCGACCCCGCACCGCTCGACCCCGGGACGCTCCGCGTCATCCCGATCGGCGGCCTCGGCGAGGTCGGCCGCAACATGACGCTCTTCGAGATCGACGGCAAGCTGCTGATCGTCGACTGCGGCGTGCTCTTCCCCGAGGAGCACCAGCCGGGCGTCGACCTGATCCTGCCCGACTTCGGGTTCCTGCGCGACCGCCTCGACGACGTCGTCGCCGTCGTGCTCACGCACGGCCACGAGGACCACATCGGGGCCGTGCCGTACCTGCTGAAGCTCCGCGCCGACATCCCGCTCGTGGGCTCGCAGCTCACGCTCGCGCTGGTGGAGGCGAAGCTCAAGGAGCACCGCATCCAGCCGTACAGCCTCACGGTGAAGGAGGGGCAGCGCGAGAAGCTCGGGCCGTTCGACCTCGAGTTCATCGCCGTGAACCACTCGATCCCCGACGCGCTCGCCGTCGCCCTCCGAACGGATGCCGGACTGGTGCTCGCCACGGGCGACTTCAAGATGGACCAGCTGCCCCTCGACGGCCGGCTCACCGACCTGCGCGAGTTCGCGCGCCTCGGCGAGGAGGGCGTCGACCTGTTCATGGTCGACTCGACCAACGCCGACGTGCCGGGCTTCACGCCGCTCGAGCGGGCGATCGGACCGGTGCTCGACGAGGTGATCGCGCGCTCGCCGCGTCGCGTCATCGTCGCGAGCTTCTCGAGCCACGTGCACCGCGTGCAGCAGGTGCTCCACGCGGCGCACCAGAACGGTCGGCGCGTGGCGCTGCTCGGCCGCTCGATGGTGCGCAACATGACGATCGCCGCCGAGCTCGGCTACCTCGACGTGCCGCCGGGCGTCCTCGTCGACTACAAGAAGGCCGGCGACATCCCCGACGACCGCATCGTCTACATGTCGACGGGGTCTCAGGGCGAGCCCATGGCCGTGCTCTCGCGCATGGCGAACCGCGATCACCAGATCGAGGTGGGGGAGGGCGACACGGTCATCCTCGCGTCGAGCCTCATCCCCGGCAACGAGAACGCCGTGTACCGCGTGATCGACGGACTCACCAAGCTCGGCGCCAACGTCGTGCACAAGGGCAACGCGAAGGTGCACGTCTCCGGGCACGCCGCGGCGGGCGAGCTGCTGTACTGCTACAACATCCTGCAGCCGCGCAACGTCGTGCCGATCCACGGCGAGTACCGGCACCTCGTGGCGAACGCGCGCCTCGCGCAGGACACGGGCATCCCCGCCGAGCGCACGTTCCTCGGCGAGAACGGCACGGTGTTCGACCTGCGCGACGGTCGCGTCACCGTGGCGGGCCAGCTCGACCTGGGCTTCGTCTACGTCGACGGCTCGACGGTCGGCGAGATCACGGACGCCGACCTGAAGGACCGCCGCATCCTCTCGGAGGAGGGCTTCATCTCGGTCATCATCGTGGTCGACGCCAACACCGGCAAGGTCATCGTCGGCCCCGAGATCCACGCGCGCGGCTTCGCCGAGGACGACGCGGTGTTCGAGGACGTCAAGCCGAAGATCGTGGCCGCGCTGGCGGATGCCGCCCACCACGGCGTGCGCGATCCGCGCGCCCTGCAGCAGACCGTCCGCCGCACGCTCGGCAGCTGGGTGAACCGGCGCCTGCGCCGTCGGCCCATGCTCGTGCCGCTCGTCATCGAGGCGTAGCCCGTTCGTCGACGACGAGCGGATGCCGCGGCATCCGCTCGCCCGAAACACCGCCGTAACACCCCGAGCGTACCCTCCGCGCATGGCGGAGTTCACGATCCGGCCCGCCGCGCCGGCCGACGGCGGGTTCCTCGCCGACATGGTCGTCGAGGCGGCGAACTGGCGCGCGAGCGCGAGCCGGCCGCGTCCCGTCGTGCTGGCCGATGCGCGGCATGCCGCGTACGTGTCGGGTTGGCAGCGTCCGGCCGACCGCGGGGTCGTCGCGGTCGACGCCGACGACCGGCCCGTCGGCGCGGCCTGGTACCGCCTGTTCGGCGCGGACCGGCCCTCGATGGGCTTCGTCGCGGCCGGTGTGCCGGAGCTGGTCATCGGCGTGCGCCCGATGTGGCGCGCGCAGGGCGTGGGGCGGGCGCTGCTGCGCGCCCTCGCCGACGACGCCCGCACCGACGGGTACGCCCGGCTGGCGCTCAGCGTCGATCACGACAACTTCGCCCGTGACCTCTACCGGTCGGAGGGGTTCGCCGTCGTGGCCGCCGACGCCGGACGGGTGACGATGGTGCGCCGACTGCGCTGAGCATCGGCCGCCGTCCGTCGCGCGGGTGCGCGCCGCTCCGGGCGACACTCGACCGGCCTGCCGGGCCGCGTCGGCGGCGGGCCGTAACGTGGAATGCATGGCTACGAGCACCAAGTCGAACGGGCGCGCCTCGGGCGCGTCCGGCCGCGGCTCGTCGACGCGCACCGCGCCCACCAAGAAGCTGCCGGCGCAGCGGTCGTCGACGCGCACGACGCGGACCGCGACGCCCGCCGCCGAGCAGCCAGGGCTGCTGGTGCGGGCCTGGATGGGTCTCGCCCACCTCACGGGCGCCGCGGCGAGGGCGCTCGGCCCCGAGACCCTCGCCCGCGAGGAGCGGCGCGACGGCCTCCCGTTCTTCCTGGTGCTCCTCGCGATCGCGGGTGCGGTCGTCGAGTGGTTCCTCATCAACGACCCGGTCGCTCGCACGCTCGACGCCTACACCTTCGGCGGCCTGTTCGGTCGCGTGGCGTTCGCGCTGCCCGTGATCATGCTCATGTTCGCCGTGTGGCTGTTCCGCCACCCGAGTTCGGTGCACGACAACACGCGCATCGGCATCGGGCTCGGCATGCTCCTCATCACGGTGTCGGGGCTCTGCCACCTGCTGGGCGGTCGACCCTCCCCGAGCGCGGGCATGCCCGAGCTCGCGACCGCCGGCGGCATCCTCGGCTGGATGCTCGCGCAGCCGCTCATCTTCCTCATCACCGACGTCGGCGCGGGCATCGTGCTGGCGGCGCTCGGCGTGCTGTCGCTGCTCATCCTCACCAAGACCCCGCCGAACCGCATCCCGCAGCGGTTCCGGCAGCTCTACGAGTGGCTCTTCGGCGCGACCGAGCACGGCGAGGCCGAGTCCGCGACGGCCGAGGTCGCCGAGAAGCCCAAGCGGCGGTCGAAGAAGGACCGCGCCGAGCAGGTCGAGCTCGACGGACTCGACGGCGACGACGACGAGCAGCCCGGCGGCGGGCTGCTGCCGTGGTGGCGCCGCAACTCCTCCAACCGAGAAGAGGATCCGGAGTTCGGCGGCGGCGGCGTGGAGGCGCTGACCGACGTCTTCGGCGAGGGGTCGGCGGCCGGCAGCTTCGACTCGCCGCTCGAGGGCGAGCGGGAGACCTCCGACGCCTACGGTGCGGGCGTGCTCGACGACCTCGAGCGCGCCGAGTCCGCGCTCCAGCGGTTCACGGGCGAGGTGCCGCACGGCGGCACGGGCCTCCGCGGCGACGACGCGGGGGCGACGCAGGCGATCGTCGGGCTCGAACCGGCGGTGGCGGCCGGGGTCGTGTCCGTCGGCGGCGACGGGGCGGGCCAAGCGGATGCTGCGGCATCCGTCGACGCACCGCCCGCCATCGAACCCGACCGTCCCTACCACCTGCCGGCCGCCTCGACGCTCGCCGCCGGTGCGCCCGCCAAGACCCGTTCGGCGGTGAACGACGAGGTCGTCCGGCAGATCACCGGCGTGCTCGAGCAGTTCGGTGTCGATGCGAAGGTCACCGGGTTCTCGCGGGGCCCGACCGTCACGCAGTACGAGATCGAGCTCGGGCCGGGCGTCAAGGTGGAGCGCGTGACCGCGCTGTCCAAGAACCTCGCGTACGCGGTCGCGTCGAACGAGGTGCGGATCCTCTCGCCGATCCCGGGGAAGTCGGCGATCGGCGTCGAGATCCCGAATGCCGACCGCGAGACGGTCACGCTCGGCGACGTGCTCCGGTCGGGCGCCGCCGTGAACGCGAAGCACCCGATGACGATCGGCGTCGGCAAGGACGTGGGCGGCGGCTACGTCGTGGCGAACCTCGCGAAGATGCCGCACCTGCTCGTGGCCGGTTCCACCGGCTCCGGCAAGTCGAGCTTCGTGAACTCGATGATCACCAGTCTGCTGATGCGGGCCAAGCCCTCCGAGGTGCGGATGGTGCTCATCGACCCGAAGCGCGTCGAGCTTGCGCCGTACGCCGGCGTGCCGCACCTGATCACCCCGATCATCACGAACCCCAAGAAGGCCGCCGAGGCGCTCCAGTGGGTCGTGAAGGAGATGGACATGCGGTACGACGACCTCGCGTCGTTCGGGTTCCGCCACATCGACGACTTCAACAAGGCCGTGGTGAACGACGAGATCGTGCTCCCCGCCGGGTCGGAGCGCAAGCTCAAGCCGTATCCGTACCTGCTCGTCGTGGTCGACGAGCTCGCCGATCTGATGATGGTCGCCCCGCGCGACGTCGAGGACTCGATCGTGCGCATCACCCAGCTCGCGCGCGCGTCGGGCATCCACCTGGTGCTCGCGACGCAGCGGCCCTCGGTCGACGTGGTCACGGGCCTCATCAAGGCGAACGTGCCCTCACGCCTCGCGTTCGCGGTGACGAGCGTGACCGACTCGCGCGTCATCCTCGACCAGCCCGGGGCCGACAAGCTCATCGGCCAGGGCGACGCGCTGTTCCTGCCCATGGGGGCGTCGAAGTCGATCCGCGTGCAGGGCGCCTGGGTGACCGAGACCGAGATCGACCGGGTGGTCAAGCACGTCACCCGCCAGGCGCGGCCGGAGTACCGCAACGACGTCGCCGCTGCGGTCGAGAAGAAGGAGATCGACTCCGACATCGGCGACGACCTCGAGCTGCTGCTCGCCGCGGCCGAACTCGTGGTCTCCACCCAGTTCGGTTCGACCTCGATGCTCCAGCGCAAGCTGCGTGTCGGCTTCGCCAAGGCCGGCCGGCTCATGGACCTGCTGGAGTCACGCGAGATCGTCGGGCCGTCCGAGGGCTCGAAGGCGCGTGACGTGCTCGTCACGCCGGAGCAGCTGCCCGGGGTGCTGGCGAAGCTCCGCGGCGAGGAGCCCGCCACCCCGGCGGCTCCGCCGGCGCCGCCGGTCGCGGCACCGGGCGCAGTGCCCGGAGCGTCCGCACCCGCCGCGCCGCCGGCGGAGGACGACCGCTACGACGACCCCGTGGGTCGCGCGACCGACGGTCTCGAAGAGGTCGAGGGCGGATCCGACGAGGACGCGTGGGGGCTCACCGGCCGTGACTGAGTCACGGGCCGGAGGGCCCGAGGCGGAGGGCGACCGCCGCACTAGGCTGTGGCCATGACCTCACCGGCCGCACCCGCACGCTCGGCGAACTGGAACCTGCCGAACGCGATCACGGTGGTCCGGATCGTGATGGCGCCGGTGTTCTTCTGGCTGCTCCTGGCCGACGCGGGGGCCGACGGGCCGATGCGCTGGTGGGCGGCCGCGATCTTCGTCGTGGCCATCTCGACCGACTGGGTCGACGGCTGGCTCGCACGCCGCAACGGCCTCGTGACCGACCTCGGCAAGATCCTCGACCCCATCGCCGACAAGCTCCTCACGAGCGGAGCGCTCGTGTGCCTGTCCATCCTCGGCGAGCTGCCGTGGTGGATCACGCTCGTGATCATCGTGCGCGAGGTCGGCATCACCGTGTGGCGCCTCGTCGAGCTGCGTCGCGGAACGGTCGTCCCCGCCTCCTCGGGCGGGAAGCTGAAGACGCTCACCCAGGCCATCGCGATCTCGCTGTTCCTGACTCCGCTCTGGACGCTCGTGGGCGACTGGATCGTCTGGGTCAACTGGACCTTCATGATCCTCGCGCTGGTGCTCACCGTGTGGTCGGGGCTCCTCTACGTGCGCGACGCGTTCCGGCTCGCCCGCGAGCACCGGGCCGAGGCACGGTGACCGGGCCGGCCGAGGCGGGTCCCGAGGCGCCGGCGACGGATGCCACGGAGCTCATCACCCGGCTCGTGGCATCCGGCCGCACCGTCGCCTGTGCCGAGTCGCTCACGGGCGGCCTGCTCGCGGCGACGCTCGTGGACGTGCCGGGGGCATCGAACGCGTTCCTCGGCGGCATCGTCGCCTACGCCACGGAACTCAAGCGCGCCCTCGTGGACGTGGACGCCCACCTGCTCGAGGAGCGCGGACCCGTGGACCCCGAGGTGGCCGAGCAGCTCGCCGACCACGTGCGCACGCTCTGCGCGGTGGACGGTCGGCCCGCCGACCTGGGGATCGGCACGACCGGCGTCGCCGGCCCGGACCCGCAGGACGGCCATGCGCCGGGCACGGTGTTCGTCGGGATCGCGTCGCCCCGCGGCATCCGCTCGGTGCGCCTGACCCTCGCCGGCGACCGTGCGGACGTGAGACGTTCGACGGTGGCCCGCGCCCTCGCCGAAGCGCTCGCGGAGCTCGACGAGATCGGTGCCCGAGCCGCGGAATAGCGGACGTGAACAGCCTGTTACAGCAGTCAGGTTCACAAGAAAAGTCCAGTGTGCGACGCTAGGCTCGGTACATCGGGAAGAGGCGCTAGACTGACCTCCCCGCACCGGCCCGCGAGGGCCGCAGGCATTTGAGAGGGAGGTTCCGATGGTTCTGGTTCGACAGGAGATCGGCGACGTGCTGAGGGACTTCCGCCTGCAGAAGGGCCGCACCCTCCGTCAGGTCGCCAGCAAGGCGAGCGTTGCGCTCGGGTACCTCAGCGAGGTCGAGCGCGGGCAGAAGGAGGCCTCGAGCGAGATCCTCGCCTCGGTGGCCGAGGCGCTCGACACGCCCATCTCGGTGATCATGCACGAGGTCGGCGACCGCATCGCGGTCCTCGAGGGGCTGAGCACCCCGTCGGTGCCCGACAGCCTGCCCGACGACCTCGTCGCCGAGTTCGACGCGGACATGATGGTCCGCTGACTCGCACGTCCATCCAAGCTCGATCATTGCGGCCGGTCCTCGGACCGGCCGCAGTCATGTCCGGAGGGGTCCAGTGAGGCGGAGCGAGTTCAACCTGGCCGTGGAGCAGGAATTCGGCGCGGGGTACGGGAGCGTCGTCGTGAACGACCTGGTGCTGCCCGAGGTCGGCGGCCGCACCGCGGCCGAGGCGCTGGATGCCGGCGCGGCGCCGCGCGACGTGTGGCTCGCGCTGTGCCGCGCCACGGATGTGCCGGAGTCCCGGTGGTACGGCGCCGGCCGCCCCGTGCCCGGAGACCGTCGCTGAGCACCCCGAAGACGCGTTCGACACGCCGTGCGCGGCGTCGAACATCCGTTCGGATGTCGCGCTAGGCTCCTGCAGAACGGGAGGGATGTCGCATCCATCCACATCGGGCGCCGGTCGGGTGCCGGATGTCGGTGGCCGGCCATACGGTCGAAGCGTCGGAACACACCGCCAACGCCTTGTCGCGAGACGTGCCGGGTCACGGCCCGGCACGCGGACCGACAGCCTAGAGGCAGCCGCAACGACCCATGAAGGAGCACCCGATGCCATCCCCTGCAGACCGCGAGAAGGCCCTCGAGACCGCACTCGCCCAGATCGACCGACAGTTCGGCAAGGGCTCGGTGATGCGCCTCGGGAGCGAGGAGCGCGCGCCGGTCGAGGTCATCCCCACCGGCTCGATCGCGCTCGACGTGGCGCTCGGCGTCGGTGGCCTGCCGCGCGGTCGCATCATCGAGATCTACGGTCCCGAGTCCTCCGGTAAGACCACGCTGACCCTCCACGCGATCGCCAACGTGCAGCGCGCGGGCGGCATCGCCGCGTTCATCGACGCGGAGCACGCACTCGACCCCGAGTACGCCAAGAAGCTCGGCGTCGACATCGACTCGCTCCTCGTCTCGCAGCCCGACACGGGTGAGCAGGCGCTCGAGATCGCCGACATGCTGATCCGCTCGGGCTCCATCGACCTCGTCGTGATCGACTCCGTCGCCGCGCTCGTGCCCCGGGCCGAGATCGAGGGCGAGATGGGCGACTCGCACGTCGGCCTCCAGGCACGGCTCATGTCGCAGGCGCTCCGCAAGCTGACCGGTGGCCTGAACCAGACCAAGACCACGGCGATCTTCATCAACCAGCTCCGCGAGAAGATCGGCGTGTTCTTCGGCAGCCCCGAGACGACCGCGGGTGGAAAGGCGCTGAAGTTCTACGCGTCCGTGCGACTCGACATCCGTCGTATCGAGACCCTGAAGGACGGCACCGAGGCGGTCGGCAACCGGACCCGCGTGAAGGTCGTGAAGAACAAGATGGCCCCGCCGTTCAAGCAGGCCGAGTTCGACATCCTCTACGGCGTCGGCATCTCCCGTGAGGGCAGCCTGATCGATTACGGCGTCGACCAGGCCATCGTCAAGAAGTCGGGCGCGTGGTACACGTACGACGGCGACCAGCTCGGCCAGGGCAAGGAGAACGCGCGCAACTTCCTCCTCCAGAACCCGGACATCGCGGCCGACATCGAGCGCAAGATCCTCGCCAAGCTCGGCATCGGGCAGGCCGCGGGCGGCGCAGCGCCGGTGGCGCCGGTGGCCAACGTCGAGTCGATCGCGTCCAAGCGCAAGGGCGCCTGAGTCCGAGTCCGGGTCGCATGGGCGAGCAACGGAACGAGGGGCTGGCGCCGGTCACGTACCTTCCGTGGGCCGTGCCGTCGTCGGGTGAACCCGACGGCGGCAGGGCCGCGCCCGATCGCGCCGCCGAGGCGGAGGAGCGAGTCGAGCCGGCGGCGGCCCGCATGAGTCCGCGGCATCCGGCCGGGCGCGGTCGCTCGGGTCGAGCGTCGAACGACGAGTCGCGCCCGGTCGAACGCGGCGGGGGCCGCAAGGCCCGGGGTCTGGCCGTCGTGGGCGACGCCGCGCCACCCGAGACCGGGATCGAGCGCGATGAGCGCATCGATCGACTCATCGTGTCGCGCCTGCGCCGGGCCTCGCTGTCGATCGCGGAGGTCCGCGCCACCCTCGCCGAGCACGGTCTCGACGATCACGAGATCGAGGAGTGGATCGAACGCTACGTGCGGCTCGGGTACCTCGACGACCGACGCCTCGCCGAACAGCTGGTGCACAGCCACGGCGTGCGGCGAGGCCGGGGGAGCGGTGCGCTCCTCCACGAGCTCGGTCGGCGGGGCATCGACGGCGAGCTCGCACGCTCGGCGCTCGAGACGCTCGATCCCGACGTCGAGCTCGAGCACGCCACCCTCATCGCCGAGCGGCGCGCCCGCCAGCTCGCCGGACTGGATCCCGCGGTCGCGCACCGGCGGCTCACCGCCTTCCTCCTGCGACGCGGCTACGGAAGCGAGGTCGTCCGCGAGGCCGTGCGCGTGGCCCTCGACGGCGACGACGCGGGGTGACGGCTCGTAGACTGGTGCGATCATGAGCACCATCCACGAGGCGACGCACGCTGCCCACGGCGTGGTCGCGCCCGCCGCGCCGCGCACCTACGAGGTCCGCACCTACGGGTGCCAGATGAACGTGCACGACTCCGAGCGGTTGAGCGGTTCGCTCGAGGCCGCCGGGTACGTCCGCGCCGAGGGCGTCGAGCCGGATGTCGTGGTGATCAACACCTGCGCGGTGCGCGAGAACGCCGACAACAAGCTCTACGGCAACCTCGGGCACCTGGCCGGCGTGAAGCGCCGGCACGAGGGCATGCAGATCGCGGTCGGCGGATGCCTCGCGCAGAAGGACAAGAACGTCATCCTCGAGAAGGCGCCGTGGGTCGACGTGGTGTTCGGCACGCACAACATGGGTTCCCTGCCGAGCCTCCTCGAGCGAGCACGCCACAACGACGAGGCGCAGCTCGAGATCCTCGACGCGCTCGAGGTGTTCCCGTCGACGCTGCCCACCAAGCGCGACTCGACCTACTCCGGCTGGGTGTCGATCTCGGTCGGCTGCAACAACACGTGCACCTTCTGCATCGTCCCCGCCCTCCGCGGCAAGGAGAAGGACCGCCGCCCCGGCGACATCCTCGCCGAGATCCAGGCGCTCGTCGACGACGGCGCGATCGAGGTCACGCTGCTCGGGCAGAACGTGAACTCCTACGGCGTCGAGTTCGGCGACCGCCAGGCCTTCGGCAAGCTCCTCCGCGCCGCCGGCGGCATCGAGGGCCTCGAGCGCATCCGCTTCACGAGCCCGCACCCGGCCGCCTTCACCGACGACGTCATCGATGCGATGGCCGAGACGCCGAGCGTCATGCCGCAGCTGCACATGCCGCTCCAGTCCGGCTCCGACCGCATCCTCAAGGCCATGCGGCGCTCGTATCGGTCGGAGAAGTTCCTCGGGATCCTCGACCGCGTCCGGGCCCGGATCCCGAACGCCGCGATCTCGACCGACATCATCGTCGGCTTCCCCGGCGAGACCGAGGAGGACTTCCAGGAGACGCTCCGGGTCGTCGAGGCGGCCCGGTTCGCCTCCGCCTTCACCTTCCAGTACTCCATCCGCCCGGGAACCCCGGCGGCGACGATGGAGGACCAGGTGCCCAAGGAGGTCGTGCAGGAGCGCTACGACCGCCTCATCGCCCTGCAGGAGCAGATCTCGTGGCAGGAGAACCGCACGCTCGTCGGCACCGCGGTGGAGGTCCTCGTCTCGACCGGCGAGGGCAAGAAGGACGCCGAGACGCACCGCCTGAGCGGTCGTGCCGAAGACAGCCGGCTGGTGCACTTCGAGGTCCCCGCCGGTTCGGAGCAGCCGCGCCCGGGCGACGTCGTGTCCGTCACGATCACGCAGGCCGCGCCGTTCCACCTGCTCGCCGACTCCGTCGACGGCACCCCGCTGCGGATCCGGCGCACGCGCGCGGGCGACGCGTGGGATCGCGCCCAGGCCGAGAGCTGCGGCGTCCCCGCCGCGAGCGGCGGCGCGGCATCCGCCCCGGGCCGGGTCTCGCTCGGACTTCCGACGCTGCGCGTCGGTCCCGAGCCGCTGACCGCCCCCGGCGTCGGCACCATGCCGATCTACGACCCGACCGACGGCCAGCGCTGACGTGACCCTCATCGCGATCGTCGGCGCCACCGGCACCGGCAAGTCGCGCTTCGCGCTCGACGTGGCCCATGCCGTGGCCGATCGAGGCGGATTCGCCGAGGTCGTCAACGCCGACGCCATGCAGCTCTACCGCGGCATGGACATCGGCACCGCCAAGCTCGGCATCGACGAGCGCGAGGGCGTCCCGCACCACCTCCTCGACGTGCTCGAGGTCACCGACGAGGCCTCCGTCGCCGCCTACCAGCCCGCGGCCCGCGCCGCCGTCGACGACATCATCGCTCGCGGCGGCGTGGCCCTCCTCACGGGCGGCTCGGGGCTCTACGCCTCGAGCGTGATCCACGACCTGCGGTTCCCCGGCACGGATGCCGCGATCCGGGCGCGGCTGGAGCGCGAGCTCGACGAGGTCGGGCCGGGGCTGCTGCACCGTCGGCTCCGCGAGCTCGACGCCGAGACCGCGGCATCCGTGGACCCCCAGAACGGCCGCCGCATCGTGCGCGCCCTCGAGGTCATCGAGCTGACGGGCGAACCCAAGGCCGCGCGGCTTCCCGACGAGCCCGTGCCGTGGCGGCCGCACCGGATCGTGCACCTGCGCGCCGAGCGGGCGCGACTCGTGGAGCGCCTCGACGCGCGCGTGCTCGACATGTGGGCCGCGGGCCTCGTCGACGAGGTGCGGTCGCTGATCCCGCTCGGCCTCGAACGCGGGGTCACCGCGCGCAAGGCCATCGGCTACGCGCAGGCCCTGGCCGAGATCCACGGGCGGATGCCGCAGGCCGACGCGATCGCCGAGACGCAGGCGCTCACGCGCACGTACGCCCGCCGGCAGGTGGGCTGGTTCCGGCGCTACGCCGCGGCATCCGTCGTCGACGCCGACGACCGGGCGGCGGTCGCGGCCGAGGTGGCGCGGCAGGCGGCGGGCGACTGAGCCGCCTCCGGCCGGGGCGGTGGCGCACCGCACGCCTGGCGCGGTCGTCCGGAGCCGTCCCCGGGCGTCCCTAGACTGGTGCGATGGCGTTCGATCTCCGCTTCACCAAGGGCCACGGCACGGGAAACGACTTCGTGCTGTTCAGCGACCCCGAGGGCGAGACGGAACTCACGCGGACCCGCATCGCCGCCGTCTGCGATCGCCACTTCGGCGTCGGCGCCGACGGCATCATCCGCGCCGTGCGATCGGACCGCCTGCCCGACGGCGCGGCCGCCCTCGCCGAGGACCCGGCGGCGACGTGGTTCATGGACTACTGGAACGCCGACGGCAGCCCGTCGGAGATGTGCGGCAACGGCATCCGCGTCTTCACCCGCTACCTCGTCGACCAGGGCCTCGTCGAGCTCGGCCCCGACGAGTGGATCGCCATCGGCACCCGCGCCGGCGTGCGCCGGGTTCGGGCGCTCGGCAACGGCGGATTCGAGGCCGATCTCGGCACGTGGCGCCTCGACGGCGGCGAGCCGCTCGTCCGCGCCAAGAACCTGCCGGTGGCCCGCCCGGGCCTCGGCATCGACGTGGGCAACCCGCACGTCGTGGTGGCCCTCGCCGACGACAGCGAGCTCGACGGACTCGACCTGGCGTACCTGCCGATCCTCGAGCCGCAGCCGCAGGCCGGCGCGAACGTCGAGTTCGTCGTGCCCGCCGAGCCCCTCGTCGAGGGCGGTCGCGGCCGCATCCGGATGCGCGTCCACGAGCGCGGATCGGGCGAGACGCTCTCGTGCGGCACCGGCGCGGTCGCGTCGGCGCTCGCCGTGCGGCACTGGGCCGGGAGCGGTGCCCCTGACGAGTGGGTCGTGCAGGTGGCCGGCGGCGTGGTCGGCGTGCGCATGGCGGCCGAGGCCGACGGCGAGCACGTCCTGCTGGCCGGTCCGGCCGAACTCGTCTTCGACGGCGTGCTGAGCCTCGCCTGAACCGGGCGGATGCCGCGGCGGCTCGCCGCCCGTCCGCCCGACGCGACGGTCAGGCGTCGCGCGTGACCGTCAGGATCCGGAAGCCCTTCGACGAGGCGGCCCGCGCCACGGTCCACCCGTCGCCGAACTCCTCGGCCAGCCAGCGCTGCAGCGAGTCCGAGCCGAGATGCTTCTGCACGACCAGCCACGCGGTCGCGCCGACGTCGAGGCGCGGCAGCCACCGCCGGAGCAGCGCGTGCAGCTCGGCCTTGCCGATCCGGATCGGCGGGTTCGACCAGATCGCCGCGAAGCGGACGTCGTCGGGAACATCGTCGGGCATCGCGGCGTTGACATTGACGAGGCCGAGACGTCGGGCGTTCCGACGCACGAGGTCGAGCGCCCGCTCGTTGACGTCGACGGCCCACACCGTGGCATCCGGCGACTCGAACCCGAGGGTGATCGCCACCGGCCCCCATCCCGACCCGAGGTCGAGCAGGTGGCCGGATGCCGGAGGCTCGGGCACCTCGCCGAGCAGCACCTGCGTGCCGGCATCGACGTGGCCGGGACTGAACACGCCGCCCGCCGTGACCACCTCGACGTCGCGACCGGCGAGGCGGACGGGGATGGTGCGGAGCGAGCCGTCGTCGGCGGGCTTCGACGAGAAGTACTGCTCCTGCGGCATACACGGGAACCTATCGCACGAACGGAAGTAGGCTGGACCAGATGAACGACGCTGCACACGAGACCTCCGACGACGCCGTCGAACGCGTGCTGCGCAGCGCCGAGACGCGCGCCGGCATCGCACGCTTCGGCGGCGGCGACGCCACCGCCATCCAGCGCGACGGCCTCGACCGGCCGGGCGACGGCGACGGCTACGACGGCGAGCAGTACGACCGCGAGGAGCGCGCGGCGCTCCGCCGCGTGGGCGGCCTCTCGACCGAGCTCGAGGACGTCACCGAGGTCGAGTACCGGCAGCTGCGGCTCGAGAACGTGGTGCTCATCGGCGTGTACGCCCAAGGCTCCCTCGAGGACGCCGAGAACTCCCTTCGCGAACTCTCGGCGCTCGCCGAGACCGCGGGAGCCCGCGTGCTCGACGGCGTGCTGCAGCGCCGCCCGCACCCCGACCCCTCGACCTACCTCGGCCGCGGCAAGACCGAGGAGCTCCGGCACATCGTGGCCGCGCTCGGCGCCGACACGGTCGTCGCCGACACCGAGCTCGCGCCGAGCCAGCGGCGTGCGCTCGAGGACGCGGTCAAGGTGAAGGTGATCGATCGCACGGCCGTGATCCTCGACATCTTCAGCCAGCACGCCAAGAGCCGCGAGGGCAAGGCCCAGGTCGAGCTCGCGCAGCTCGAGTACCTGCTCCCGCGCCTCCGCGGCTGGGGTGAGTCGATGTCGCGGCAGGCCGGCGGCCAGGTCGGCGGCGCCGGTGCGGGCATGGGCTCCCGTGGTCCCGGTGAGACCAAGATCGAGCTCGACCGCCGCCGCATCCACTCGCGCATGGCGCGCCTGCGCAAGCAGATCGCGGGCATGAAGCCGGCGCGCGACGCCAAGCGGGCCAACCGCAAGCGCAACGCGGTGCCGTCGGTCGCGATCGCCGGATACACCAACGCGGGCAAGTCCAGCCTGCTGAACCGCATCACCGGCGCGGGCGTGCTCGTCGAGAACGCCCTGTTCGCGACGCTCGACGCGACCGTGCGGCGCAACACGACCGCCGACGGCCGGGTCTACACGATCGCCGACACGGTCGGCTTCGTCCGCAACCTGCCGCACCAGCTCGTCGAGGCGTTCCGGTCGACCCTCGAGGAGGTCGCGGACGCCGACCTCGTGGTGCACGTCGTCGACGCCGCCCACCCCGACCCCGCGAGCCAGATCGCGACCGTCCGCGACGTCATCGGCGAGGTCGGCGCACGCGACATCCCGGAGCTCGTGGTCTTCAACAAGGCCGACCTCATCACGCCCGAGGACCGCCTCGTGCTGCAGGGGCTCGAGCCGAACGCCGTGTTCGCCTCCGCGCGGACGGGCGAGGGCGTCGCCGAGGTGCTCGAGGCGATCAGCCGCATGCTGCCCGATCCGGCGGTCGAGGTCGACCTGCTGGTGCCCTACGACCGGGGCGACATCGTGTCCACGCTCCACGAGACCGGCCGGGTGCTCTCCACCGAGTACGTCGAGGACGGCACGCGCATCCGCGCGCTGGCCTCGCCCGAGCAGGCCGCGCAGCTCGCGGAGTTCCGCATGGGCGCGCTCGCGTAGCATCCGCTCACCCGGCGGCCCGGTCCGACCATCGCGTCGACCGGGCCGTCGTCGTGTCGGCGGCGATGCGGGGCCGACCGGTCACGCGTCGTAACAACCCGGGCGGATGCCGCGCGCCGGGCGTATCGTCGCACCAGATCGTGGCGAGCGGCCGGATGCCGCCCGCCTGGAGCGACCGCCGAGCCCGGCACCCGCCCGCGAGACCCACCCGCCGTGACGGCCGGTCGGGCGCGGCGTGCCGTGCGTCCGACCGACCGGTGCGGCATCCGTCACCTGGAGCACCATGACCGGAACCGGACCCGACGACGGCGACCGTCGGCCTCGGCCGCCGATCTCGTTCGAGCTCTTCCCGCCGCGGACCGACGCCGCCGCGCTCGCCCTCGGCCGCACCATCGACCGGCTCGCCGAGGTCGACCCGGCGTTCATCTCGGTGACGTTCGGTGCGGGCGGGTCGTCCCGCGACCGGTCGCTCACGGTGCTGCGGTACATGCTCGAGCACACCGACGTCGAGCCGATGGCCCACCTCACGTGCGTCGGCTCGAGCCACGCCGAGGCCAACCGGCTCGTCCGCGAGTTCCTCGATGCCGGGGTGACGAGCTTCCTCGCGCTGCGCGGCGACCCGCCCGTGGGCGCCGGACCGGACACGGGTCTCGGCGACCTGCGGAGCGCGGCCGAGCTCGTGCAGCTCATCCACCGGGTGCAGGAGGAGCGCGAGCCGTTCGGCCAGGTCGGGATCCCCGGGATCCCCGGGGCGACCCGCATCCTCGACCGCCCGCGTCCGGAGCGGGTCGCCGTCGCGGCGTTCCCGACCGGGCACCCGCGATCGCGCGGCATCGGGCAGGACGTCGACGTGCTCCTCGCCAAGGAGGTCGCGGGCGCCAACCTCGCGATCACCCAGCTGTTCTGGCACGCCGACGACTACCTCGGCTTCGTCGAGCGCGCCCGCGCCGGCGGCGTGACCATCCCGATCCTGCCGGGGATCATGCCCGTCACCACGCCGGGGCGACTGTCCCGCCTGCAGGAGCTCACGGGCGTGCCCGCGCCGAGCGAGCTCGCGATCCCGCTCGAGATCGAGCCCGACGCCGATGCCCTGTTCGACCTCGGGGTCGACTTCGCCGCCGACCTCGCCCGCGAGGTGCTCGACGGCGGGGCACCCGGTCTGCACCTGTACACCTTCAACCGCCACGAGGCCGTGCTCGCCGTCCTGGACCGGCTCGGCATCCGAACCCCCGCCCACGCGGGCACCGAGAGGAACACGAGAGAACGATGACCGCACCCGCCTTCCCCGCCGGAACCATCCTCGGCTACCCCCGCATCGGGCGGCGCCGCGAGCTCAAGCACGCCGTCGAGGCGTTCTGGGCCGGCCGCATCGACGCCGACGAGCTCGAGCGCACCGCCGCCGGGCTCCGCGCCGCCACGCGCGAGCGACTCGCCGCGCTCGGCCTCGGCCGCACCGACTCGGCGATCCCCGAGAGCTTCTCGTACTACGACCAGGTGCTGGACGCCGCGGTCGCGGTCGGGGCGATCCCCGCGCGCTTCCACCGGCTGCTCGACGCCGACGGACGTCTCGACCTCGCCGGCTACTTCACCGTCGCGCGCGGCGAGGGCGCCGACGCTCCGCTCGAGATGACGAAGTGGTTCGACTCGAACTACCACTACCTCGTGCCCGAGATCGGCCCCGACACGGCGTTCGCGCCCCACGCGGAGGCGCTCGTGGCGCAGGTCCGCGAAGCCCGCGAGGCCGGGTTCGCGACCCGGCCGGTCCTCGTCGGTCCGGTCACGTTCCTGCTCCTGGCCAAGGCGGCGGATGACGCGCCCGAGGGCTTCCGCCCCATCGATCGCCTGGCCGACCTGGTGCCCGTGTACCAGCGGCTCCTCGACGAGCTCGCCCGCGCGGGTGCCGATTGGGCGCAGCTCGACGAGCCCGCCCTCGTGAGCGAGAGCCTCGACGAGCCGCGCGAACGCGTCCTCGAGGCGGTCGGGATCGCGTACGACGCGCTCGGCGCGCGCGACGACCGCCCGGCGATTCTCGTCGCCGCCCCGTACGGGTCGCTCGACGACGCCCTGCCCGCGCTCGCGTCGACCCCGGTCGAGGCGATCGCCTTCGACCTGGTCCGCGGCGACCTGCCGGACCGGCTCGACGGGGTCACCGAGGAGGCGCTCGCCGGGAAGACCCTGGTCGCGGGCGTCGTCGACGGCCACAACATCTGGCGCGGCGACCTCGAGCGCGCGTTCGAGCGCGCGGAGGCGCTCCGATCGCGTTCCGGCTCCGTCGCCGTGTCGACGTCGACGTCGCTGCTGCACGTGCCGCACGACGTGGAGGACGAGTCCGCGCTCGACGCCCGCCTCGTGAGCTGGCTCGCGTTCGCCGACCAGAAGGTCGCCCAGGTCGCGGTGCTCGCGCGCGGCCTCGCCGAGGGCCGCGACGCGATCGCGGCCGAGCTCGACGCGGCATCCGTCGCCCTCGCCGACCGCGCCGCCGCCCCGGGCGTGCGCGTGCCGGCGGTGCGGGACCGCCTCGCCGCCCTCGACGCCGGCGCCTTCGCCCGCGCCGCCTACGAGGCCCGCGTCGCCGCGCAGGAGGACCTCGACCTGCCCGCGCTGCCGACGACGACGATCGGGTCGTTCCCGCAGACGGCCGACATCCGTCGCGCCCGCGCCCGGCTCGTGAAGGGCGAGCTGACGGATGCCGCCTACCGCGAGCTCATGCGCGAGGAGATCGCGCGCGTCATCCGCCTGCAGGAGGACCTCGGCCTCGACGTGCTCGTGCACGGCGAGCCGGAGCGCAACGACATGGTGCAATACTTCGCCGAGCTGCTCGACGGCTTCGCGGTCACGCAGCACGGCTGGGTGCAGTCGTACGGCTCGCGGTGCACGCGCCCGTCGATCCTGTGGGGCGACGTGTCGCGTCCGGCGCCCATGACGGTCGAGTGGTCGGCGTACGCGCAGTCGCTGTCGGACAAGCCCGTGAAGGGCATGCTCACGGGTCCCGTGACGATCCTCGCGTGGTCGTTCGTCCGCGACGACCAGCCGCTCGGCGACACCGCGCGTCAGGTGGCCCTCGCGCTGCGCGACGAGATCGCCGACCTCGAGGCCGCCGGCATCCGCGTGATCCAGGTCGACGAGCCGGCCCTGCGGGAGCTGCTCCCGCTGAAGCGCGCCGACCAGCCCGCCTACCTCGACTGGTCGGTCGGCTCGTTCCGGCTGGCCACGGGCGGCGCCGCGCCCGCGACGCAGGTGCACACCCACCTCTGCTACTCCGAGTTCGGCGTGGTCATCGACGCGATCCGCGAGCTGGACGCCGACGTGACCTCGATCGAAGCGGCGCGCAGCCGTATGGAGGTCGTCGACGACCTCGCCGCGAGCGGCTTCGACCACGGCGTCGGCCCGGGCGTCTACGACATCCACTCGCCGCGGGTGCCGAGCGTCGAGGAGGTCCGCTCGCTGCTCGAACGCGCCGTCGACGGCGTGCCGGCCGGTCGCCTGTGGGTGAACCCCGACTGCGGGCTCAAGACCCGCGGGTACGACGAGACGGTGGCGTCGCTCGCGAACATCGTCGAGGCCACGCGCGCGGTGCGCGAGGGGGTCGCGGTCGGCGCGACCGCCGGCTGAGCGGAGCAGCGGGGCGGATGCCGCGGCGCGCGCTGCGGCATCCGCCCCTCGCCATGCCCGGTGCCGGGCCGCGACCGACGTCGGAGGGGTCGGAGCTCAGACCGCCCGCAGGACCGCCACGACCTTGCCGAGCACCTCGGCCTGATCGCCGAGGATCGGCTCGAACGCCGTGTTGCGGGGGAGCAGCCAGGTGTGGCCGTCGCGCTGGCGGAAGACCTTGACGGTCGCCTCGCCGTCGAGCATCGCCGCGACGATCTCGCCGTTCTCGGCCGTCGGCTGCGAGCGCACGACGACCCAGTCGCCGTCGCAGATCGCGGCATCGATCATCGAGTCGCCGACGACCTTGAGGATGAACAGCTCACCCTTGCCGACGAGCTGGCGGGGGAGCGGGAACACCTCTTCGACCTGCTGCTCGGCCGTGATCGGCACGCCTGCGGCGATGCGCCCGACGAGCGGCACCATCGTGGCGTCGCCGACCGACGGCGCCTCGGCGACCGTGGGCTGGCGCGACTCGGTGCCCGGGGCGTCGATGAGGATCTCGAGCGCACGCGGACGGTTGGGGTCGCGGCGCAGGTAGCCGGCGAGCTCGAGCTGGTTGAGCTGGTGCGTGACGCTCGAGAGCGACGACAGGCCGACCGCGTCGCCGATCTCGCGCATGCTCGGCGGATAGCCGCGTTCGGCGACCGACCCGCGGATGACCTCGAGGATGGCCAGCTGCTTGGCGCTCAGCCCCTTGCGCCGCCGCGATCGACCGCTCGCGCCCGGTGCCCGGTCGATGTCGATGCTCACGTCGTGGCCTCTCGTCGGGGCCGCCGTGGCCCGGATGTCGGTGGTCGGTGTTCGACTGTCGTCGGACATTCGAAACTGTATCCGCCTGATGCGCTCGCGACAAACATCCGTTCGAGTGTGTCGCGCGATTCGGGGCCGAAACTCCCACCCACGGTCCTTGCAGGTGCGAATGTTCGAAGATATATTCGGAACACAGCTTCGCATCCGGCCCTCCCGGCCGAGGGCCGGATGCGGGCTCTCCCGAGGAGGTGCGGAATGAGTGCAGTGGTCATGAGGCCCACCGGTGGTCCGTCGGTGCCAGCGTTCGGCGCATCCGGCGTGCGCACGCGGCTCCGGCTGACGCGTCGTGGTCGGGTCGTCCTGACCGGGCTCGCCGCCGTGCCGATCGTCATCGCCGTGCTCGTCGGGGCGCTGTCCTCCGGCGGTGCCGTCGCGGGCATCGACGACGGGGGCGCGCCCGTCGCCTTCGAGACGATCGTCGTCGGGGCGGGCGACACGCTCTGGGGCATCGCCGAGACGATCGCGCCGTCGGAGGACCCCCGCGAGGTGATCCTCGAGATCATGCGGCTGAACGGCCTGGCGACCGCGGTGGTCCAGCCCGGTCAGGAACTCGCGCTGCCCGTCGTCGACTGAATCCGGGCGCCGCGTCACCGGCGGTCGCACTCGGCATTCCGGGATCGGCGCGCGGATAGCATTGATCGGTGACGAGTCTCGACGACCTGCCCATCCGCGACGACCTGCGCGGCAAGTCCCCGTACGGTGCGCCGCAGAAGCACGTGCCCGTGGCGTTGAACGTCAACGAGAACACCCACCCGATCCCGGAGGACGTCGCCCACGACATCGTCGCCCGGGTCGCCGCTGCGATCATCGGGCTCAACCGCTACCCGGACCGCGAGTTCAGCCGGCTCCGCGTCGCACTCGCCGAGTACCTCGGCCACGGCCTCGCGCCCGAGCAGCTCTGGGCGGCGAACGGGTCCAACGAGGTGCTGCAGCACATCCTGCAGGCCTTCGGCGGACCCGGGCGCACGGCGCTCGGCTTCGGCCCCACGTACTCGATGTACGGGCTCCTGGCGTCGGGCATCGGCACCGGGTGGATCACCGCCGACCGCGACGCCGACTTCGAGCTCACCCCCGAGACCGCCGTCGCGGCCATCGAGCGCCACGACCCCGACATCGTCCTCCTCTGCTCGCCGAACAACCCCACGGGCACGCCGCTCACCCTCGAGACGATCGAAGCCGTCGCCGACGCGGCGCGCGGCGTGGTCGTCGTCGACGAGGCCTACCAGGAGTTCGCCGATCCCGGGTCGCCGAGCGCGCTGACCCTGCTGCCCGGGCGGCCGCGACTGCTCGTCTCGCGGACGATGAGCAAGGCCTTCGCGTTCGCCGGGGCCCGCGTCGGCTACCTCGCCGCCGACCCCGCCGTCATCGATGCGCTCCGGCTCGTGCGCCTGCCGTACCACCTGTCGGCCCTCACCCAGGCGGCCGCCCTCGGGGCGCTCGCCCACGCCGACGAGATGCTGGCGATGGTCGACGAGATCCGCGCCCAGCGCGATCGCATCACCCGCGAACTCACGGCGCTCGGCTACCGGCCGTACCGCAGTGGCGCGAACTTCGTGCTGTTCGGCGGCGTGGACGACCCGCACGCCGTGTTCGAGGCGCTGCTCGAGCGCGGCATCCTGATCCGCGAGATCGGGCTGCCCGGCTGCCTGCGAGTCACCGCGGGAACCGAGGCGGAGACGACCGCGTTCCTCGAGGCGATGGCGGCGTTCGCGCCGCCGGCATCCGCTTCGACCCCCTGACCACCGCCCGGGCATCGCACGGGCTGCCTGAATAGGATGACCGCATGACCACCGACCGCCCCGCGCGCACCGCGCGCGTGCAGCGCGAGACCAGCGAGTCG
Organism: Agromyces sp. C10; assembly: GCF_023217995.1. Classification (NCBI taxonomy): domain Bacteria; kingdom Bacillati; phylum Actinomycetota; class Actinomycetes; order Micrococcales; family Microbacteriaceae; genus Agromyces; species Agromyces sp. C10. The sequence continues at coordinate 44,153 of NZ_JALPSX010000011.1, read as the reverse complement.
AGCATCGACCTCTCGATCGACCTCGACGGCACCGGCCGCAGCGACATCGAGACCACCGTGCCGTTCTACGACCACCTGCTCACGGCGTTCGCGAAGCACTCGCTGACCGACCTCACCGTGCGCGCGAAGGGCGACGTCGAGATCGACGTGCACCACACCGTGGAGGACGTCGCCATCGTCCTCGGCACCGCGATCCGGCAGGCACTCGGCGACAAGCGGGGCATCTCCCGCTACGGCGACGCGCTCGTCCCGCTCGACGAGGCGCTCGCCCAGGCCGTGGTCGACATCTCGGGGCGGCCGTACCTCGTGCACACGGGCGAGCCGGCCGGATACGAGTTCCACCTCATCGGCGGGCACTTCACCGGGTCGATGGTGCGGCACGTGTTCGAGGCGATCACCTTCAACGCGGGGCTCACGGTGCACGTGACGGTGCTGGGCGGGCGCGACCCGCACCACATCGCCGAAGCCGAGTTCAAGGCGTTCGCACGCGCGTTCCGGCAGGCCAAGGCGCACGATCCGCTCGTGAGCGGCATCCCCTCGACGAAGGGCGCGCTGTGAGCCGCACCCCTCGCGTGGCGGTGCTCGACTACGGCTCGGGCAACGTGCACTCGGCCGCGAAGGCCCTCGAGCGCGCGGGTGCGGAGGTGCAGCTCACCGCCGACCGGCGCGCCGTCATGGAGGCCGACGGGCTGCTCGTGCCGGGCGTGGGCGCGTTCGCGGCCGTGATGGACGGGCTCCGGGCCGTCCGGGGCGACGAGCTCATCGACCGGCGCCTCGCCGGCGGTCGCCCGGTGCTCGGCATCTGCGTGGGCATGCAGGTGATGTTCGAGCACGGCGTCGAGCGCGGCGTCGACACCGAGGGGCTCGGCGAGTGGCCGGGCACCGTGCGCGAGCTGCCCTCCGAGGTGCTGCCGCACATGGGGTGGAACACGGTCCGACCCGACGAGGGGTCCGTGCTGTTCCGCGGACTCGAGGGCGAGCGCTTCTACTTCGTGCACTCCTACGCCGCGCAGGAGTGGCACCTCGACGTCATGCCGCCGTTCCCGCAGCCGAGGCTGACCTGGGCCGAGCACGGCGGGCGGTTCCTCGCCGCAGTCGAGAACGGCCCGCTGTCGGCCACGCAGTTCCATCCCGAGAAGTCGTCGGATGCCGGCATCCGACTGCTCGCGAACTGGATCGGCTCGTTCGCCTGACGGCGGTGGGCCTTCGGTTCGTCATGACCGGCACGCAGCGGGCTAGGATGCTGTGACTGTGCCGAAGTCGCGATTCTCGCGGCATCCGATTCGAGGACAGTGATGAGTGAGTTCAGCAAGAGCCCCCGCCTGGTACTGCTTCCCGCAGTCGACGTGGCAGGGGGCAAGGCGGTCCGCCTGACGCAGGGCGAGGCGGGCACCGAGACCAGCTACGGCGACCCCGTGGACGCCGCGGCGGACTGGGCCGACCAGGGCGCCGAGTGGATCCACCTCGTCGACCTCGACGCCGCGTTCGGTCGCGGGTCGAACGCCTCGGTCCTGAAGAAGGTGATCAAGCAGGTCCGCGGCGTGAACGTCGAGCTCTCGGGCGGCATCCGCGACGACCGGTCGCTCGAGCACGCGCTCGCGATCGGTGCCAAGCGCATCAACCTCGGCACGGCCGCCCTCGAGAACCCGGAGTGGGCGGCGTCGGTCATCGCGCAGTACGGCGAGGCCATCGCGATCGGCCTCGACGTTCGCGGGCACACGCTCGCGGCGCGCGGCTGGACCAAGGACGGCGGCGACCTCTGGCACGTCATGGATCGCCTCGAGGAGGCGGGCGCGGCGCGCTACGTCGTGACGGATGTCACCAAGGACGGCACGCTGCAGGGGCCGAACCTCGAGCTGCTCCAGCAGATCATGGAGCGCACGCGCCGGCCCGTCATCGCGTCGGGCGGCGTCTCGAGCCTCGACGACATCGCCGCGCTGCGCCAGCTCGTGCCGCAGGGCCTCGAGGGCGCCATCATCGGCAAGGCCCTCTACGCGGGCGCGTTCACGCTGCCCGAGGCGCTGGATGTCGCATCCCACTGACCCTGCCGCCGACTCGGCCGGGCGCCCGTGGGCCGGCCGGTCGTTCCAGTCGAACCCGCATGCGGGCGATGACGGGCGGATGCCGCCGGAACTCGGGGCCGCGCTCGAGCGCTTCCGCTCGGGCGACGGGGGGCAGGCCGACGTGGTCGCCGCGTTCGGCGGCTCGCGCCTGCTGATCCCGCTGCTCGCCGAGCTCGGCGACGGCGGGACCGAGGTCGGCGCCCACGGCCATGCGGTCGACAAGAGCCAGGAGCTCTCGATCGTCACGGTCGAGGGCCCCGACGGTCGGCGCGTCCTTCCCGTGTTCGGGTCCGTCGAGGCGATGTCGCGCTGGAATCCCGAGGCCCGGCCCGTCCCGGCGGACGGCGTTCGCGTCGCGCTGGCGGCCGCCGACGACGGCACCGAGCTCGTCGTGCTCGACCCGGGGAGCCCCACCGAGTTCGTCCTGCGCCGACCCGCCGTCTGGGCGGTCGCGCAGCAGCAGCCGTGGCGGCCGCCGTTCGAATCGGCCGACGTGCGCGAGGCGTTCGAGCGCTCGGTGTCCGGGGAACTCGCCGTGGTCGGGGTCGACCTCCTGGCCGGCGACGCGGACGCGCGGCTGCGCGGCCCCGAGCTGGTCGTCAGGCTGCGGCTCGTGGCCGGCCTCACCCGCGCCGAGCTCGACGCCGTCACCACGCGGCTCGCGCGCCGATGGGCAGCGGATGACGCGATCGCCACCGGCGTGGACTCGCTCACCGTGCGACTGACGGGCGACGTGGCGGAGCCCCCGTCGCCGGGGAGCCTGCCGTAGGCTGACGACATGACCGACGCCTCCGGGGGGAACGAGCGTCCACCGCAGACCGACGATGCGCGCGGCAGCGCCGACGAGCCGGCTCCGCCCGAACGTCCGCCGCTCGTCGACGAACGGCGCCCGCCGGTGCTCAAGGCCGTGCCGCCGCCGCGATCGGTGCGGGTCTCGCGCGCATTGTGGCTGATCAGCTTCACGGCCGCCGCCGCCGCCATGCTGATCGCGTTCCTCTCCCACGAGTCGATCGCGGCGGAGCTCGAGGAGACGTTGCTACGGCTCTCCCCGGGGTACGACGAATCACGGATCTCGACCCTGGTCGACGTGATCTACTGGGCGTGCATCGCCGGGCTCGGGGTGGTGGTGACCCTCGAGGCGATCCTCCTCGCGATGATCCTGAACCGTCGTGGCGGGGCTCGCTGGGGTCAGCTGGTGCTACTCCTGGTGCACGCCGGCGTGGCGCTCGTCGGCAGTGCCTTCCTCACGGTGACGGAGTTCGGGCTCCTCGTGGAGGTGCTGCTGATCGGCGGCTTCGGATGCGCCCTCGCCGGGTGGATCGCCGGCTTGTTCCCCAGCGCCGCCCACTGGTTCCGCACTGCGGGCGAGGTGCAACCGGCGACGCTCCACTGAGGTCGGACCGGCCGCGATCACGAGCGCTTCGCAGCTGCGAGTGACGACATCGCAGGCCTCCGCGGCCGCGCCGTCGAGCAGCGGGCTGCCCGAGAGGGCCCGCCAGCGCTGCAGCGCGGCGACCGCCGCCCGGTGGACGTCTTCACGTGGTGCGTCGGGCGGCAGTCCCAGGCGGTCCTCGACGCTCGTGCCGGCGGCACCGATCAGGCGTTCTGCTTCGGCCGACTCCGCCGGTCCCAGGCCGAGTCCCGTGGTTCGGGCCGCCGAGAGCAGGGCGAGCTCGCGGAGCTCGTGCGCATTCGACTCGAGCCGTTCGATCGAACGCTCGATGAGGGACGCCGCGGTGGGCGGGCGCTCTCCGATCAGAGCCCGAAGGGCAGCCAGCGCGGAGCTGGCCTTCAGCGCGTCGGCGCGGGACCGGAACTGCCCGCCGACCAGGTGGACGAGGTCGTCCATCCCGGAACGTCGGTAGAGCTCATCGGCCAGCGCGGTCGCATCGTGGTGGCCGGCGCGGATCGAGACCGCGGCCATGCGGATTCCGAACATCCCGAAGCGCTGCAGCAGGTTGCGCCGCTCGTCCGCCGTCACGTCGATGGGGGCGTCGTCGCGGACGAAGCGATCGACCGACACCAGCATCCGCTCCCGGTCGCTCCGGCCGAGCCGCGCCAGACGGCGGAGCGCGTCGAACTCGTGCTCGCGGAGCGTCCGGGCCGACTGGGCGAGCAGCCCGGCGATCGGCACCACGTCGAGCGCCAGCGAGCGCAGTGATCCGTCGCTTCGGTAGCGTTCGGCGATCGAGCGCGCCGACAGCAGCGCGTCGATGCGTCCGGCGCCGATCTCGTCGGCGCGCGAGAGCACCGCGATCGCGTTCACCGTGCGCGACCGCGCCACCGCGGTGTCGTGGAATGCGGACAGGAAACCGACGTCCGCCGAGTGCATGTGCCTCGTCAGGTACACGATGGCATCGGCCTCCGACGGCGTGGACTCGGGCGTGAGGAAGGCAGCCGACCGAGCCGAGATGTCCGACGAGAGCGAGGCGATGCCGGGCGTGTCGATGAGCGTCACGTCTTCCAGCCGGCCGGACGGCCATTCGACGACGACGCGATCCACCTCGTCGGGCGTGGACGGCTCGAGGTCGATCAGCAGCCGCCCGTCCACCCGCCGGACGGGGAGGGAGCGGACGCCTCCGTCTCGGAGGTGCACCGTGATGCTGGGCGCGGTCCCGTGCCGGTACCAGACGATGACCTTCGTGCACTCTCCGGCATCCGTGGGAGCGATCTCCTCGCCGATCACGGCATTCAGCAGGGTGGACTTGCCTGCCTTGACCATGCCCGCGATCGCCACGCGCAGCGGTTCGTGCAGCCGCGACCGCTGCTCCCCGATGCGGGCGAGTGCCGCCGCGTCCCCCGCGTAGTGCTCCGCCGCGAGGTCGAGGAGGTCGTCCGCCTGATCGAGGAGGCGTGCGCTCACGCCGGGCCACCTCCGGCCGCGGCGGAGGACGTCGCATGCCGCGCGCGACTCGGGTCGGTGACGCCTTCGATCGACCTCGCCTTGCTCGAGAGGGCGTCGACCTGCTTCAGGTCAGCGCGCAGTTGCTGAATGCGTCGTTCGCGGTCGCTCGCGTACATGTTCGCCGCCTTCTGCGCCGCGAGCACCGAGTCGGCCAGGGAGCGATGGTGCTCCTCGGCGATCGCGGTGAAGTGATCGCGGGTGATGCGCTGAACGAGCCGGAGGCGGTCGCGCAGCTGCTTGCCCACCTGGAAGATGATCTCGTCGACCTGCCGCCGGATGAGCGTCTTGGCTTCGGCACGGCGGCGCTGGAGCCGGTTCTCGACGTCCTCCTTGTACGCCTTCCGGCCGATGACCGCACCGGCCGCCAACGAGAGCGGGTTGATGAGCGACATTCCGACGATGCTCGTGATGATGCCCACCATCAGCACGCCGCCGTACGAACCGCGGAGCCCGATGTAGAACTTCTGCATCGGGCCGAGCCGGCCCGGGTCGAGTTGCGACATGTCGTCGACGGCGTCGAGCACCTCATGCGTGTCGTCGACGTGGATCTGGGGGAGCGTGACCTCCTCCTCGTTGAAGTGGCGAGCCACCTTCGCGGAGAGCCACTGCGCGCGCTCCTGGGTCCACACGAACGTGTCGGTGACGGCTGAGGAGACGCGCTGCTCGAACCAGTCGACGAGTTCGTCCCAGATCGGACCCGGATCGCCTTCGTCGATGGCCTCCTCGGCCTCGCGCTGGATCGTGCGGAGCCGGTCACGGAGGTCGTGCTCCATGTCGGCGATGAGGTCGGTGGCGCCATCATTGAGGGTCGTCTGCCAGCGCGACGAATTGCGCCGCAGCTCATCGGCCCGCGCTTTCGTCGTCTCCAGCTTCGCAACGATCTCCGGCGTCTTCTCCGGGCTCAGCAGGGCGCTCAGCTCGGAGTCGATGGACAGCCGCAGGTGCTCGGTCGTCGAGACGAGGTCTGCGGCCGCCGAGCGACGCTGGAGCAGCTCCGCCTTGCCGACGACGTCGCGCCGGAGGTAGGCGATCAGCTCGGTGAAGCCCGACTCGGCGTTGAGTTCGGCGTCCGAACCCTGCAGCGCCGTGAGTCGCAGGTTCGACGAGATCGGGAAGATCGGGATGTCCGGGTCGATGGAGGCCAAGTGCGCGCGGTCGAGCTCCTCCACCTGGCGCCATTGCGGATACAGGTCGATCTTCGTGAGGACGCACGCGACGTTCGGCGAGATCCGCATCGCGTGGCGGAGGAACTGGATCTCGGGCTCGGTGAACTCCTGCGATGCGTCCGAGACGAACAGCATCGCGTGCGCCGAGGGCAGGGTCGCGAGCGTCGTGATGGCGTGCGCCGAGTTCAGTCCACCGACACCCGGGGAGTCGATGAGCGTCAACCCGCTCTTCAGCAGCTTGCGTGGAAGCACGACTTCGGCCGAGGCGACATCCGTCTCGGTGCCCCGCCCGCCCCGCTCGGACACGTACTTCGCGAGCTCGGTGATCGGGATCTCGGTGCGCTGCGACCGGCCGTCCGCCTCGAGGGTTCCGCCGATCGCGCTGGTGGAGAGGACGGAGGCCGAGGCGCGCTCGCCGTAGCGCACCGTCGTGGGCACCGCGGTCGCGATGTCGTCGTCGACCGGGCACACCGGGGCGTTCACGAGGGCATTGATGAGCTGGCTCTTGCCCTGCTTGAACTCGCCGACCACCATGACGCGGATGTTCGGGTCCTGCAGTCGATCACGGGTCTGCTCGAGGCGGCGGCGCAGGTCGGGCCGCTCTCCGGTTCCGGCGAGGGCGATGCCCCGGTCCACGAGTTCGATGAGTTGCTGCACCGTTGCACTTCCCGTTCGACGATCTTCGGTTGGTTCCCCTGGCTGACGGGCGGATTCGGCCCGGCGCGAAAGGTACTCGCGCCGGGCCGAATCACCGGTTCAGATGGTCGTCACAGAGCGACGTCCTCGACGTTGACGTCGACATCGGTCAGGTCGCCGGGGCCGACCTCGAGGTTGTTGTCGTTGAACGAGTCCTCGACCTCGACCTCGGTCGAGTTGTCGGTGTTGCCGATCTCGTTGTCGTTGAACGAGTCCTCGACCTCGACCTCGACCGAGTTGTCGGTGTTGCCGATCTCGTTGTCGTTGAACGAGTCCTCGATGTCGACCTCGATCGAGTTGTCGATCGAGTTGTCGACCGAGTTGTCCTCGTTGAACGAGTCCTCGATGTCCACGTCGATGTCCGTCGAGTTGTCCTGGAACGAGTCTTCGATCTCGACCGAGTTGTCGACCGAGTTGTCCGTGTTGAACGAGTCCTCGATCTCGACGTCGAGCTCGTTCTCGGTGTTGAACGAGTCCACCGCGATGTTGGTCGTCGAGTTGTCGACCGAGTTGTCGGAGTTGTCGTTGAACGAGTCCTCGATGTCGATCTCGGTCTCCTCGTTGAAGGAGTCCTCGATGTCGACGTCGATGTCGGTGTTGTACGCGTCGACGACGGCGTTGCCGCTGGCGGCGATGGCGCCGTCACCGGAAGCCGTGGTCGAGTTGTTCTCCACGTTGTTCTCGACGGCGACCAGGCTGTCGTTCGCCCAGACGTTGGTGTTCACCGACTGGTCGTTGATCACGTCGCGGTCGTCGATGTACGAGTAGTTGTTCACGACGCTCATGATCTTCTGGACGGCCGAGTAGTAGTCGCCGTCGCCGCCGCCGTGGTGGTGGCCGCCCCCGCCGTGGTGGCCGCCGCCGTGGTGGCCGCCGCCGCCCCAGCTTCCGCCGCCGCCGCCGCCGCCCCAGCCGCCGCCCCAGGCTCCGCCGGAGGCGCCGCTGTCGATGCTGTTGCCGCCGGTGTTGTACTCGCGGTTGCCGACCGGCGAGAAGTCGAGCGCGACGGGCAGGACGGCGTCGACGTCAGCCGCGCAGATCCCGTTCAGGCCGGCGTTGGTCAGCGCGCTGTCCGGGTCGGCCCGGAACTCCGAAGCGGCCTCCGGGTCGCGCAGCAGGCCCATCAGGAAGTCCAGCAGCGCGGTCGTGATGTTCGACATGATCGATCTCCTCCATACGTTGAGATGGCGATGACCGACATCCGCGTCGGCCCCCCGTCAACAAGCTTCGTCGTGGTCGAGCCCGCGGGCATCGGGGGGGATCCCCGCTCTTCCGGTCGGTCCGATGGGGGATTAGGGGATGCGGCCGGGGAGCGTTAGGGGATTCGTCGAAGGCCGCGTCGGGGGAGCCCGGGCCAGGCCCGTGGCACCCGTCCCACCGGCGGGGATTCACCGCGAGTCGTCACTCTCGAGGGCCGCCCGGAGTTTCGCGATGAGGTCCGAGCGATTGGTGGCGCCGAGGCGTCGCCGGATGCGGGCGATGTGGTGCTCGGCAGTGCGCGGCGAGATGAAGATGGCCTGGCCGATCTCCGCGTAGGTCTTGCCCTCCAGGACGAGCCGCGCCACCTCGCTCTCGCGGGCGCTCAGGCGGCTGTCGTCACGCGAGGCGAACGGCGCCGCACCGGCCTCCGCATCGATGCGATCGGCCGGCGACGGGACCCCGGCCGATCTCACCTCATCGGGATGGAGGCTCCGCGCGAGGGCGAGCAGACGGAGCGAATCCTGATGTTCGGCGGCGCGACCCGCAGCGTGGCCGGCCATGCGCGAGGCATCCCACGGATATCCGGCGGCCTCGAGATCCCGCGCCGCGCGTTCGACCGCCTCGACGACCACCTGGCCGGCGAGCGCTGCAGCCCACACCCGGGCGGCGTGCCCGAGGCGCTGCGCCGTGCGGTCTCCGACCCGTGCCTCGAGCGCCTCGGCGTGGCGTCGCACCGCGGCGGGATCGTTCCGCAGCAGGCCCGACTCGATCTCCGTCCAGTGCAGCCCGGTCGTCAGCGGTGCGGCGTCGCCGACGCGGTCGAGCAACTCCCAAGCCGCGGCGAGATGCGGGGCCACCAGGTGGGGCTCGCCCAAGCGGGCGGCCGCGACGACGAGTTCGGCAAGGGCCGGCAGGGTCATCACATCCGGCTGCATGCCGGCGATGGCGTGGCGCGCGGCCTCCCAGGCCCGCACCAGGTCCGGGATGTCGCCCTGGTGGCGTGCGAGGCCCACCCGGACGGCGCTCGCGAGCAACTCGTCGCGGAGCCCCGTCGGGCGCGTGGCGGCATCCGCCCTCGCGGCGGCGAGGTGCTCGCGCGCGTGCAGCGGTCGATCGGCGCGAAGGGCGACGAGGGAACGCATGAGCTGGAGCCGCGCTGAGAAGGCCGGACCGCCCTGGCCCGCGGCGATCGCCGACGAGAGCACCTCGTCGGCGATGCGGAGCTCGCCGGTGGAGAGCGCGACCTGCGCGGCCAGCACCGCTGGGACCTCCGGCAGCGGGATCGCCGCACCGGCCTCCGACATGACGCTCGACGCCGTGAGCAGGGTCCCGAGAGCTCGGTCGGCGTCGCCGTCGAGCATCTGCAGGAAGCCGTCCGCCATGAGGTCGACCGCCATGTGCGACGACGTCGGGTACGCGATGCGCCGCCCGCCCGCCCGGAGCGCCCGCGCACGGGCGGATTCGCCGGTCGCGGCGAGGGCGAACACGGCGAGCGGAGCGAGGGCGCACTCCTCGCCGGCGAGGCGTTCATACGCGTCGGCGCTGCGGCGCAGGAGCCCCTGTCGCGCCCAGACGGCGGCGGCCACCGCGACGCCGCGGCAGACGTCGGCAGCGTCAGGACGGGCGAGGAATCGGTCGACGAGTCGCTCGGCGTCGCGGACGTCTCCTGCTGCCCACGCGGCGTGGGCGCGACGGGCCTCCAGGGCGACGCGGTCGGCTCCCGCGTCGACCGCCGCGCGGTAGCGCAGGACAGCGCGGGTCGCGTCGACCGCGAGCAGCTCGTCACCGGCGCGTTCCAGCGCCGATGCGATCCGAGGATCGCGGAACCCCTGTTCGGCCAGCGACATCGCCGGTTCGTCGAGGGGCATCCCCGCCGACTCGAGGGCGTCGACGAGTTCTCGACGCAGAGACCACGCCTCGTCGGGCATCGCGGCACGGAGCACGGCCGTACGGACGACGGCCGCGAGTCGCCCGTCGGGGTGCGCCAGGCCCGCGGCTCGGATGGCCTGCATGAGCGAAAGGGTGTCCGTGTCCGCGAAGCGCGGTGCCGTCGCGAGTGCCGGTCCGGATGCCGAGAACCCGACCGCGAGGGCGAGCGCGAACTGACGGGTCCGCCGGTCCAAGGCGTCGAGCTCGTCAGTGATGCGCGTGAGCATGGTCGAGGGAAGTCGGTCGGCGTCGAGGTCCCAGTCGTCGTCGCGAAGGGCGTACAGGGCGAGGTCGACGAGTCGCGGGTTGCCGCCGGTGAACTCGAGGATGCGGGAGGCGAGGTCGTCCTCCGGCACGACGCCGAGCACCTCGCCCGCGCGTGCGCTCACTCCGGCGTCCGAGAGCGGATGCAGCGTGACGGTCGTGTGCCGACGCCCGGCGCCGTCGAGGGCCTCCACGACCGGGGCACCCGGCGACGGGCGGAACGCCACGACGAGGTGCGCGACATCGTCGGCGATGATCCGCTCGATCGTCGCGACCTCACCAGGCGACAGTTGCTCCGCGTCGTCGACGAGGACGACGACGGGCCTAGACGCGTCACCGCCGGACGGCGACGGGACATCGGCATCGCGCACCACCCTTGCCCCGCCGGAACGCAGCTCGTCCGCCATCCGTTCGAGGAGGGTGGATTTGCCGGATCCCCCGGGCCCGCTGATCCCCGCCAGCACGCGCGCGGAGCCGTGCAGGATGCGCCGGACCAGCGCGTCGCCGTCGGACCAGCCGATGCTGCGCGACGGGTGCGGATCGTGGGAGCGGTGCGCGGTAGGACTCATGGCGTCGCGGGGGGCTCCGTGGGCTCGGACGTCGCCGTGGGCTGGGGTTCGGGCGCGGGCTCCGGGCTCGGGTCCGGTGACGGCGCGGGCGACGGGTCCGGTGCAGGGTCGGGCGCGGGCGACGGGTCCGGTGCGGGGTCGGGCGCGGGCGACGGGTCCGGTGAGGGTTCGGGTGACGGTGCGGGATTGGGGGAGGGCGACGGATCCGGGTCCGAGGACGGTGAGGGGGACGGGGACGGTGACGGGGACGGTGACGGTGACGAACCGGTCGTGGGAGGCGTCGAGGAGCCACCCGGCGAGGCACCCGAGGCGGTGGTGTCGCCACTCGGGCTGCCCTTGGATCCGGTCGACCCGGACGGCGCCTTCGAACCGCTACTCGTCGACTTGCCCGGCTTCAGCGGGCCGGTCGACTGCTCGAGCTCCGACTCGTCGACCCGGGTGAACGGGTCGTCCGCAGGGGGCCGGGCGGTCGATCCGGGCTGCCCCGTCGCGCCGTCGCCCGCCACGTATCGACCCGCGGCGTAGGTGCCGGACGCCTCGAGTTCGGCCGCGCCGTCGGCGGCCTCGCCCTGCTCCCCGCCCGCACCCAACGGCGTGATCGGGACGAGGATGCCGAGCAGCGCCGCGGCCGCGCCGGCGAGCAGCGTGGTGCGGAGCCCCATGGAGAGTCCGGGAGCATCCGGCGTACGCCGCAACCAGGCCGGGAGCGCTCGGAGCCGGTCCTCGGCCGGATCCGCGGGGGTCACGTCGCCGTCGGCCTCGGCGACCGACGTCGCGGTGTCCTCGGGCGCGGTCTCGAGGTGTCGCGCCGCCGCGATGGCGGCACCGTGGCTGATGGAGGCCTTCGGGTCGGCGTCGATGGCGACCGGAAGGCCGAGTTCGGCTGTGATGAGCTGCGTGACGGCGGGGATGCGGGACGATCCTCCGATGAGGAGGACGGTTTCGAGGTCGTCGACGCCGAGCCCGGCCGCGTCGATCGCCTCCCGAAGGGTGTCGACCGTGCGCCGCAGGTCGGTCTCGATCATCTGCTCGAACTCGGCTCGGATGAGCCGCACCCGGGCGTGGCCGTTGGGGAGCACGACCGGGACGGCGGTCTCGGCGTCGAACGACAGCGCCTCCTTCGCCTCCGTGCACTCGCGCCGCACCCGGGCGAGCGCGACCACGGCGTCAGGGGCGTCCTCATCGGCACCCGAGAAGGCGTCGTCGGCCGCGGAGCGGACGTGGTCGAAGACGACCTGGTCGAAGTCGGTGCCGCCCAGACGGTCGATGCCCCGGGGCGTGCCGACGAGCTCGAGCCCGTCATCCTCCCCGCGCCGAAGGAGGGCGACGTCGAACGTTCCGCCGCCGAGGTCGTAGACGCCGATCACGCGGCCGTCATCGAGGTGGTGCTCGGACAGGTACTTGAGTCCGGCCGCCTCGGGCTCGCTCACGAGCTCCGCGTGGCCGAGTCCGGCGGCGTCGAGTGCGCTGCGGATGGATTCGACGCGGTGCGTTCCCCACGCGGCCGGGTGCGACAGCGTGACCGAGGCCGGCGGTTCGCCCTCCTGCGCCTCGGCCCGCTCGACGACCCATCGGGCCAGCAGCGCGAACAGCTCCTCGGGTGCGACGGCGAGATCGCCGACGATGAGCGGCGTCTCGTCGCCGATGCGCCGCTTGAACCCGCGGACCACGCGGTCGGGCGCATCGATGGCCCGACGCTCCGCAGGTTCACCGACCACCACGGCGCCGTCCTCGGCGAGGTAGACCACCGTGGGCATCGCCGCCTTGCGCGAGCCCAGCTCGAGCGTCGAGGTGCTGAGCGCACCGCCGGTGCCCCGCCGGGCGATGCCGGCGGCGGTGTAGGTCGTTCCGATGTCGATTCCGAGCGCGTACGAGTTCAATGACTCTTACCCCCCTGCGCGACACCGGTGTCAGCCGTCCGAGTCCGTGCCGCGACGGGTCGATTGTCCTCTTCGCTTCCGGCAGCGGCAACAGCCGGGGACGCCCCGGTTCGGGGGACATTCGCGTGCGCTCGCCCCAGATCCCCGAGTTCGCGCGGATTCGGCCGGGGGACAGCGGCGGGTTCCGACGATCACCCCAGTACGGGGGTCATCAGCGCGACGGTTTCCGTGGATACTAGCGGCCATGGGTCGAGCACCGAAGGGGGGCGTGCTCGCGGCCGCCGTGGCGGCATCCGTCGGCATCGCCCTGGGCGTGGCGGGGTGCGGGATGTCGACGTTCTTCCCCGTGGTCGACGAGTCGACGCCGACCGGCGAGAAGGTGGATGCCGCGCTGGAGCCGTACTACGGCCAGGTCCTCCAATGGGAGGAGTGCGGCGAGTTCCAGTGCGCGACGGCCACCGCTCCACTCGACTGGGACACCCCATCGGCGGGCGAGATCGAACTGGCGCTCATCCGCCAGCCCGCCAGCGGCCAACGCCTCGGTTCGCTGCTCATGAACCCCGGCGGTCCGGGGGTCTCCGGATACGACGCAGTGGCGACCTCGCTCGACGTCGCCGTGAGCGAGACGCTGCAGGAGCGCTACGACGTCGTCGGGTTCGACCCACGCGGCGTCGGACGATCCTCTGCGGTCGATTGCTTCACGCCGAAGGAACTCGATCAGCTCCTCTACGCACCGGCGCGCGGCGTGCGGGGGACCAACGAATGGCTGACGTCGCAGAACGAGCTCACCCACCGATTCGGACAGGCGTGCCTGCGCAACACCGGTGATCTCCTCGCCAACGTCGACACCGCGAGCACCGCGCGAGACCTCGACATGCTGCGGGCGGCGCTCGGCGACGACCAGCTCACCTACCTCGGGTACTCGTACGGCGCCTACCTCGGCACGGTGTACGCCGGGCTGTTCCCGGATCGGGTGGGACGGCTGGTGCTCGACGGACCGATCGACCCGACGCTGAACCGAGCCGCCATCACGCTCGCTCAGGCCACCGGCTTCGAGACGGCGCTGAGGTCCTACCTGTCGGCCTGCATCCCCGCGGCCACCTGCCCGTTCCAGGGCACCCCCGATGACGCGCTGCCGATCGTCCGCGACATCCTGGATGCGGTCGCGAAGAACCCGATCCCATCGACGGACGGGCGAGTCCTCAGCGTCGACACGCTGCTGATCGCGATCGCAGCGCCGCTCTACCTGAAGGACACCTGGCCGATACTCGACACCGTCTTCACCTCGGTGCTGGCGGGACAGGCGGAGGTCGCGCTGACCGTCGTGGACGGGTACTTCGGGCGGACTCCGGAGGGTGAGTACTCCGGCAATCTGCCCGAGGCGATCCGCGCTGTGAACTGCCTCGACCACACGGCACAGAACAACGTCGAGGTGATGAAAGAGGAGGCACGGCAGCTGAGCAAGGCGGCGCCGCACATCGGCGTCTACTTCTCGTTCGGGGACGTGTCCTGCCTGTCGTGGCCGTACCAGTCCGACCTCGAACGCGTCGCGATCACCGCACCGGGCGCCGCGCCGATCCTCGTCCTCGGCACGACCGGCGACCCGTCCACCCCGCATGCCTGGGCGGTCGCGGTGGCGTCGCAGCTCGAGAGCGGCGTCCTCGTCACGCGAACCGGCGAGGGCCACACGGCCTTCAACAAGGGCGACACGTGCGTGGATGCCGCGGTCGAGCAGTACCTCGTCGACGGCGTCGTCCCGCCTGCCGACGTCACCTGCCCCGCGGCCTGAGGCGGCCCGGACCGGCGTTGACTCGCGCGGCGACCGGGAGCATGATCGGGGTGCGCGGTACGCGCGGAATCCAGGTGGACCATGCCCGATCGACTCGACGAGACCTCCGCGACTGCCCGGACGACGCCGTCCGACGGAGCGGGCGGAGCGGCGCACCGGCCGTACGACGAGGCGCTCCTCGCCCTCGCGCACCGACGCGCGGCCGACTGGCTCGACGGGCTCGCCGAGCGGCCGATCCCTCCGCGGGCGACGGTCGACGAGATCGGCGACGCCCTCGGACGCGACCTCCCCGAGCACGGGGAACCGGCCGCGGAGGTCATCGAACGCCTCGCCGATCGGATCGAGCCGGGCCTCATGGCGATGGGCTCGCCGCGATTCTTCGGGTGGGTCATCGGCGGCACGCAGCCCGTGGCGCTCGCGGCGGACTGGCTCGTCTCGACCTGGGACCAGAACAACGGCCTCCGCAACGTCACGCCCGGCACCGCCGCCGTCGAGGAGATCGCCGCGGCCTGGGTCCTCGAGCTGCTCGGCCTCCCCGCGGAGAGCGAGGTCGGCTTCGCGACGGGCGCGACCACGGCGCAGTTCGCGTGCCTCGCCGCGGCGCGCGACGAGGTGCTCCGGCGCGCCGGTTGGGACGTCGCGCGCGACGGGCTCGCGGGAGGTCCGCGCGTCCGCTTCGTGGTCGGCGCCGAACGCCACGGCACGATCGACCTCGCGGGCCGGTACCTGGGTCTCGGCTCGCCGATCGAGGCGGCCGCCGATGAGCAGGGTCGCATGCGGCCGGAGGCGCTCCGCGAGGTGCTCGCCTCGGGGGAGGGACCGGCGATCGTGTGCCTCCAGGCGGGCAACATCCACTCCGGCGCGTTCGACCCGTTCGCCGAGGCGTGCCGCGTCGCCCACGAGGCGGGCGCGTGGGTGCACGTCGACGGGGCGTTCGGCCTCTGGGCTGCGGCATCCCCCCGGCTGCGCCCGCTCACCGAGGGGCTCGCCGACGCCGACTCGTGGTCGACCGACGCGCACAAGACGCTCAACGTCCCGTACGACTGCGGCATCGCGATGGTGCGAGACGGCGCCGCGATGCGGCACGCGCTGACCATGCACGCGAGCTACCTGCAGGCCACGACCGAGGGCGCCGACCCGCACGAGAAGGTCGCGGAACTGTCGCGGCGGGCGCGCGGCGTTCCGACGTGGGCGGTGCTGCGCCACCTCGGTCGCGAGGGCGTCGCCGACCTCATCGACCGACTGGCCGGCTCCGCCCGGATCATCGCCGAGGGCGTCGCGCGGCTCCCGGGCGTCTCGGTGCTGAACGAGGTGGCGTTCACCCAGGTCTGCATCGCCCTCGAGGACGACGCGGCGACGCAGGCGCTCAGCGCGCGACTGCTCCTGGACGGCGAGGTCCTCGCGATGACCTCCCGGTGGCACGACCGCGCTGTGGTCCGCTTCTCGGTCAGCAACTGGGGCACGGATGCCGCGCAGGCGCGCCGCACGGTCGCGGCCGTGGAGCGCGCGCTCGCCGAGGTGCGCGCGTCGGGCTGAGCGCAACCCGGCGACGGTGTCGGTGGCATCCGCTTGAATGGTGGGATGACCGGCGCACTCGACGAGTTCGCGCCTGCGACGCGGGCGTGGTTCACCGAGTCGTTCCGCGAGCCCACGGCCGTGCAGGATGCGGCGTGGCGGGCGATCGCCCGCGGCGAGCACGCGCTCGTCGTGGCGCCCACCGGGTCGGGCAAGACGCTCGCGGCGTTCCTCTCGGCCATCGACCGACTCCACCACGCCCCGCTGCCGGCGGTCGACGCGGCGACCGGCGAGGTGACGGATGCCGCGCCCCGCGCCACGCGCGTCGTCTACGTGTCGCCGCTCAAGGCCCTCGGCGTCGACGTCGAGCGCAACCTGCGCGCCCCGCTCGTCGGCATCGCGCGCACCGCCGCCGCGATGGGCGTCGACGTGCCCGAGGTGACCGTGGGGGTCCGGTCGGGCGACACCTCGCCGGCCGATCGGCGGGCCCTCGTGAAGCGTCCGCCCGACATCCTCATCACGACGCCCGAGTCGTTGTTCCTGATGCTCACCTCGCAGGCGCGCGAGACGCTCGCCGGCGTCGAGACGGTCATCATCGACGAGATCCACGCGCTCGCCGGCAGCAAGCGCGGCGCCCACCTCGCCCTGTCGCTCGAGCGCCTCGACGAGCTGCTCGCCAGGCCGGTGCAGCGCATCGGCCTGTCGGCGACGGTCCGGCCGCACGACGAGGTGGCGCGCTTCCTCTCGGGCACCAGGCCCGTGTCGATCGTCGCGCCGCCGTCGGGCAAGCGGTTCGACCTGCGCGTGACCGTGCCCGTCGACGACCTCGCCGACCTCTCCGGCGACCACGGCGGCTCGGTGTGGCCGCACGTCGAGGAGGCGATCCTCGACGAGGTGCTCGCGCATCGCTCGACCATCGTGTTCGCGAACTCCCGCCGACTCGCGGAGCGGCTGACGGCCCGGCTCAACGAACTCTGGGCCGAGCGCACGGCGCCGCCCGAGGGCGAGGGCGACGACGGGGCGGCCGGCGACGGGCTCGTCGGTGCCGAGGTCCCAGTGGCATCCGTCGCCGTGGCCTCGACCGGCGCGGCCTCGTCACTCGGCCCGGCCCCGGCGACGCCGCGGCGCCCGCCGGCCGAGCTCGTGGGCTCATCCGGGCTCACGGCCGGCGCCGAACCGGTCATCGCCCGTTCGCACCACGGCTCGGTCAGCAAGGAGGAGCGCGCGCTCGTCGAGGCGGATCTCAAGGGCGGTCGCCTGAAGTGCGTGGTGGCCACGTCGAGCCTCGAACTCGGGATCGACATGGGCGCGGTCGACCTGGTGATGCAGGTCGAGTCGCCGCCGTCGGTCGCGAGCGGCCTGCAGCGGATCGGCCGAGCCGGCCACCAGGTGGGCGAGGTCTCCAAGGGACTCATGTTCCCCAAGCACCGGGCCGACCTCCTGCACTCCGCCGTCGTCGCCGAGCGCATGGTCGCGGGCGGCATCGAACCGCTCCGCATCCCGGCGAACCCGCTCGACGTGCTCGCCCAGCAGACCGTCGCCGCGGTGGCCGTCGACGAGTGGGAGGTCGAGCACTGGTTCGACGTGGTCCGACGCGCGGCGCCGTTCCACGCCCTCCCGCGTTCCGTGTTCGACGCGACGCTCGACCTGCTGGCCGGCCGGTACCCGTCCGACCGGTTCGGCGAATTGCGGCCGCGCATCGTCTGGGATCGCGACGCGGGTACCATCACGGGTCGCCGTGGCGCGCAACGTCTGGCCGTCACCTCGGGCGGCACCATCCCCGATCGCGGGCTGTTCGGCGTCTTCATGATCGGCGACGCCGGTCCGGGGCGCCGGGTTGGCGAGCTCGACGAGGAGATGGTCTACGAGTCGCGCGTGGGCGACGTGTTCGCGCTCGGCGCCACGAGCTGGCGCATCCAGGAGATCACGCACGACCGCGTGCTCGTCTCGCCCGCGTTCGGCGAACCGGGCCGCCTGCCGTTCTGGAAGGGCGACGGCATCGGCCGTCCCGCCGAGCTCGGCGAGGCGATCGGCGGGTTCATCGGCGAACTCGCCGGCGCCGACGCGTCCGCGGCGCTCGAGCGGTGCGCCGCCGCGGGTCTCGACGAGCGGGCGGGCGCCAACCTCGTCCGCTTCATCGCCGATCAGCGAGAGGCGACGCGGGTCGTGCCCGACGATCAGAGCCTCGTCGTCGAGCGCTTCCGCGACGAGCTCGGCGACTGGCGCATCGTCCTGCATTCGCCCTATGGCATGCGCGTGCACGCCCCGTGGGCGCTCGCGGTGGATGCGCGGGTGCAGGAGCGGTTCGGCCTCGAGTCGCACGCCGTCGCGAGCGATGACGGCATCGTGCTCCGCCTGCCCGACACGGCCGACGAGCCCCCGGGCAGCGAGCTGTTCGAGTTCGAGCCGGCCGAGCTCGCGCAACTGGCGACCGAACGGGTGGGCGACTCCGCGCTGTTCGCGTCGCGGTTCCGCGAGTGCGCGGCCCGGGCGCTCCTGCTGCCCCGGCAGAACCCCGGCAAGCGGTCGCCGCTCTGGCAGCAGCGGCAGAAGGCGTCGCAGCTGCTCGAGGTCGCGCGCGACTTCCCCGACTTCCCGATCGTCCTCGAGGCGGTGCGGGAGTGCCTGCAGGACGTCTACGACCTGCCCGCGCTCACGGCCATCGCCGAGCGCATTCGGGCGCGCCGCATCCGCTTCGTCGACGTCGCCACCGAGACCGCGAGCCCGTTCGCCGCGAGCCTCCTCTTCGGCTACGTGGGCGCATTCATGTACGAGGGCGACGCGCCGCTCGCCGAGCGGCGCGCCGCGGCGCTGTCCCTCGACCCCGGCCTCCTCGCCGAGCTGCTCGGCACCGTCGAGCTGCGCGAGCTCCTCGACCCGGCCGTGGTCGAAGATACCGAGCGGATGCTGCAGCGGCGGCATCCCGACCGGCTCGCCAAGGGCGAGGAGGGCGTGGCCGACCTGCTTCGCGAGCTCGGGCCCATCACCGTCGCCGAGATCGCCGAGCGCGTCGACGAGCAGACGGATGCCGCGGCATCCGTCGATGCGCTCGTCACCGCCCGGCGCGCCGCGCGGGTCCGCTTCGGCGGCGGCGACTGGGTCGTCGCGGTCGAGGACCTCAGCCGGCTCCGCGACGCCCTCGGCGTGCCGATCCCGCCCGGGCTGCCCGAGGTGTTCGGCGAGGCGGTGCCCGACCCGCTGGGCGACCTCGTCAGCCGCTACGCGCGCACGCACGGGCCGTTCACGACCGCCGCGGTCGCCGAGCGGTTCGGCATCGGCGTCGCGATCGCGCAGGCCGCGCTCGCGCGCCTCGCCGGCGATCGCCGCATCGTCGAGGGCGCCTTCCTGCCCCACGGCTCCGGCACCGAGTGGTGCGACGCCGAGGTGCTCCGACGACTCCGTCGACGCTCGCTCGCCGCGCTCCGAGAGGAGGTCGAGCCCGTCGCGCCGCGGGAGTTCGCGCGGTTCCTGCCCGACTGGCAGCACGTCGGCGGCCGACTGCGGGGCGTCGACGGCGTCGCAGCGGTCATCGAGCAGCTCGAGGGCGTGCGCATCCCGGCATCCGCCTGGGAGACGTTCGTCCTGCCCGCCCGGGTGGGTGACTACCGTCCCGACATGCTCGACGAACTCACGGCGAGCGGCGAGGTGCTCTGGGTGGGGCAGGGCTCGCTGTCCGGCGACGACGGATGGGTCAGCCTGCACCTGGCCGACACCGTCAAGCTCACCATGCCGGCCCCCGCCGACCAGCCGCTCGACGCGATCGAGACCGAGCTGCTCGCGGTGCTCGGCGGGGGCGGGGCGTACTTCTTCCGGCAGCTCGTCGACGCGGTCGGCGGCACCGACGACGCGCCGGTGCTCGACGCGCTGTGGCGACTCGTGTGGGCCGGACTCGTCACCAACGACACCTTCGCACCGGTCCGCGGCCTGCTCACCGGCGGCGGAGCGCACAAGACCAAGGCCTCGGCGCCGCGCGCGCGCCTGCGCGGGCGCTCCCTCTCGCGGAGGGCGCTCGCGTCGGCCGCGGCCGCCGCGGAGGGCGCGCGCACGCCGCGATCGGCGCCGCCCCGCGCCGCGGGCCGCTGGTCGGTGCTGCCGATGGCCAGCGACGCCGCCACGCCGCGCGCGCACGCGCTCGGCGAGACGCTGCTCGAGCGGTACGGCGTCGTGACCCGCGGCTCGGTCGTCGCGGAGGACCACCTCGGCGGGTTCGCGCTCGCCTACCGCACGCTCGCGGGCTTCGAGGAGACGGGACGAGTTCGTCGCGGCTACTTCATCGACGGACAGGGCGGCGCCCAGTTCGCGACGAGCGCCGCAGTCGACCGGCTCCGGCAGGCGCCCACGGGCGGGGCGGTCGTGCTCGCCGCGACCGATCCGGCCAACCCGTTCGGCGCGGCCCTCGACTGGCCCGAGCCCACCACGGAGATCACGCACCGCCCGGCGCGAAAGGGCGGCGCGCTCGTCGCGGTCGTCGACGGCGAGGCGGTGTTCTACCTCGAACGCGGCGGGCGGACGGCCCTGGTCTTCACCGACGACGCCGAGGCGCTCGGCGCGGGCGCGACCGCGCTCGCCGAGGCCCTCGGCCGGGCTCGTGGCGCCCGGTTCCGCGTCGAGTCGGTGAACGGCGCGGGCGTGCACGGCTCCGTGCTCGACCCGCCGCTGCGCGCGGCCGGGTTCCGCGAGACCCCGCAGGGGCTCCGGTTCGAGGCGAGGGGTTGAGATGCCCGAGGGCGACACCGTGTTCCGCGCGGCGAGGCGGCTCGACGACGCGCTCGCCGGCCGCGTGGTGACGCGGACCGACCTGCGCGTGCCCGCCTTCGCCACGGTCGACCTCGCGGGTGAGGTCGTGCACTCCGTCGGGAGCCGCGGCAAGCACCTGCTCATGCGCATCGGCGACGCCGTGCTGCACACGCACCTCAAGATGGAGGGGGAATGGCGACTGCTCCGCCCCGGGCAGAAGTGGCCGCGCCCGGCGCACCGCGCCCGCGCGATCGTCGAGACCGCCGAGGCCACCGCCATCGGCTTCGACCTCGGTCTCGTCGAGCTGTTCCCGGCGGACGAGGAGGCCGATCGCATGGGCTACCTCGGGCCGGACCTGCTGGGTGCCGACTGGGATGCGACCGAGGCGGCGCGGCGACTCGCCTCGACGCCCGAGGTGCCCGCCGTGGTCGCGCTCGCCGACCAGCGCAACCTCGCCGGGCTCGGCAACGTGCTCGTCAACGAGGTGTGCTTCCTCCGCGGCATCCGCCCCGACCGCCCGATCGGCGAGGTCGACCTCGCACCGACGCTCGACCTCGCGCGCAGGGTGATCTTCGCCAACCGGGAGCGGCTGGAACGCACCACGACGGGCGACACCCGGCCGGGACGCCGGCTGTGGGTCTACGGTCGCGAGGGCGAGCCGTGCCGGCGGTGCGGCACGCGCATCGTGCACGGCCGTTTCGGACGCAACGACGTCGAGCTTCGCGAGACGTACTGGTGTCCGCACTGCCAGCCGTGACCGGCTGAGCGGGTCAGGTGACCGGGCCGGTCCACTTCTCGCCCGGGCCCTGGCCGATCGGGTCGGGGATGGTCGAGGCCTCGCGGAACGCCAGCTGGAGCGAGCGCAGACCGTCGCGCAGCGACCGAGCGTGCATGTCGCTGATCTCCGGCGCCCCGGCGGTGATGAGCCCCGCGAGCGAGTTGATGAGCTTGCGCGCCTCGTCGAGGTCGGTCTGCGACTCGGGGTCGTCGGCGAGCCCGACCTTGACGGCCGCCGCGCTCATGAGGTGCACCGCCGCGGTCGTGATGACCTCGACCGCGGGCACCTCGGCGATGTCGCGCGTCGCGTCGGCGACGGCCTCGACGTGCTCGTCGGCGGGGGCGTGCTCGGACGCACGTGTGGGCTCGGGCGAAGTGTCGCTCACCGGGGGATTCCTCTGCTAGACTACTGCGGGCTCCGGGGCCAGTCCCCGGTACGAAAGTGGAGAGACTCCCACCCGCGCATACCGCTTCATCAAGGTTACCGGGTCGTTCGCACTCCGCTTCCCCGCTCCGGCGGGGGAGTAGCAAGGGTGCCGCATGGGCCCGCGGATTCGATTCCGCGGGAGTCATCGCGTGGATTTCCGCTCTCGTCGTCGGGCGGCATCCGTCTCCCGATGAGCTGGAACCAGTTCGAGTAGAGGAGACACGCATCAGCGATCCGCGTACCAATGACCGTATCCGCGTCCCCGAGGTCCGCCTCGTGGGCCCTGGCGGAGAGCAGGTCGGCGTCGTGAAGATCGAGGTGGCACTGCGGCTCGCGCAGGAGGCCGACCTCGATCTCGTCGAGGTCGCGCCGAACTCCCGTCCGCCAGTCGTCAAGATCATGGACTACGGCAAGTACAAGTACGAGGCTGCGCAGAAGGCCAAGGAGGCTCGGCGCAACCAGGCGAACACGATCCTCAAGGAGGTCCGGTTCCGCCTCAAGATCGACAAGCACGACTATGAGACCAAGATGAAGCGCGCCGTCGGCTTCCTGAAGGCCGGCGACAAGGTGAAGGCCATGATCCTGTTCCGTGGTCGCGAGCAGTCGCGTCCCGAGATGGGCGTCCGCCTCCTGCAGCGCTTCGCGGAAGACGTGGCCGAGTACGGCACCGTCGAGCACAACCCCACGATCGACGGCCGCAACATGGTGATGGTCATCGCTCCCCTGAAGAACAAGTCCGAGGCCAAGGCCGAGGCGAACGCACAGCGTGCTGCGGCGAAGCAGCGCCCCTCGGCCGAGTCCGAGGGCGACGAGCCGCAGTCGGCCGAGGCCACCGAGGCCTAGGCCAGTACGACGTCCGTCATCCCCGAGTGGCGGCAGAACCAAGGAGAAACACGAGATGCCGAAGCAGAAGACCCACTCCGGGTCCAAGAAGCGCTTCAAGGTCACCGGCAGCGGCAAGATCAAGAAGCAGCAGGCCGGTATGCGTCACAACCTCGAGGGCAAGTCCTCGGTGCGCACCCGCCGTCTGAACCAGGACAAGGTCGCCTCGGCGCCCGACACCAAGGTCATCAAGAAGCTGCTCGGTCGCTGAGCGACGAGACCCGATAAGGAAGTAACAGAGCAATGGCAAGAGTGAAGCGCGCAGTCAATGCGCACAAGAAGCGTCGGGTCATCCTCGAGCGCGCCGAGGGCTACCGCGGTCAGCGGTCGCGCCTCTACCGCAAGGCGAAGGAGCAGGTCACCCACTCGCTCGTCTACTCGTACAACGACCGTCGTGCGAAGAAGGGCGACTTCCGTCGCCTCTGGATCCAGCGGATCAACGCCGCTGCGCGCCAGAACGGCATGACCTACAACCGCCTCATCCAGGGCCTCGGCCTCGCCGGCATCGAGGTCGACCGTCGCATCCTCGCCGACCTCGCGGTCAACGAGCCCGCGACGTTCGCCGCCCTCGTCGAGAGCGCCAAGCAGGCCCTCCCGAGCGACGTGAACGCCCCGAAGAACGCGGCCTAGGCCTCGTCCTCCGGTTGCAACGGCCCGGCATCCTGCGGATGCCGGGCCGTTCGCCGTCTGCGGGCGGATGCCGCCGGCTCGACTCGCGCGCGCGGCCCCGCTCGGCGGGGCGGCCGTCGGCCGGGCCCGCGGTCCGTAGACTTGCCGCATGCTCGAGAACCCCAGGTCGCCGCGAGTGCGGGCCGTCGCGAAGCTCGCGAAGAAGCCCGCACGCGTCGAGACGGGCATGTTCCTCCTCGAGGGGCCGCAGGCGGTCGCCGAGGCGCTGACGTTCCGCCCGCAACTCGTGGTCGAACTCTACGCCACGCCGACGGCGCTCGAGCGGTACAGCGACATCGGCGACACCGCCATCGATGCGGGCGTCGACGTCGAGTACGTCTCCGAAGAGGTGCTGAACGCGATGGCGGACACCGTCACGCCGCAGGGCTTCGTAGCCGTGTGCCATCAGTTCCCGACCGCCGTGAAGGACGTGTTCGCGTCGAAGCCGACGCTCGTCGCGATCCTCGAGGAGGTGCGCGACCCGGGTAACGCCGGCACGATCGTCCGGGCAGCGGATGCCGCGGGCGCCGACGCCGTCGTCTTCACCGGCCGCGCGGTCGACCTCTACAACCCCAAGGTGGTCCGGTCCTCGACGGGGTCGATCTTCCACCTGCCCGTGGCGGTCGGCGCGGAGCTCGAGGACGTGCTCGCGCGGGCGCGGGAAGCGGGGCTCACCGTCCTGGCGGCCGACGTCAAGGGTGACGACCTCCTGTCGGCCCGCCGTGAGGGCCTGCTCGAGCGACCGACGGCGTGGCTGTTCGGCAACGAGGCCCGGGGGCTGCCCGACGACAAGCTCGCGCTCGCCGACCGCGTCGTGACGGTTCCGATCTACGGTCACGCGGAGTCGATGAACCTCGCGACCGCGGCATCCGTCTGCCTCTACGAGAGCGCGTTCGCGCAGCGCGACCGGTAGGTCACGAATCGGTAAACCCGCGGGCGCGCGGGTGGCCGCGTGATGCCCGCGGGCCCTAGTTTGATGGGTATGCCTCCGGCCGACACCGCACCTCGAACGTCGAACATCTCGGTCCGCCGCGGCGAACCGCTCGTGGTGATCGAGCATGTCGACAAGCACTTCGGCGAGCTCCACGTCCTGAACGACATCAACACCGTGGTGAATCGCGGTGAGGTCGTGGTGGTGATCGGTCCGTCGGGGTCCGGCAAGTCCACGCTGTGCCGCGCGATCAACCGGCTCGAGACCATCGACTCCGGCACGATCACGATCGACGGCGACCTGCTGCCCGAGGAGGGCGCCGGCCTCGCGAAGCTCCGCGCCGACGTCGGCATGGTCTTCCAGTCCTTCAACCTCTTCGCGCACAAGACCGTGCTCGAGAACGTCACGCTCGCACCGATCAAGGTGCGCCGGATCCCCCGCAAGGAAGCGGAGGCGAAGGCGATGGAGCTGCTCGAGCGCGTCGGCGTCGCGAACCAGGCGCAGAAGATGCCCGCGCAGCTGTCCGGCGGCCAGCAGCAGCGCGTCGCCATCGCGCGATCGCTCGCGATGAACCCCAAGCTGATCCTGCTCGACGAGCCGACGAGCGCGCTCGACCCGGAGATGATCAACGAGGTCTTGGACGTCATGGTCGGCCTCGCCGAGCAGGGCATGACGATGATCGTCGTCACCCACGAGATGGGGTTCGCCCGCAAGGCGGCTGACCGCGTCCTGTTCATGGCCGACGGGCGCATCGTCGAAGAGGCGACCCCGGCCGAGTTCTTCGACCACCCGAAGACCGATCGCGCGAAGGACTTCCTCTCGAAGATCCTCGAGCATTGAGCCTCTGCGGCCACGAGCTGCGGGGAACCCGAACGAACCACGAGAGATGAGGCACGACATGAGACGCAGCAGAATCGCACTCGTCGCGGCGGCCGCCGCGAGCGCACTCCTGTTCAGCGGCTGCGCCGGCGACGGCGGAGACGACGCGGCGGAGCCGACGGTCGAGGAGGCTCCCGAGTTCGAGGAGGGCACGACCATGGCCGAGCTCGCCGACGCGGGTTCGATCACGATCGGCACGAAGTTCGACCAGCCCCTGTTCGGCCTCGTCGGCCCCGACGGCGTGCCCGTCGGCTTCGACGTCGAGATCGGCAAGATCATCGCGGGCAAGCTCGGAATCGCACCGGAGAACATCGAGTGGGTCGAGACCGTCTCGGCCAACCGCGAGCCGTTCATCGAGAACGGCGAGGTCGACATCGTCATCGCGACGTACACGATCAACGACGACCGCAAGCAGGTCGTCGACTTCGCCGGCCCGTACTTCCTCGCCGGCCAGTCCATCCTCGTGCTCGAGAGCAACGAGGACATCCAGAGCGAAGAGGACCTCGTGGGTCAGCCGGTCTGCTCGGTGAGCGGATCGACCCCCGCGGCGAACCTGCGCGACCTGGGTGCCGAGGTGTTCGAGACCGACACGTACAGCAACTGCCTCGAGCCGCTGCGCAGCGGTCAGGTCGTCGCCGTCTCGACCGACAACGTCATCCTCGCCGGCCTGGTCGACCAGAACCCGGGCGAGTTCAAGGTCGTCGGCGACCCCTTCACGGAGGAGCCGTATGGCATCGGCCTGCAGAAGGGCGATGACGACTTCCGCAACTTCATCAACGACGTGCTCGAGGAGTCGTACGACGACGGCACGTACGAGGAGGCCTGGAACTCCACCGCCGGAGCCGTCCTCGAGTTCCGCGATCCGCCGGCCGTCGACCGGTACTGATCCGTCGTGCGGGGTCCGGCGCCAAGTGCAGCCGGACCCCGCCACGACCGCCTGACCGCCCGGAGCGGCCGTCGGGCGCCCGTCCACTGAGAGAAGGAGGAGCGTGGACGCCGTCATCGAGAACCTCCCCGCGTACTTCAGGGGCTTCGGCATGACGCTGCTGCTCCTCGGCGTCTCGGGGATCGCCGCGCTGATCATCGGCACGGTGATCGCGGCGATGCGAATCTCGCCGGTTCCGTCGCTTCGCTGGTTCGCCACCGGCTACACCGACCTGGTGCGCAACACCCCGCTCACCCTCGTCCTGTTCTTCACGGCGATCGTGCTGCCCCTGCTCGGTTCGCGGCTGGACTACGTGACGGCGGCGATCATCGGGCTCTCCGTCTACACGTCGCCCTTCATCGCGGAGGCCCTGCGCTCGGGCATCAACGGCGTCCCGGTCGGCCAGGCCGAGGCGGCACGGAGCGTCGGGTTCGGGTTCGCGCAGACGGTCGGCCTCATCGTCCTGCCCCAGGCGTTCCGGATGACGGTGCCGCCCCTGATCAACGTCTTCATCGCGCTGACCAAGAACACGTCGGTCGCGGGCGGCTTCTTCGTCGTCGACCTCTTCGCCACCGGCCGCATCCTCGCGAATGCGCGGGGCGACGCGGTGATTCCGATCCTCCTCGGCGTCGCGACCTTCTACCTGCTCATCACCGTGCCGCTCGGGCTGCTCGCGGCGCGCCTCGAACGCCGTTGGGTGGTGCAGCGATGACCGGCTCGTCCGTCCTCTTCGACGCTCCGGGCCCCGTCGCCCGCCGTCGGTCCCTGATCAGCTCCGTCATCGGTGCTGCGGTGATCCTCGCCGGGCTCGCGTGGGTCGTGCTGACGCTCGCCGCGCCGAAGGGCAATCTGCCGGGGTACTTCGACCCGACGCGCTGGGAGCCGCTCGCCGAGCCGATCGTGTGGCAGCGCATCCTGACCGTCGGGGTCTGGGGCACGCTGAGCGCTGCACTGACCGCCTCGGTGCTCGCGATCATCCTCGGGATCGTCTTCTCGTTGCTTCGCAGCGCGCAGACCGCCTGGATCCGGATCCCCACTGCGGTGGTGCTCGAGTTCGTGCGCGGCATGCCCGTGCTGCTCATGATGCTGTTCATCCTGCTCGTGCTGAACACCGGCACGTTCTGGGCGGTCGTGGCCGCGCTCACGCTCTACAACGGGGCGCTCATCGGCGAGGCGCTCCGTGCGGGACTGGCGTCACTGCCGAGGGGCCAGCGCGAAGCGGGCCTCAGCCTCGGGATGCGGCCGATGCAGTCCAAGATGCTGATCGAGTTCCCGCAGGCGTTCCGCCAGATGCTGCCGATCATCATCGCCCAGCTGGTGGTGCTCCTGAAGGACACCTCGCTCGGTTACATCGTCGGGTACGTCGAGCTGCTGCGCGTGACCATGAACCAGCTCGCGACGTTCTACGGCAACTACTACCTCTTCTCGTTCTTCGTCGTGGCGCTCGTGCTCTACCTCACGATGAACCTGCTCCTGTCGTGGTTCGCGCGGTGGGTCGCGCGTCGCACCGCGAGCAAGACGGGTCGTCCCGCGCCGGACCCCGACCAGGAGGACCAGGAGCTGCTGCGGGCGAAGGCGATCGCCGAGTCCCAGCAGAGCGGGCAGGGCGCATAGGCGTCGGCGTTCGACCGCGTCTCCGGCGGGACACGACATCCGCGGGCCACGACTAGACTCGTTCTTCGTGTCCGAGCCCCTCCAGATCACCGAAGCCGCGGTCGACGCGGCCGTCGACGCGGCCCTCGCCGCCATCGCGGCGGCCGGCGATTCCGCCGCGCTGAAGGCCGTCCGCGCCGACCACACCGGCGAGAAGTCCGCGCTCGCGCGCCTCAACGCGTCGCTGCGCAGCGTGCCGAACGACCAGAAGGCCGCACTCGGCAAGCTGGTCGGCTCCGCCCGAGGCCGCGTCAACCAGGCCTTCGCCGCGCGCGAGGCCGAGATCGTCGCCGCCGAGGCCGAGGCGCAGCTCGCCGCCGAGTCAGTCGATGTCACGGCCCTGCCGTCGCGCTTCACGCCCGGTGCGCGCCATCCGCTCACCCTGCTGCAGGACCGCGTGTGCGACGTGTTCACCGGCATGGGCTGGGAGATCGCGGAGGGCCCCGAGCTCGAGAGCGAGTGGTTCAACTTCGACGCGCTGAACTTCGACGCCGACCACCCGGCGCGCGCGATGCAGGACACCTTCTTCGTCGACCCGCCCGAGTCGCACCTCGTGCTGCGCACCCACACGAGCCCGGTGCAGGTGCGCTCGATGCTCGAGCGGGAGGTGCCGATCTACGTGCTCGCCCCGGGCCGGGTGTACCGCACCGACGAGTTCGATGCGACGCACCTGCCCGTCTTCATGCAGTTCGAGGGTCTCGCCGTCGACAAGGGCCTCACCATGGCGCACCTCCGCGGCACGCTCGACCACTTCGTGAAGTCGATCTTCGGCGACGACGCCAAGGTGCGCCTGCGCCCGAGCTTCTTCCCGTTCACCGAGCCGTCGGCCGAGCTCGACTTCTGGCACCCGACCTTCAAGGGCGGCGCCCGCTGGATCGAGTGGGGCGGCTGCGGCATGGTGCACCCCAACGTGCTCCGCGCGGCCGGCATCGACCCCGAGGAGTACACGGGCTTCGCCTTCGGCATGGGCATCGAGCGCGGGCTCATGCTCCGCAACGGCGTCCAGGACATGCGCGACATGGCCGAGGGCGACATCCGCTTCTCGCAGCAGTTCGGAATGGTGGTCTAGAGATATGCGAGTGCCGCTCAGCTGGCTCGCCGAGTACGTCGACCTGCCCCCGGGCACCTCCCTCGAGGAGGTGCACGCGGCGCTCGTGCGCGTGGGGCTCGAGGAGGAGGACGTGCACACGTTCGACCTCCAGGGCCCGATCGTGGTGGGCGAGGTCCTCGAGTTCGTCGAGGAACCGCAGTCCAACGGCAAGACCATCCGGTGGTGCCAGGTGCGCGTGGCACCCGACGGCGAGCCGGCGGCCGACGGCGGCGACGCCGTGCACGGCATCGTCTGCGGGGCCCGGAACTTCTTCGTCGGCGACAAGGTCGTCGTGACCCTGCCCGGGTCCGTGCTGCCGGGACCCTTCCCGATCGCGGCCCGCAAGACCTACGGCCACGTCTCGGACGGCATGATCGCCTCGGCGCGCGAGCTCGGCCTCGGCGAGGACCACGACGGCATCCTGCGCCTGTCGACGCTCGGCATCGACGCGCCCGTCGGCACCGACGCCATCGCGCTGCTCGGCCTCGACGACGCGGCGGTCGAGATCAACGTGACGCCCGACCGCGGCTACGCGTTCTCGATCCGCGGCGTGGCGCGCGAGTACGCGCACGCGACGGGTGCGGTCTTCCGCGACCCGGCCGAGCAGGTGGCGGCAGCGGATGGCGCGGCCGACGCGTTCCCGGTCGAGATCAGCGACGACGCGCCCATCCGCGGCCGCGTCGGCGCGAGCGTCTTCGCGACGCGAATCGTGCGCGGCATCGACGCGACCAGACCGACGCCGGCGTGGATGGTGGCGCGGCTCAAGCTCGCCGGCATCCGCTCGCTGTCGCTGCCGGTCGACATCACCAACTACGTGATGCTCGAGCTCGGCCAGCCCATCCACGGCTACGACCTCGACGCGCTGCAGGGCGGCATCGTGGTGCGTCGCGCGCAACCGGGGGAGACGCTCGAGACGCTCGACGGGAAGGTCCGCACGCTCGACCCCGAGGACCTGCTCATCACGGACGACCGGGGCGCCATCGGGCTCGCGGGCGTCATGGGCGGCGCCGACACGGAGATCGGCGACGAGACCCGCAACGTCCTCATCGAGGCGGCGAACTTCGACCCGGTGTCCATCGCCCGCACCGCCCGCCGGCACAAGCTGCCGAGCGAGGCGTCCAAGCGCTTCGAGCGCGGCGTCGACCCGGCGATCGCGGGGGCGGCGGCGGCGCGGGTCGCCCAGCTCCTCGTCGACCTCGCCGGTGGCACCGCCGACGAGGCGGGGTCGCTCATCCACGCGGCACCCGAGCGCGAGGCGATCCTGCTGCCCGACGGCTACGTCACCCGGCTCATCGGCGTCGAGTACACCGAGGCGGAGGTGCACGACGCCCTCGCCGAGATCGGCGGTCGCGTCTCCCGCGTCGACGGCGGCTTCGCCGTGGTACCGCCGAGCTGGCGTCCCGACCTCACCGCGAAGGCCGACCTGGCCGAGGAGGTCGCGCGCCTGCTCGGCTACGACCGCATCCCGTCGGTGCTGCCGGTCGCCCCGCCCGGGCGCGGCCTCACGCGGTCGCAGCGGGTGCGCCGGACGGTCGCGGACGCCCTCGCCGCCGCGGGAGCAACCGAGGTGCTCGCCTTCCCCTTCGTGACGGAGGCCGAGAACGCGCAATTCGGCTCGACGGACGGCTCGGCCGTGGCGAGCGTGAAGCTCGCGAACGCGCTCGACGCCTCGACGCCGTTCCTGCGCCGCTCGCTGCTGCCCGGCCTCATCGGGGTCGCCCGCCGCAACCTCTCGCGCGGGCTCACCGACCTCGACGTGTTCGAATTCGGACTCGTCTTCCTCCCCGAGGAGGATCGCGAGTACGGCGTCGCCGACCTCCCGATCGGCTGGGAGCGTCCGGCCGACGACGTCCTGAGCGGGCTCGACGCCGGCATCCCGGCGCAGCCGCGGCACCTCGCCGTGCTCCTCACCGGCGACCGGTCCCCGAAGCAGCCCGGCCGACCGGCCGAGCCGGCCGGCATCGCCGACGCGCTCGACGCGGTGCGCCGCGTCGCCCACGCCGCCGGCGCCCGGGTCGAGTTCGCCCAGGGCGCGCACCACGCGCTCCACCCCGGACGCACCGCCGAGGTCCGGGTGGCCGGGCAGGTCGTCGGCTACGCCGGTGAGCTGCACCCGGCGCTCGCCGCCGAGGCCGACCTTCCGCGCGTCGTCGCCGTCGCCGAGGTCGACCTGGACGCGATCATCGCGCTCACCGACCCGGCCGTCGAAGCCCGGACGATCGGCACGCTGCCGGCCGCGACGCAGGACCTCTCGCTCGTGGTGGACGCCGAGGTGCCCGCCGCCGCGGTGGCCGACGCCGTGCGCGAGGGCGCCGGTGAGCTGCTCGAGGAGCTGCGCCTCGTCGACGACTACCGCGGCACCGGGGTGCCCGAGGGAGCCAAGAGCCTCACCTTCGCCCTCCGCTTCCGCGCCGTCGACCGCACGCTGACGGCGGCGGAGGCCAGCGACGCCAAGCTCGCGGGCGCGGCGGTCGCCGCCGAGCGCACGGGTGCGGCGATCCGCGAGTAGCGGCATCCGACGACCCACGCGACGGGGCGTCACGGCGGTAGCGCCGGGCGCCCCGTCGCCGTCGATGCGGGATGAGGGGGTGCCGCGACGCCAGCCGCGGCGGTACCGTGGGGCATGGCCGAAGCGAAGACCCAGCCGACCGGCGCATCGGTGTCCGAGTTCCTCGCCGCCGTCGAACCCGCCGGGCGCCGCGACGACGGCTTCGAGCTGCGCGAGCTCTTCGATCGGGTCACCGACACCGACGCGGTGATGTGGGGGCCCTCGATCGTCGGCTACGGCCTGCACCACTATCGCTACGCGTCGGGTCGCGAGGGCGACTGGCCGGTCGTCGGGTTCTCGCCGCGGAAGGCGTCGATCTCGCTCTACGGGCTCCAGACGCCCGGCGCCGAGGAGCTCATCGATCGCCTCGGCAAGGTCAAGGTCGGCGCGGGCTGCCTCTGGATCGGCCGCCTGGACACGATCGACCGCCACGTGCTGGAGTCCCTCGTGGATCGGGCGTGGGTGCGCACCCGCGGCGACGACCTCTGAGCGGCCAGCCGGGGCGCGACGACCGGCATCCGGCGTCATCCGGTTTGCGACGGTCGCGGACCGGTCGGTAGGGTCGCTGCATGTCCACCGGTCGCCCCGTCACCCGCGCACGCCTCGGGCGTGCCGCTGCGGTGCGCGGTCGACGGCGAGGCGAGCGCCGAATCCAGGCGACCCCCGCGACGGGCTGATCCCGCCGTCCCGGGCGTCGCCGGAGCCGTCTCACCCGACCGATCAGCCCATAAGGTGGAATCCATGACGTATACCGTCGCCGTCTCCGGCGCGTCCGGCTACGCGGGCGGCGAGTTGCTGCGCCTGCTCGCCGACCATCCCCAGTTCGACGTGCGCACGGTCACGGCGCACTCCAACGCCGGACAGCCGCTCACGGCGGTGCAGCCGCACCTGCGCAGCTACACGCACCTCACCCTGAAGGAGACGTCGGCCGAGACGCTCGGCGGGCACGACGTCGTCTTCCTCGCACTGCCGCATGGCGCGTCCGGCGCGATCGCGGCGCAGCTGTCCGACGAGACGCTCGTCATCGACTGCGGTGCCGACCACCGCCTGGAGGAGCAGTCCGACTGGGCCGCGTTCTACGGCGGCGACTTCCACGGCGCTTGGGCGTACGGCGTGCCGGAGCTGCCGCGGCTGTCGGGCACGCAGCGCACGCGCCTCGCGAAGACGCGCCGCATCGCGGCCCCGGGCTGCAACGCCTCGACCGTGTCGCTCTCGCTCGCCCCCGGCATCCGTGCGGGCGTCATCGAGGATCGCGACATCGTCGCGGTGCTCGCGGTCGGGCCGTCGGGCGCCGGGCGTGCGCTGAAGGCGCACCTGCTGGGGTCCGAGATCCTCGGCTCGGCGAACCCGTACGCGGTGGGCGGCACCCACCGTCACCTCCCCGAGATCCGGCAGGCGCTGCGCTGGGCGGGCGCCGCCGAACCGACGCTGTCGTTCACCCCGGTGATCGTGCCGATGTCGCGGGGCATCCTCGCGACGTCGACCGCGCGCATCGTGCCGGGCACGGATCCCGCCACGGTGCGGGCGGCGTGGGAGGACGCGTACGCCGGCGAAGCGTTCGTGCAGGTCCTGCCGGCCGGGCAGTTCCCGCGCACGGCCGACGTCCTCGGGGCGAACACGGCGCTCATGGGCCTCGCCGTCGACGAGGCGGCGGGCCGGGTCGTGGTCGTCACCGCCGTCGACAACCTCGTGAAGGGCACCGCGGGCGCCGCGATCCAGTCGGCGAACATCGCGCTCGGCCTGGCCGAGACGACTGGCCTGCCCGTGAACGGGGTCGCGCCGTGACGGTCACCGCGCCGGCGGGCTTCGAGGCGGCGGGCATCGCCGCGGGCATCAAGCGCACGGGCGCGCTCGACCTCGCACTCGTGGTCAACCGGGGTCCGAAGCAGCACGCGGCCGCCGTGTTCACCTCGAACCGCGCCAAGGCGAACCCGATCCTGTGGTCCGAGCAGGTCATCGCCGACGGCACCGTCGCCGCGGTCGTCCTGAACTCCGGCGGCGCGAACTGCTTCACCGGGCCCGAGGGGTTCCAGGTCACGCATCGCACGGCCGAGGCCGCGGCATCCGCCCTGCACGTCTCGGCGGGCGACGTGCTCGTCTGCTCGACCGGGCTCATCGGCGACCAGCTCGACGGCGAGGTGCTCGAGGAGGGCGTGCTGTCGGCCGCGAACCGGCTCGCGGCCGACGCCGCGGCGGGCGCCGATGCGGCCCGTGCGATCATGACCACCGATTCCCGCCCGAAGACGGTCGAGCTCCAGGTCGACGGATGGCGCATCGGGGGCATGGCGAAGGGCGCGGGCATGCTCGCGCCGGGCCTCGCGACCATGCTCGTCGTGCTCACGACCGACGCCGAGGTGCCGTCGCCGCAGCTGGATGCCGCGCTGCGCCAGGCCACGCGGGTGACCTTCGACCGCCTCGACTCCGACGGCTGCATGTCGACGAACGACCAGGTCACGCTGCTGGCCTCGGGGGCGTCGGGCGTCGTCCCCGATCCTGAGACGTTCGCCGAGGCGCTCACGACCGCCTGCCGCGACCTCGCGCTGCAGCTGCAGGCCGATGCCGAGGGCGCGAGCCACGACATCGCCATCGAGGTCCGCGGCGCGGTCACCGAGGAGGACGCGGTCGAGGTCGGCCGGTCCGTCGCGCGCAACAACCTGTTCAAGGCCGCGATCTTCGGGAACGACCCGAACTGGGGCCGCGTGCTCGCCGCGATCGGCACGACGCGGGCGCCGTTCGATCCCTACCTCGTCGACGTCACCATGAACGGGGTCCGGGTCTGCCACGCCGGTCGCCCCGACCGGCCGCGCGACGCCGTCGACCTCACGCCGCGCGCGACGCACGTGCTCGTCGAGCTGCACGCCGGCGAGGCCTCCGCGACGATCTGGACGAACGACCTCACCCACGACTACGTGCACGAGAACAGCGCGTACTCGAGTTGAGCATGAGCGAGGAGCAGATGACCCCCGACGGCGACGCCCGAGCGGATGCCGCTGCCGCCGCCCGCAAGGCCGAGACCCTGATCGAGTCGCTGCCGTGGTTGAAGCGCTTCCACGGTGAGATCATCGTCGTGAAGTTCGGCGGCAACGCGATGGTGAGTCCCGAGCTGCAGCGCGCCTTCGCGGAGGACATGGTCTACCTGCGGTACGCGGGCATCCGGCCGGTCGTCGTGCACGGGGGCGGCCCGCAGATCTCATCCATGCTCGAGCGGCTCGGCATCCCGAGCGAGTTCCGCGGCGGCTACCGCGTCACCACCCCGGAGACGATGGACGTCGTGCGGATGGTGCTGTCGGGCCAGGTCAACCGCGAGCTCGTGAGCCTCATCAACGAGCACGGGCCGCTGGCCGCGGGCCTCTCGGGCGAGGATGCCGGCCTCTTCCGGGGCCGCCGCCGCGGCGCGGTCGTCGACGGCGAGGAGGTCGACCTGGGGCTCGTCGGCGACGTCGTCGAGGTCGACCCGGAGGGCGTGCTCGCCCAGCTCGAGGCCCGGCGCATCCCCGTCGTCTCCTCGATCGCCCCGGATCTCGACCAGCCGGGCCTGTCGCTGAACGTCAACGCCGACTCGGCCGCGGCGTCGCTCGCGGTCGCGCTCGGCGCGGCGAAGCTCGTGATCCTCACCGACGTGGCCGGGCTGTACCGCGACTGGCCCAACCGCGACTCGCTCGTCTCCGAGATCACGGCGCCCGAGCTCGAGGCGCTGCTGCCCTCGCTCGAGTCGGGCATGATCCCGAAGATGGCCGCGTGCCTCGAGGCGGTCGAGGGCGGCGTGCCGAAGGCGGCGATCATCGACGGCCGCGTCCCGCACTCGATCCTGCTCGAGATCTTCACGCAGCAGGGCATCGGCACCGAGGTGGTCGCGGCGACGGATGCCGCGGCATCCGCTGCCGGCACGACGACGGATGCCACGGGGGCACGCTCGTGAGCGCGGCGACGGAGCACTGGCGCGACCGCTTCGGCCGTCGCATGATGCGCACGCTCGGGATGCCGCTGGCCAAGCTCGAGCGCGGCAAGGGCTGCTGGGTCGAGGACGATGAGGGCAACCGCTACCTCGACTTCCTCGCCGGGATCGCGGTGAACTCGCTCGGCCACGCCCACCCGGTGTTCGTCGAGGCGGTGTCGCGGCAGGCCGCGACGCTCGCGCACGTGTCGAACTACTTCGCCACCGCGCCCGCGCTCGAACTCGCCGACCGGCTCGTCCGGCTGAGCGGCGCGGGGGAGTCCGGCCGGGTCTGGTTCGGCAACTCCGGCGCGGAGGCCAACGAGGCCGCGTTCAAGCTGGCACGGCTGAACAACTCCGGCGGGGCCCGGACGCGCGTCCTCGCGCTCGTCGACGCCTTCCACGGCCGCACGATGGGGTCCCTCGCGCTGACCGGCAAGCCCGCCATGCGCGACGGCTTCGAGCCGCTCCCCGGGGGCGTCCAGCACCTGCCGTCGACGATCGGTGCGCTCGAGGCCGAGATGGACGAGTCGGTCGCGGCCCTGATCCTCGAGCCGATCAAGGGCGAGGCGGGCGTGCTCGACCTGCCCGACGGCTACCTGCAGGCGGCTCGCGACCTGACCCGCCGGCACGGGGCGCTCCTCATCATCGACGAGGTGCAGACCGGTGCCGGTCGCACCGGAGCCTGGTTCGCGTTCCAGCACGCCGGCATCGTGCCCGATGCGATCACCGTCGCGAAGGGCATCGGCGGCGGCATCCCGATCGGAGCGCTCGTCACGTTCGGCGACGCCTCCGAGCTGTACTCGAAGGGACAGCACGGGTCGACGTTCGGCGGGAACCCGCTCGCGACCGCCGTCGCCGGCGCCGTGCTCGACGAGATCGAACGCGCCGACCTCGTCGGCAACGCGGCCCGCCGCGGCGCCGAACTGCGCGAGCGCGTGCTCGCCATGGGATCGCCGCTCGTCGGGGGCGTGCGCGGCCGCGGACTGCTCCTCGGCATCGCGCTGACCGAACCGGTCGCCCCGGCCCTGTCGGCGGCGGCACTCGATGCCGGACTCATCGTCAACGCCGCCAACGACTCCACCATCCGCCTCGCGCCGCCGCTCATCATCGGCGACGGCGAACTCGACGAATTCGAGGCGCGCTTCGCCCGGGCCCTCGCCACGGTGTCCGAACCGCGCCGCTGACCACCTGCGCCGAGGCGCACGAACGGAAGACCACATGACGCGACACTTCCTCCGCGACGACGACATCACGCCCGCCGAGCAGTCCGAGATCCTCGATCTCGCCGTGCGCCTCAAGGCCGACCGCTGGTCGGAGCAGCCGCTGGCCGGGCCGCAGACGGTCGCGGTCATCTTCGACAAGTCCTCCACGCGCACGCGCGTGTCGTTCGCGGTCGGCATCGCCGACCTCGGCGGCTCGCCGCTGGTCATCTCGACGGCGTCCAGCCAGCTCGGCGGCAAGGAGACCCCGTCGGACACCGCCCGCGTGCTCGAGCGGATGGTGTCGGCGATCGTCTGGCGCACCTATGCGCAGTCCGGGCTCGACGAGATGGCCGCCGGCACCACGGTGCCGGTCGTCAACGCGCTCTCCGACGACTTCCATCCGTGCCAGCTCCTCGCGGATCTCCTCACCATCCGGGAGCACAAGGGCCGGCTCGACGGCCTCACCGTCGCCTTCCTCGGCGACGGCGCCTCCAACATGGCGCAGTCGTACGTCCTCGCCGGGGCGACCGCGGGCATGCACGTGCGCGTCGCGTCGCCCGAGGAGTTCGCGCCCGCGGCATCCGTCGTCGCCGACGCCGACCGCATCGCCGCCGGCACCGGCGGCTCGGTGACGCTGTACACCGACCCGGCCGAGGCCGCCGCCGGTGCCGACGTCGTCGTGACCGACACCTGGGTCTCGATGGGCAAGGAGGACGAGAAGGCGCACCGCGTCGCGACGTTCGGCCGCTACCGGGTCGATCGCGAACTGATGTCGCTCGCCAAGCCCGACGCGGTCTTCATGCACTGCCTGCCCGCCGACCGCGGCTACGAGGTCACCGCCGACGTCATCGACGGGCCGCAATCGATCATCTGGGATGAGGCGGAGAACCGGCTGCACGCGCAGAAGGCGCTGCTCGTCTGGCTCCTCGCCAGGAAGGACGCGTGAGCATGGCCGACGCGCACGGCACGCAGGGCACCAACGAGGGATCGCTCTGGGGCGCCCGCTTCGCCGGAGGACCGTCGCCCGAACTGCAGCGGCTGTCGAAGTCCACGCACTTCGACTGGCAGCTCGCGCCCTACGACCTCGCCGGCTCGCGCGCCCACGCCCGGGCGCTGGCCGCCGCGGGCTACCTCGACCCCGGCGAGCTCGACCGCATGCTCGCCGGACTCGACGCGCTCGAGGCCCGCTTCCTCGCGGGCGAGCTCGTCGCCGCCGACTCCGACGAGGACGTGCACGGCGCGCTCGAAGCCGCGCTCATCGCCGAAGTCGGCCCCGAGCTCGGCGGCAAGCTCCGCGCCGGGCGCAGCCGCAACGACCAGATCGCGACCCTCGTGCGCCTCTACCTGAAGGACCACGCCGCGACCATCGGTCGGCAGCTCGTGCACCTCATCGACGCGCTCGCCGCCCAGGCCGACGCCCATCGCACGGCGATCATGCCCGGCCGCACCCACCTGCAGCACGCGCAGCCCGTGCTCCTCGCGCACCACCTCCTGGCGCACGGCTGGGCGCTGTCGCGCGACCTCGAGCGCCTCGTCGACTGGCTGAAGCGCGCCGACGTCTCGCCCTACGGCGGCGGCGCGCTCGCCGGATCGACGCTCGGGCTCGATGCGGCATCCGTCGCCCGCGACCTCGGACTCGCCGCACCGGCCGAGAACTCCATCGACGGCACGGCGAGCCGCGATGTCGTGGCCGAGTTCGCGTTCGTCGCCGCGATGATCGGCATCGACCTGTCGCGCATCTCCGAGGAGATCATCCTCTGGAACACGCGCGAATTCGGCTTCGTGACCCTCGACGACGCGTACTCGACCGGGTCGTCGATCATGCCGCAGAAGAAGAACCCCGACATCGCCGAGCTCGCGCGCGGCAAGTCCGGCCGACTCATCGGCAACCTCACCGGCCTGCTCGCGACGCTCAAGGCCCTGCCGCTCGCCTACAACCGCGACCTGCAGGAGGACAAGGAGCCCGTGTTCGACTCGGTCGAGACGCTCGAGGTCCTGCTGCCGGCGTTCACGGGCATGGTCGAGACGCTCACGTTCCACACCGACCGGATGGCCGAGCTGGCCCCCGCCGGCTTCTCGCTGGCGACGGATGTCGCGGAGTGGCTCGTGCAGCGCCACGTGCCGTTCCGCGACGCCCACGAGATCACCGGCGCCCTCGTGCGGCACGCCGAGCAGCACGGGCTCGAACTGCACGAGGTCGACGATGCGGGCCTCGCGGCGGTCTCGCCGCATCTGACGCCGGAGGTCCGGCAGGTGCTGACGATCGAGGGCTCCGTGGCGAGCCGCGACGGCGTCGGCGGCACCGCGCCGGTCCGCGTCGACGCGCAGTTCGCCGCGCTCGCCGATCGGGTGCGCCACCTCGTGCAGGCCCTGCCGGGCGGCGACGCCTGATCGTGTCGCCGGATCGATCGGGCGCGGGCTCGGGTGCGGGCTCGGGCTCGGGCTCGGGTGAGCGGATGTCGGCGCCGGTCGGCGGCGACCACCTCGTGCGACCCGACCGGGAGTGGTTCGCCCGCGACTCCGTCGAGCTCGCCCCGCTGCTGCTCGGTGCGGTGCTCGCGCACGAGACGGACGAGGGGCGCGTCGCCGTCCGGCTCGCCGAGGTGGAGGCCTACCGGGGCGTCGGCGAGGATCCCGGGTCGCACGGGTTCCGCGGCATGACCGCGCGCAATGCGGTGATGTTCGGCGAGGGCGGGCACCTCTACGCGTACTTCACCTACGGGATGCACGTGTGCATCAACATCGTCGCGGGATGGGCCGGGCGGTCCGCCGGCGTACTGCTGCGCGGCGGCACGATCGTCGAGGGCGTCGAGCTCGCGCGCGCTCGTCGCGGCCGCTCGACCGACCGTGATCTCGCTCGCGGCCCGGCACGTCTGGCGCAGGCCCTCGGCGTGCCCCTGGCCCGGAACGGTGCCGACCTGCTCGCACCGCCGTTCGAGTTGCGCGTGCCGGCGGCGGCGCTGCCGCACGAGACCGGCCCGCGGACGGGCATCAGCGGTGCCGGGGGAGCGGTCGACTACCCGTGGCGGTTCTGGCTCCCCGGCGACCCCGGAGTCTCGGTGTACCGACGCCATCCGCGGTCGCACTGACCTCGGACGCCGTTCGCCCGCCGATGACCGGGTCGCCGCTCAGCGGGTCGCCAGATGCACGGCGAGCGCTGCCGCGCACGCCCAGATGAGGCTCGCGAAGGTGCCGATGATGAACCGCTCGC
Organism: Agromyces sp. C10; assembly: GCF_023217995.1. Classification (NCBI taxonomy): domain Bacteria; kingdom Bacillati; phylum Actinomycetota; class Actinomycetes; order Micrococcales; family Microbacteriaceae; genus Agromyces; species Agromyces sp. C10. The sequence goes on along the minus strand of NZ_JALPSX010000011.1, from coordinate 4,309 downwards.
GCGCCTCCGGTGCCTCCAGCTCGGTGAACCGGCCGACGCCCTTGACCGCCACCACGATGGCCAGTCCCTCGGGGAAGCCGGCGATGATCGAGCCGGCCGCGCCGAGGCGCTCGAGCACGCCGATCGTGAGGCCTCCGCGGAGCACCTCGCGGCGGGGCGCGGCAACGCCCGCGACGGCCGGCTGATCCGACTTCACCGCGACGAGGATGCCGCCGTGCGCGCCGGGCGGCGCGCTCGAACCCATGGCCAGCTGCAGCGCGGTGGCGGCTGCCGGGCTGCCGCCGAACACGGCGACGACCATGCCGAGCAGTGCGACGAGGGGCGCCGCGACGGTCGGGACCGGGTCGGGCACGGTTGCGGCGGCGACGATCGAGACGACGACCGCGCCCGCGGCGGGCCAGAGGAGGATCGGCCGCGGCCGGAGGTACGCGAGCACGGACAGCACGCCGGCGCCGGCGAGCGCCGCGATGATCACGGCCCAGCCGAGCGCCGACATCGCCTCGACGAGGTTCACGGGTCCTCCTCCTGGGCCGTCCGGATCCGGACGGGATGGGTCGACGGCCGCCCGACGAGCCTAGCGAGCCGGTCCGTCATGGCGGGCCTCCGCGAGCGGAGCGTCGCCGTCGCCGTCGCCGTCACCGTCGGCTCCGGCGCCGCGGCGGTCGAGCTCGGCGAGCAGGCGGACGAGCGCGGGCAGCGCGTCGCCGTCGGCGTTCCACTGCGCGGCCCGGAGGCGTTGGCTGACCGCGGCATCCGAGATGCCGAGGAGCCGCGCGGCGTCCTTCTGCGTGCGGCCGTCGCGGACCAGGTCGACCGCCTCCCAGCCCTGCGGCGTGCGCCGGTCGCGGAGGAGGAGCAGGAGCCGGACGAGCGCTTCGACCTGGGCGGCGTCGAGCGTGCCGGGTCGATCGTCGGCGGCACGCAGCGCGAAGCGCGCGTCGGCTCGCTTGGCCGCGTCGACCGCTTCGCGCGCGGCGATGAAGGCGGGGCCGGCGGCCTTGCGCACGGCGTCGGGCAGCGGCTCGCGGACGTCGCCGACGCCCAGGCCGATGCTCCACCGCTCGGCTCGGTGCAGGGCGAGGACGAGCTCGAGCGCCGTGCCGGGATCGGCCGTGATCGCCTGCACCTCGTCACCGGCGGTCTGGTCGACGGGGAGGGCGAGGCGGTCGCCGTATTCGGCTTGGAGCTCCTCCTGCATCGCCGCCGAGCGGTCGATGTCGGCTCGGCTGCCGATCTGGTCTGCGGTGATCACGAACATGGCGCCTCCTTACCCGAAGGTACCAGACTTCAACTGATCCAATCAAGGATGCAGACTTCACCGAGTCGAGTGAAGCCCAGGGGCTTCGTGGACGAGGAGAGCCGCGCTGCTACCCTTGCAGTCGTGTCCGACCCCGCCATCCTCGCCGAGCAGCAGAACGACCCGACGTTCGACGACGTGTGGGAGGAACTGCGCTGGCGCGGACTGGTCCACGTGTCCACCGACGAGGCGGCCCTCAAGGAGCTGCTGGCCGGCGACCCGATCACCTACTACTGCGGCTTCGACCCGACCGCGCCCAGCCTGCACCTCGGCAACCTGGTGCAGATCCTGACGCTCCGACGCCTCCAGCTCGCGGGGCACAAGCCGCTCGGCCTCGTCGGCGGCTCCACGGGACTCATCGGCGATCCGCGTCCCACGGCCGAGCGCACGCTCAACACCAAGGAGACCGTGGCCGAGTGGGTCGAACGGCTCCGGGCGCAGGTGAGCCGGTTCCTCTCGGCGGAGGGCGAGAACGCGGTCCGCATGGTGAACAACCTGGACTGGACCGCCGACCTCTCCGCCATCGACTTCCTCCGCGACATCGGCAAGCACTACCGCGTCGGCACGATGCTGAAGAAGGATGCGGTCGCCTCGCGCCTCAACTCCGAGGCGGGCATCAGCTACACCGAGTTCAGCTACCAGATCCTCCAGGGCTACGACTTCCTCGAGCTCTACCGCCAGTACGGCTGCGTGCTGCAGACGGGCGGGAGCGACCAATGGGGCAACCTCACGAGCGGCACCGACCTGATCCATCGCGTCGAGGGCGTCCACGTCCACGCCATCGGCACGCCGCTCATCACGAACTCCGACGGCACCAAGTTCGGCAAGAGCGAGGGCAACGCCATCTGGCTCGACGCCGACATGTGCAGCCCCTACCGCTTCTACCAGTTCTGGCTCAACACGGACGACGCCGACGTGATCTCGCGGCTCAAGGTGTTCACGTTCCTCACGCGCGAACGCATCGAGGAACTCGCCGAGAAGGTCGCGACCGAGCCGTTCCGTCGCGAGGCCCAGCGCGTGCTCGCGCACGAGGTGACGACGCTCGTGCATGGGGCGGATGCCACGGCGGCCGTGGTCGCCGCATCCCAGGCGCTGTTCGGCCAGGGCGACCTCGCTGCGCTCGACCGGGGCACGCTCGAGGCCGCGCTCCGGGAGCTGCCGCACGTCGAGGCCGAGCCCGGCGCCTCCGTCGCGCAGCTCCTCGTCGACACCGGGCTCGTGTCGAGCCTCAGCGAGGGCCGGCGCGCGATCGCGCAGGGCGGCGTCTCGCTCGACAACGCGCGCATCGACGACGATGCCGCCACCATCGCCGACCGCGTCGCGTCCGGCGGCATGGCGGTGCTCCGTCGCGGCAAGAAGACCCTCGCGGGCGTCTTCGTCCGGTAGGCAGCCATGACGCGAGAAGCCGCCGATCGCCTTCTCGCACGGGTGTGGTCCGAGCTCGGCCGCGACGAGGGCGAACTGGCGCTGCTCGCGCCCTTGCCCGACGCGCCGCTCCCCGCGCGGCTCGACGTGTCGGCCCTCGCCGTGGCCTCCGTCGCCGCCGCCAGTCTCGCCGGATGGGCGCACGCCGCCACGCCGGGATCCATCCGGCTCGACGGGGACCGGATCGCCGGCGTCTTCCAGAGCGAGCGGGTGGCGCGGTTCGACGGCGTCGCGCCCGAAGTCTGGTCACCGCTCTCCGGGTTCCGACGTGCGCGCGACGGCTGGGTGCGCACGCATGGCAACTACCCGCACCATGCGGCCGCACTGCGCCGCGTCCTCGGGTTGTCGAACGCGGATGCCGCGGTGCCGGCGCTGGTCGACGCGGCCGTCGCCGAGCGCGGGGCCCGCGAGCTCGCCGCCGAGGTGACCGAGGCGGGCGGCATGTGCGTCGTCGTCGAGCCCGAGGATCCGGCCGCGGACGCGCGCCTGGCGTCCGGGCCGCTGATCGAGCTCGTCCAGCTCGGCGACGCGCCCGTTCGGCCACCGACCGGATCGGAGGCCGGCCCGCTGCCCCTCGCGGGGATCCGGGTCCTCGACCTCACGCGCGTGATCGCGGGACCGGTCGCGACGCGCACGCTCGCGCTGCTCGGTGCCCAGGTGCTCCGCATCGACCCGCCCGAGCCCGCCGAGCTCGGCTGGCAGCACCTCGAGGGCGGGCCCGGCAAGCGGACGGCGCTCCTCGACGCGCGCACGGCCGACGGCGCGGCGCGACTCGACGCACTCGTCGCCGAAGCCGACGTGGTCGTGCTCGGGTACCGGCCGAACTCTTTGGCCGGGATCGGCCTCGACCCGGCGAGCCTCGCCGCGCGCCATCCGGGTCTCGTGGTCGGACAGCTCTCGGCCTGGGGTCACGAGGGCGACGCGGCACGCCGAGGCGGATTCGACAGCCTGGTCCAGGCGGCGAGCGGCATCGCCCTGATCGAGGGCACGGACGGCGCCCCCGGCGCCCTGCCCGCCCAGGCACTGGACCACGCCTCCGGGTACCTGCTCGCCGCGGCGATCTGCTCGCTGCTCGACCGCCGCCGGCTCGAGGGCGGCAGCCTCCTCGCGCGACTCTCCTCCGCCGGACCGCGGCCGAGCTGCTGCGCCTTCCGCGACGGAACGGCTCCGCCAGCGCGCGGTCATTCGACGACGCCGCCCGCGAGGCCCTCGCCGTCGACCTCGCAGGGCCGGCCGGCACCCAGCGGATCGCGGTGCCCGCGATCGCCTCCCCGGCGGGGCCGATGGAGTGGGGGAGCCCACCGCATGCGTGGGGCTCGGATGCCCCGGAATGGGCCGAATGACGGGCGACACGCCCGGGATGCAGGGCCGAGTTGCAGCAGCCCCCGGAGATACGTAAAGTATTCATTCGTTGCCCCACAGGAGCGAGAGAAGCGAGAGAGCTTCTCCTCCTCAAGCGGCACGAACAATCCCGAACCTGATGACGACTCGATCGTCCGGGTTCGAAGCGTCCGGAACGGTCCCCAGTGGATCACCGGATGGAGAACAGAACAGCCCCGGCTGATCGGTCCGCCTCGAGCGACCGGG